>NZ_BAMP01000038.1 GCF_000615975.1 Nitratireductor aquibiodomus NL21 = JCM 21793 | reverse complement strand
CGGCCGACGGCCAGGCATGGACCAAGGCGGGGCTTGCCCGATGCCGCTGGCGTCTCCTCCAGCGTGATCGAGGGTTTGCGCACGCAGGGCGTATTCGAGACGGTTTCGATCCCGCCGCGCCCGGTGGTGGCTCTGCCCGACCCGACATTCGGGCGCGCGACGCTGACCGATGGGCAGGCGGAAGCCGCCGCGCGCCTGCGGGAAAAGGCCGGCACCGATGCCTTCAGCGTGACTCTGATCGACGGTGTGACGGGTTCGGGCAAGACGGAGGTCTATTTCGAGGCAGTGGCGGCTGCGCTGGAGCGGGGCAAGCAGGTTTTGATCCTCATTCCCGAGATCGCGCTGACACAGGCCTTTCTTGAACGCTTTCATGACCGGTTTGGTGCAAAGCCCGCCGAATGGCACTCCGACCTTGCGCCGAAGAAGCGCGAGCGTGTCTGGCGGCAGGTGGCCGAAGGGCAGCTGCGGGTGGTGGCGGGCGCACGCTCGGCGCTGTTCCTGCCCTTTCGCGAGCTTGGGCTGATCGTGATCGATGAGGAACACGACCCGGCCTACAAGCAGGAAGACCGTGTCTTCTACAATGCGCGCGACATGGGCGTGGTGCGTGGGCACATTGGCGGCTTTCCGGTGGTGCTTGCCTCTGCAACGCCATCGCTTGAAAGCCGGGTCAACGCCAATCAGGGCCGCTATGAGCGGATCGTGCTTTCCTCGCGCTTTGCCGATGCGGCGCTGCCCGACCTTGCCACCATCGACATGCGCAAGGCGGCGCCCGAGCGTGGCGGTTTCCTCTCGCCGGTGCTGATCGAGGAGATGAAGAAGACGCTGGCCAGAGGTGAGCAGTCGCTTCTGTTTCTCAACCGGCGCGGCTATGCGCCGCTGACCTTGTGCCGGGTGTGCGGGCATCGGTTTCAATGTCCGGACTGTTCGAGCTGGCTGGTCGAGCACCGTTTTCGGCGGCAGCTTGTGTGCCATCACTGCGGCTATAACGAGCCGCGCCCGGAGGCCTGTCCGGAATGCGGGACGCTCGACCATCTGGTGGCCTGCGGGCCGGGGGTGGAGCGAATCACCGAAGAGGTGGACCAGCTTTTTCCCGATGCGCGCACCATCATGCTGTCATCCGACGATGATGGGGGGCGTGAAGCGGCTGCGGCTGGAACTGGAGGCCATCGCCAAGGGCGAGGCAGACATCATCATCGGCACGCAGCTTGTGGCCAAGGGGCACAATTTTCCCGGCATGACGCTGGTGGGTGTGATCGACGCGGATTTGGGGCTGGCCAATGGCGATCCGCGCGCGGCGGAGCGCACCTTTCAGCTTCTGGCGCAGGTGACGGGGCGTGCCGGCCGCACGGGGCGAAAGAGCCTCGGCCTGTTGCAGACCTATCAGCCGGAACATCCGGTGATGCGGGCGATCGTGACGGGCGATGCGGAGGCGTTTTATGAGCGCGAGACAGCCGAGCGCGAACGGGCGGGGCTTCCTCCATTTGGCAGGCTTGCCGGCATCATCGTGAGTGCAGCCACGCGCCAGGAGGCCGAAAGCCATGCACGCGCGCTGCGGCGTGCGGCGCCTCGCGCCGATGAGGTGGATGTGCTCGGCCCTGCCGAAGCGCCGCTGGCGCTGGTGGCCGGAAGGCACCGGTTTCGGCTGCTGGTGCATGGCACGCGCCGCGCGGACATTCAGGGCTTTCTGCGCGACATGATCAAGGCAGGGCCAAGGCCGCGCGGCTCGGTGCGGGTTCAGGTGGACATCGATCCGCAGAGTTTTCTGTGAAGTGTGGCTGGTGCGCTATGCCGTCCGGGGGTTGAAACAGGATAAGAGAGCCGAAGCTTGAAATAGGCCTTTTCGGGCCGCAATCCGCAAACGGGGGTTTCAGATGCAGTTCTCCTTTCCATGGCCGGTAACCCAGGGCGAATGGCTGGCTTGGTCGGCGGCGGCGGTGACGATCTTCATCGGCCTGTTCGTCATGTTCATGCCCAGGCTGGCCCTGCGTCTCTTCCGGCTGCAGCCGGCGGCGGAGCGCACCGAAATGCTGGTCGTGCCGCGCGCCATCATCGGCGGTTTCTATATCGGTTTCGGGCTGGCGGCGATGATGCTGGCGCAGCCCTTCATCTATCTGGCGCTTGGCGCAGCGTGGGCCGTGTCGGCTTTCGGCTGTGTGATCTCGATGCTCTCGGATGGTGCGAAGGCGCTTTATAGCTGGCTGTTTCTGCTTCTGTCGCTCGTTCTGGCGGTGCTGCCGCTGGCCTTCGTGATGGGATTCGTTGCCTGACAGATCAAAAATGCGTCGAAACTGCGACAAAGCAACCGGTTTGCCGGGGGCTATGCGTGTTGCGACTCTCGGAAGCCTGTGCTAGACGGCAATCGGCTTTCAGCAGGAAGGCATGTCCTATGTCTTTTTGCGAGGGGAAAAATTCAATCAGGTCAGAGATTTAGCCCGAGCTCGGTGCTCCAGCAAAAAATCTTGTGGCCTTCTATGCATGAGAGATGACCATCCCGTGGCACAATCTGGCTCCATGATTTCCGGAATGGCAGGGCGCTACGCTGGTTCGCTTTTCGAACTGGCGAAGGAAGCAAGGCGATTTCCACAGTCGAGGCCGATCTCGGTCGTTTCGAAAAGCTTCTTGAAGGCAGCGACGATCTTCAGCGTCTGGTCGAGAGCCCGGTTTTTTCCGCGGACGATCAGCTGAAGGCGATCAGCGCCGTTCTCGACAAGGCCAAAATCACGGACCTGGTCGGCAATTTCCTGCGTGTCGTGGCGAAGAACCGGCGTCTGTTCGCCGTTCCGCAGATGATCCGCGCATTCCGCCACATTGCCGCAGAAGATCGCGGTGAGACCACGGCGGACGTGACGGCAGCGCATGCGCTCAACGCGACGCAGGAGAAGGAACTGAAGGCCGCCCTCAAGGCAGTGGCTGGCAAGGACGTTTCAATCAACGTTTCCGTTGATCCCTCCATTCTCGGCGGGCTGGTGGTCAAGATGGGCTCGCGCCAGATCGACACATCGCTCAAAACCAAACTCAATTCGCTCAAGCTTGCACTGAAAGAGGTCGGCTGATGGACATCCGTGCGGCGGAAATTTCCGCAATTCTGAAGGATCAGATAAAGAACTTCGGCAAGGAAGCCGAAGTTTCAGAAGTTGGCCAGGTGCTCTCCGTGGGCGACGGCATTGCCCGCGTCTATGGTCTGGACAATGTCCAGGCCGGTGAGATGGTGGAGTTCCCAGGCGGCATCCGCGGCATGGCGCTCAACCTGGAAGTCGACAATGTCGGCGTCGTTATCTTCGGTAGCGACCGTGACATTAAAGAAGGCGACACGGTGAAGCGCACGGGCGCCATCGTGGACGTTCCGGTCGGTCCGGAGCTGCTTGGTCGCGTTGTTGACGCGCTCGGCAACCCGATCGACGGCAAAGGCCCGATCAAGGCCAAGAAACGCGCACGCGTTGACGTAAAAGCGCCGGGCATCATTCCCCGCAAATCGGTTCACGAGCCGATGTCCACGGGTCTCAAGTCCGTTGACGCACTGATCCCGATCGGTCGCGGCCAGCGCGAGCTGATCATTGGCGACCGCCAGACCGGCAAGACCGCCATCGTTCTCGACACCTTCCTCAACCAGAAGCCGCTCAACGACGGTGACGACGAGAGCCAGAAGCTCTACTGCGTCTATGTCGCCGTTGGCCAGAAGCGCTCCACGGTTGCACAGCTTGTGAAGGTTCTGGAAGAGCGCGGCGCTCTCGAATACTCGATCATCGTCGCCGCAACCGCTTCCGACGCCGCTCCGATGCAGTTCCTGGCTCCGTTTGCCGGCTGCGCCATGGGCGAATATTTCCGCGACAACGGCAAGCATGCCGTGATCGCCTATGACGATCTGTCCAAGCAGGCCGTCGCCTACCGTCAGATGTCGCTCCTGCTGCGCCGCCCGCCGGGCCGCGAAGCCTATCCGGGCGACGTGTTCTACCTGCATTCCCGCCTGCTCGAGCGCGCGGCGAAGATGAACGACGAGCAGGGCGCTGGTTCGCTCACCGCTCTGCCGGTCATCGAGACGCAGGCAAACGACGTGTCGGCCTACATTCCGACCAACGTGATCTCGATCACCGACGGACAGATCTTCCTCGAGACCAACCTGTTCTTCCAGGGTATCCGCCCGGCCGTGAACGTCGGTCTGTCGGTGTCGCGCGTCGGCTCCGCAGCCCAGATCAAGGCGATGAAGCAGGTTGCCGGCTCCATTAAGGGTGAGCTCGCCCAGTACCGTGAAATGGCTGCGTTCGCGCAGTTCGGTTCTGACCTCGACGCCTCGACCCAGCGCCTGCTCAACCGCGGTGCACGCCTGACCGAACTCCTGAAGCAGCCGCAGTTCTCGCCGCTGAAGACGGAAGAGCAGGTTGCCGTGATCTTTGCCGGTGTGAATGGCTACCTCGACAAGCTGCCGCTTGCCGACGTCACCCGTTTCGAGCAGGGCCTGCTTTCGCACATGCGTGCGGACGGCAAGGACGTGCTGGAAGCGATCCGCAAGGAAAAGGCGCTTTCCGACGATCTGCGTGAGAAGCTCAAGGCACAGATCGACGCATTCGCCAAGAACTTCGCCTGAGGCTAAGCGAGCATGGCTTCCCTTAAGGAACTTCGCAACCGGATCGCCTCGGTCAAGGCGACGCAGAAAATCACCAAGGCGATGCAGATGGTCGCCGCGGCGAAACTGAAGCGCGCCCAGGAGGCGGCCGAGGCTGCGCGGCCCTATGCCGAACGCATGGGAACCGTGCTCGCCAACATCGCCGGCGCCGTGTCGGGAACCGACGCGCCGCCGCTGATGGCCGGCACCGGCAAGGACGACGTGCATCTCCTGGTCGTCGCCACGGCCGAGCGCGGTCTTTGCGGCGGCTTCAACAGCCAGATCGCCAAGAAGGCGCGCGAGCACATCCGCGCACTTCTGCGGGACGGCAAGACGGTGAAGGTGCTCTGCGTCGGCAAAAAGGGTTACGACATCCTGCGTCGTGACCATGGCGACCTGATCATCGATCGCGTGGACCTGCGCGAGGTGAAGAAGATCGGCTTCGAGAACGCGCATGAGATCGCCCGTCAGGTGATCGGCCTGTTCGAGAAGGGCGAGTTCGACATCTGCACACTGTTCTACTCCGAATTCCAGTCGGTGATGTCTCAGGTGCCGACCGCGCTGCAGATCATCCCCGCAGCGGTTCCCACAGAGGACGCCGGCGAAGGTTCGGATGCGGTTTACGAATACGAGCCGGATGCGCCTTCCATTCTTGCGGATCTGATCCCACGCAACATTTCGGTGCAGATCTTCCGTGCGCTTCTTGAGAACGCAGCCGGTGAGATGGGCGCCAAGATGACTGCCATGGACAGCGCGACGCGCAACGCAGGCGAGATGATCGACAAGCTTTCGATCACATACAACCGCCAGCGCCAGGCGCAGATCACCAAGGAACTGATCGAAATCATTTCGGGCGCGGAAGCGCTCTAACGGACCGAAGAGGTTAAACGAACATGGCCAAAGCAGCGACCCCGAAGACGGCGTCCGCGACTGCCGCAAAGAAGGCGGCTCCGGCACGCAAGACGGCTTCCACCCGCAGCACCGCAGCAAAGAAAGCAACTGGCGCAACCGGCACGATCCGCCAGGTCATCGGCGCCGTTGTCGACGTGCAGTTCGAGGATCACCTGCCGGCGATCCTGAACGCTCTGGAGACCGACAACCAGGGCAACCGCCTTGTGCTCGAAGTGGCGCAGCACCTCGGCGAGAACACGGTTCGCTGCATCGCCATGGACTCCACCGAGGGTCTGGTCCGCGGCATGGAAGTTCGCGATGCGGGCAGCCCGATCGCGGTTCCGGTCGGTGACGCAACGCTTGGCCGTATCATGAACGTGGTCGGCGAGGCCATCGACGAAGCCGGTCCTGTGAAGGGCGACGGCACCCGCGCCATCCACCAGCCAGCTCCCGACTATGTGGACCAGTCCACGGAAGCCGAGATCCTGGTCACGGGCATCAAGGTTGTCGACCTGCTCGCTCCTTACGCCAAGGGCGGCAAGATCGGCCTGTTCGGCGGCGCCGGCGTTGGCAAGACCGTTCTCATTCAGGAACTTATCAACAACGTCGCCAAGGCGCATGGCGGTTACTCCGTGTTCGCCGGCGTTGGTGAGCGTACCCGTGAGGGCAACGATCTCTACCACGAGATGATCGAGTCCGGCGTGAACCAGGATCCAGCCAAGAACAATGGCTCGACCGAAGGTTCCAAATGCGCCCTCGTGTTCGGCCAGATGAACGAGCCGCCCGGCGCGCGCGCCCGTGTTGCTCTGACCGGCCTGACGGTTGCCGAGCACTTCCGTGATCAGGGCCAGGACGTTCTGTTCTTCGTCGATAACATCTTCCGCTTCACGCAGGCGGGCTCCGAGGTGTCGGCGCTTCTCGGCCGTATTCCTTCGGCCGTGGGCTACCAGCCGACGCTGGCGACCGACATGGGCGCCCTGCAGGAGCGCATCACCACGACCACGAAGGGCTCGATCACCTCGGTGCAGGCCATTTACGTGCCCGCCGACGACCTGACCGACCCGGCGCCGGCAACCTCGTTCGCCCACTTGGACGCAACGACCGTGTTGAACCGCGCCATCTCGGAAAAGGGCATCTACCCGGCCGTGGATCCGCTCGATTCGACCTCGCGCATGCTCGACCCGACGATCGTCGGCGAGGAGCACTATCAGGTGGCGCGTCAGGTGCAGGAAATTCTCCAGCGCTACAAGTCGCTGCAGGACATCATCGCCATTCTCGGCATGGACGAGCTTTCCGAAGAGGACAAGCTGACGGTTGCCCGCGCCCGCAAGATCGAGCGCTTCCTGTCGCAGCCCTTCTTCGTCGCAGAAGTGTTCACCGGCTCGCCGGGTCTCTTCGTGGACCTGGAAGACACGATCCGCTCGTTCAAGGGTCTGTGCGACGGTGAATACGATCACCTGCCGGAGGCTGCCTTCTACATGGTTGGCACGATCGAGCAGGCTGTCGAGAAGGCACAGAAGCTGGCAGCGGAAGCAGCCTGACCCAGGCTATGACCGGGAGGTTCGCACGAACCTCCCGCCTTCATGCCAAACCGGTAGGACACGATGGCTCAATCCTTCAAATTCGATCTGGTCTCGCCCGAGCGGCTTCTGGTTTCCCAGGATGTCGAATCGGTTGTCATTCCCGGCACCGAGGGCGAACTGACCGTCATGGCGACCCACGCGCCGACCATGACCAGCATCAAGCCGGGCGTGGTGGCCGTTGCTGCCGACGGCAAAACGGAACGCTATGTGGTTTTCGGCGGTTTTGCCGACATTCTCCCCGATAGCTGCACCGTTCTGGCCGAATCGGCAGTGCATGTGGACGACATCAATCGTGAAGACCTTGCGCGTCGTATCCAGGATGCCCGTGAGGATATCGAAGACGCCAAGGATCACGAGACACGCCTGCGTGCCGAAGAGTTCCTGCATCAGCTGACAACGCTGGAAGGCGCTATCCTTCCAGCCTGATTGGCCGTTTGTTTGAGGGAAAAGCCGGGCCAGCGCCCGGCTTTTTTCGTTTGAGCCTGTAACAGTCGGATGAGATTGCCGGGTTAGAGCATCGGACCGAAAAGTGGAATCCGGTTTTCGGGCTACTCCGATGCTCCATCAATAGTTTAGATCGTCCTTTGTGCGTCCGAATGGACGCACGGCGATCTAGAATAACGCGGACTGTGATCTGGAGCGATTTCGATGATTATACGCAAGCTGACTGGCCTGCTTTCTGGTGTCGTCGCGGTTGCGGCAGGCAGTGGCGTTTACGCTCAGGAACCGGATCTCCGGACACTGCAGCTTGGCCGACACTTCACTGAGGTTTTTCAAACGGGTTCTGCGGAAGATGTGTGGTCACGGATGTCGGGCAAGATGCAGGCCGCGCTTGGTAGCCTGAATCACCTCAAGGGCTTCCAGGCGTCGGTGAGGCTGACATTCGGCCCGCAGACCGGCATTCTCGATGAGCAGACGGAGCGGCGCAGCACGCTCCGGACGTACCGCCGCCGTGCCACCCATGCGAGCGGGGCGGATGTCGTCTGGCAATGGAGTTTTGGCCCTGACGATAGTATCGCAGGCTTCTATGTGCGGCGTGTGCCCGAGGAAGCTGTTTCCACGCATCTCAACTACGAAACACGCGCCGCGCTTCGCCTGCCCTTCGAGGGTGAGTGGTATGTCTTCTGGGGTGGCCGCACTCTGGAGGAGAACTACCATGCCGAGACCCCGGCACAGCGCTTTGCCTATGACTTCGTGGTTCACAAAGACGGGAAATCGCACAGCGGAGACGGGGCCAGGCTGACGGACTACCATTGCTGGGACCGTGCGATCCTTGCGCCGGCAGACGGAACGGTGGTCGCACGCGTAGACGGCTTGCCCGATCAGGCCATCGGCGAGACGGACGCGCAGCGGCCGGCGGGCAATCATGTGGTGCTGGACCTGGGAGAGGGAGAGTTCGTGTTCCTCGCGCATCTGCGCCGTGGCTCGGTGACGGTCGAGACAGGTGAGCGTGTGCGCAGCGGCCAGGAAATCGGTCGCTGTGGCAACAGCGGGAACACATCCGAACCGCATCTGCATATGCACATGCAGACCACGCCGGACCTCACCGCCGGTGAAGGGCTGCCGGCCCAGTTCCAGAATTACAGGGCCGATGGCGTGTTGCAGGAACGCGGGGAGCCCGTGCGCGGGCAGACGGTGACCGTCGGGGATTGAGGTGCCTGCGCCAGAGAGAGAACGGTGATTTCAGGCTTGGCGGTCTCATCGCATTTCTTGATGAGACCGCTTCAGGGCGCAAGATGACGAAAGGCGTCGACCACGCTGTCATAGACCTTGCGCTTGAACGGCACGATCAGCTTCGGCAGGTCCGTCATGGGCTTCCACTCCCACATGTCGAACTCGGCCTCGTGACCACCGGGCGGCGGGTTGATGGCAATCTCCGTATCCTGCCCCTCGAAGCGGAAGGCGAACCATTTCTGCTTCTGACCGCGATACTTGCCCTTGAGCGCTACGCCTATGAGATGCTCGGGCAGATCGTAGGTAATCCATTCAGGCGTTTCAGCGAGGAATGAGACGGACTTGATGCCGGTTTCCTCGTAGAGCTCGCGATAGGCCGCTTCTCGCGGATCTTCGCCCTTGTCGACACCGCCCTGGGGCATTTGCCAGAGCTGCGTCGCGCCGGACAGTTCGTCGGTATCCGGCTGTACGATGCGCCGGCCTGCCCAGGCGAGACCCCTGCCGTTCAGCACCATGATGCCAACGCATGGGCGATAAGGCAGGTCATTTGCGGACATATTGTTCCTGGCCATTGCTGGGGTTTCCAATGCTATCGGGGCTGCGGGTCGGCGGCGAGCGCCGAAATCGGGACAAGTTCTATCCCGCGCGCGGTGACCTCGCCAGCCCATTCGGCGACGGTGTCTATGGTTTCATCGAACGCCGAGCCCGTGCCGATGGCGAAGCCTCTGGCGCGGGCGATGCGCTCCAGTTCGTCGAGCTTCTTCAGGATCTCGCCACGCTCGGGGCGGCGGTTGTTTCCGGTGGGGTCGATCAGCACGTCGGACGCCGCGAAGGGAACCCCTTCCTGAAGCGCGAGGTCCTGCGCAACACTGCGCGCGGATGTGCCGTCGTCGATATACATAAGCCCGCGCTTGCCCAGCTCGGCCATGATGTCGCCCATGGGCTCCGAATCGGCGGTGAAACGCCCGCCCATATAGTTCATGACTCCGGTATAGTTGGTGATGCGCGAAAGTGCCCAGCGCAGGCGGGACAGGTTTTCCGCGGACGAAGCGTCCACGGGTGAGCGTGTTGCGGCCCGGATTGGGCGCAGGGTAGCCGAAGGGCTCCATTGGCACCTGCAGAACAACCTCATGCCCTGCCTTGCGCGCGGCCTGCATCCAGCGGCCCAGACTGTTGCCGGCCGGCGCGAAGGCCAGCGTGATTTCCGGGCGCAGCGTTTCAATCGCTTCCTGCGTGGTTGTCTGCGAAAGCCCCAGGCCGCCGACGATGACGGCGATCCTGGCGCCCCGCGTGCCCGACCACGAACGGGCATAGACGTCGAACGGGCGGCGGCCGCCGGCGTCGCGCACGGGCAACGGTCCCGTTTCCGATTCCTCGATCAGTGCCCGGTCGGGAAGATGTGCAAGCCTCGGGTGCTGTCCCATGGCCGAAGGATCGCGGATGACAATGACACCGTTGCTGGCAGGTTCTTCCGGACCGAGACGCGTGATCGAGGCGTTCGGCGCGCCCTGTTCCCGCGCTTCCGCCGTGGGCTCCGGCGCCGTCGCTTCGGCAATTGTCTGCTCCACCGGCTCCGTTACGGCGATTGCCGAGGGCGTGCGGAACGGGCGGTCGCGCAGCGCCACGGCGGTGGAGACGCCGAGAATTGCAACGGCGACAAGGCCCACCAGTAAGCGTTCTGTGGTGAAGATGCCCCGTCGTTTCGGCTTTTCGGGCCGGTTATCACGGCCGAGTGGCCGGTCTATGTCTCTGTTCCCCGAAATCATACCCGCCCGTTACGATGGCCGAGGGCCAAGAATCCAGACCGGTCATCTCCTTCGCTGAAGGATTGCCGCTCCAATGTTCAGTCATTCCAAATCTCAGCCCGTGAAGCGCATCGCCGCGCGCGAAATTCGGTTTACCGGCGTGTTGTGTCGCCTGAATGTCATCGCCGGATTGCCTGAAACCGGCGATGACAATTCGATACTTACTGATTCATGACCGCTTTGTCAGGATTTGGCGGGAAAGCGGGATCAGTTTTTTCGCCGCGCAGCAGTTCAAGCGCTGCATTGAGCTGCATGTCGTCCTTGGCATCCGGCGGGACATAGGCGATCGAGCCGGAACCTTCCTCATCCTCTTCCTCACCCTTGATGTGCCCGCGAAGGTCCGATTCGCCCCGACGGAGGTCGCGGCCCTGTAACTCTTCCGGGAGTGGCTGGTCGACCTTGATGTCGGGCGTGATGCCCTTGCCCTGGATCGATTCGCCGGACGGCGTGTAGTAGAGCGCGGTGGTGAGGCGCAGGGCGCCATTCTCGCCGAGCGGGATGATGGTCTGCACCGAACCCTTGCCGAAGGACTGAGTGCCGAGGACCGTGGCGCGGCGATGGTCCTGCAGCGCGCCGGCAACGATCTCGGAGGCACTTGCCGAACCACCGTTGATGAGCACGATCACAGGCTTGCCGTTGAGCACATCGCCAGGCCGCGAATCGAAGCGGGCGATGTCGTTGGCCTCGCGTCCGCGCGTCGAGACGATCTCGCCGCGGTCGAGGAAAGCATCGGAGACGCTGACCGCCTGATCGAGTAGGCCACCCGGATTGAGACGGAGATCGAGCACATAGCCTTTCAGCTCGTCGTCCGGCACCTCTTTGCTGATCGTGTCAATGGCGCTCATCAGGTCGTCGAAGGTCTTCTCGGTGAAGGAGGTGATCTTCAGATAGCCGACGTCTTCCTCCACGCGGAACTTGACGGCCTTTACCTTGATGATGTCGCGCACGATCGTCAGTTCGATCGGCTTGTCCGCGCCCTCGCGCAGAATGGTGAGCTCGATCGGCGTGTTGACCGGCCCGCGCATCTTGTCGACGGCGTCGTTGAGCGACATGCCGCGCACTTCTTCGCCGTCGATTGCCGAGATCAGGTCGCCGGCCAGAACACCGGCGCGCGAGGCGGGTGTGTCGTCAATGGGCGCAACCACCTTGACCAGTTCGTTGTCCATGGTCACTTCAATGCCAAGGCCACCGAACTCGCCCTTGGTCTGAACCCGCATGTCCTTGGCGGCATCCGGGTCGAGATAGGACGAGTGCGGATCAAGCGAGGTGAGCATGCCGTTGATGGCGCTCTCCACCAGCTTCTTGTCGTCGGGCGGGGTTACATACTGGGAGCGTACGCGCTCGAAGATGTCGCCGAAGATCGCAAGCTGCCGGTAGGTATCCGAACCCGCGGCGTTCGCCGAAAAGCCGCTCGTACCGTGGAGAAGCGAAACCGCGGATGCGCCCAGCAGGGCGCCGGCAAACAATAGCGACAAGTTACGTTTCATTTCCTGTCCTTCCAGAGTGTCCCGGAGCCCACCAGGGTTTAGGATCGATCGGTTTTCCGTTCTTCCTGAACTCGACATACAGCTCGGGTGTAACGTCCTCGGTCCCCGGGCCTGCGATGCTTGCCAGACGAGCTTCCCCCATCATGCCGATTGGTTCGCCCGCCAAAACGGATTGCCCCAGCGTCACGCTTACCTTATCCAAACCGGCAAGCACGATATGATAACCGTCGCCGGCGTTGAGTATCAATAGCTGACCATAGGAACGGAACGGTCCTGCGTACAGTACCGTCGCCCCCGCGGGTGCGGTAACGATCGCGCCGGATTGTGTTCTTAGGATGTCGCCCTGAAGTGGCGCGCCGGTATCGTCGTCTTCGCCGAATCGGGCTGCAAACTGGCCCGACACGGGCAGGGCTACCCCGCCGGTGCGTTTCGCAAATGTCGCACCGGCGCCAAGGCGGTTCTCCGGCGAGGTCGGCTCGCTCAACCTCCGCGCACGCTCGGCTTCCGCCTTGCGCAGAGAGGAGATTTCCGTCTCGAGCGATCCGATCAGCTCCTGCAGGCTGGTGGCGCGCGCGGCCAGTGCCTCTGCCTGCTGCTGCTCGGCTGCCATGCGGTTCTCCGCTTCCTGCTGGAGACGCTTCTTTTCATCCAGAAGCAGGGCCAGCCGCTTCTTCTCCTCGGCCTGCCCGGTCACGGTTTTTTGAAGTTTGTCGCGCTCGCCCTCGATCGATGTGACGATGCGGGAAAGATCGCGCAGGTCGCCGATCAGGATTTCCGTTTCCGCGCGCAGTTCAGGCACGACCGCACCGAGAAGGATGGCGCTGCGCACCGATGCGAGGGCATCCTCCGGGCGCACGAGAATGGCCGGTGGCGGGTTGAGGCCCATGCGCTGCAGCGCGCCGAGCACCTCGGCCAGCACACCGCGACGGGACTGGAGCGACTCGCGCAGGTAGCTCTCTTCATGCCGCAGTCTGGTCAGGCGCAGCGAGATCGTATCGATGTCCTCGCTGAGCTTGCGTTCCGTCTTCGCTGCCTGAATGAGGGCTGCCGTGATTGCGGCATTGTCATTCCTGATCGTATCGATCTCGGCGGCGATCTCGGCCAGCCGCTTTTCGGTCAGAGCGATCTCTCGATTAACGTCCTGAAACTCAACCTGGCTCTTGTTGTGCTGGGTCTCCAGGACCTGAATTCCATCCTGTGCAAGGACAGGGGCGGGGAGAACGCAGAAGACGGCCGCAGCAGTAGCGGCCGTCCTGAGACGGGCGAGATATGGGCGCGGCACGAGCGCTTTCTTCATCCCTGGTCTGCCGTTCTACGCGGGGTGGAGGTCATTCAGAGACAGCATAGGCCAATTTTCCTTAAGGAAACATCAACCATGTGGCAGCCGTATGCAATTTTTGGTTGTATTTTGCCGGATGTCAATGCACGAATGTGAAAACACTGGGCGCGGATGTGAAAACAGGGCAAAAACCGCTCAGTCGCGATGATAGGGATGACCGGAAAGAATGGTCGATGTCCGGTAGAGCTGTTCGGCCAGCATGAGACGCACAATCTGGTGCGGCCATGTCTGCGCGCCGAAGGCGATGGTGCGGTCCGCCGCCTGACGCAGTTCGGCGTCATGCCCGTCAGGCCCGCCGATGACAATGGTGAGGCTGCGGCGGCCCTGATCGCGCAAATCCGCGATCGCTTCGCTCAACTGTCGGGACGTGAGGTTCCTGCCGCGCTCGTCGAGCAGGAAAAGGGCTGCCCCTTCCGGGCGCATCTGCGCGATCCTGCGGCTTTCCTCGCGCCGCCGTTCGTCGGTGGATTTGGCGCGGCTTTCGACGATCTCGCTGACGCCTGAAAACTCCAGGCCGACAGCCGGGCCGCTCCTTGCGAAACGCTCCAGATAACGGTCCGCCAAATCCCTCTCGGGGCCGGCCTTCATCCGGCCCACGGCACAAATCGCGATATGCATTCCAGCCTCTCTGCCCGGTGGGCGGAGGTGGCTCATGGGCGCCGTCGTTGCCGACGGCGGTCAGTGAACCGTTTCATCCTCCAGATCGGGGGCCTGCCACATCTTTTCGATGTTGTAAAACTCCCGAACTTCCGGACGGAAGACGTGAACGACAATGTCGCCCGTATCGATCAACACCCAGTCGGCGCCACTCAGACCTTCGACCTTGGCATTGCCAAGGCCGGCCTCCTTGAGCGCACGAATCAGATGATCCGCCACCGCCGCGACATGGCGATGCGAGCGCCCCGACGCGATGATCATATGATCGGCGAGCGGGGATTTGCCCTGGATATCAATGGAGATGATGTTTTCCGCCTTGGAGTCTTCCAGACTCGTGAGGGCTGTTTCAACGGCCTGAGAAACCAGATTCCGACTGGCTTCGGCCGGCGAAGGCACCACGTCAGCCTTCTTCGTCATTGCTGTTCTCAGTGTCTTTCCTTTCCAATAAGAACAAGCTCACCATTGGCGCATGCGCCAATGGTACCCAATAGATAGGCAGAGTCTCTTAACAGTTTCAAGACATCGCCGATCACATGTTTTCACGGAGCCTGGCGGTTACTGTGCCTCTTTGGCCGCATTTCTGATGGCCGTCGAGGACAGCGAGGAGCGGGGACCGTGGATGAATGTCCAGGCCGGCGGTCTGCTGCGAGCAAGAATTGGTGCGTCGTCCTCGTCGATACGGGCATGGTCGAATGTCTTGGCCATGGTGGATGAGAGAAAGGCCAGTGTGGAGCCCGGGCGATCGATTACCGCGATGGGCATGGAGCGGGCGATGTGGCGCCAGCGCTCCCAGCGGTGAAAGTCACGCAGGTTGTCGGCCCCCATGATCCAGACAAAATCGACGCCGCGATTGCGCATCTGAACAAGGTCGATCGTGTCTGCGGTATAGCGGATGCGGTGACCGGCCTCGAAGGCGGTCACCTTGACGCGCGGATCGCTGGTGCATTTTTCAGAAATCGCAATGCGCGCGGCAAGGGGCGCGAGCTCGCGGTGGCTTTTCAGCGGATTTCCCGGCGTGACGATCCACCAGAGCTGATCGAGGCTGAGCCTGCGCATGGCGATCTCGGCGACCAGCGCGTGACCCGCATGGGGCGGGTTGAACGACCCGCCGAAGAGCCCGACAGCCATGCCCGGCTCCACATGGGGCATGCGCAGATAGCGCGCCGGGACAGAGGGAGGCGAAGCAGGCACCGGCATCAAATCATCCGGGCTCACGGCCGGGTCTGGCCGGAGCCGCGAACGCGGTATTTGAACGAGGTGAGCTGTTCGACGCCGACCGGCCCGCGCGCATGCATCTTGCCGGTGGCGATGCCGATTTCCGCACCCATGCCGAACTCGCCGCCATCGGCGAACTGGGTGGAGGCGTTGTGAAGCAGAATGGCGGAATCGATCTCGTTGAAGAAACGCTCAACGGCTGTCGCATCTTCGGCGACGATGGCCTCGGTGTGGTGCGAGGACCATGTGCCGATATGGCGGATCGCTTCATCGACGCCGTCCACCAGCCTTACCGAGATGATGGCATCTAAATACTCCGTGCCCCAGTCCTCGTCTGTGGCAGACGCGGCCGAGGCGAAGCGGGCGCAGACCTCTTCATCGCCGCGAATGGCGCAACCGGCTTCTTTCAGGGCGGAGAGAACCGGAAGCAAAAGCCGGTCGGCTCCTTCCCGATCCACGAGCAGGGTTTCGGCGGCGCCGCAGATGCCGGTGCGCCGCATCTTGGCATTGGCGGCGATGGAAACCGCCATGTCGGTCTCTGCCGAGCGGTCGATATAAAGGTGGCAGATGCCTTCCAGGTGCGAAAAGACCGGGACGCGTGCATCGCTCTGCACACGCTCGACGAGGCTGCGCCCGCCTCGCGGCACGATGACATCGACATTGCCGCCAAGGCCTTTCAGCATTTCGCCGACGGCGGCGCGGTCGGTGACCGGCACGCGCTGGATGGCGTCGGCGGGCAGGCCGGCTTCTCAAGTCCTTCGACGAGGCAGGCATGAATGGCAGCCGAGGAGCGGGCGGAATCGGAGCCGCCACGCAGGATCACCGCATTGCCGGCCTTGAGGCAGAGTGCGCCTGCATCGGCAGTCACGTTGGGTCGGCTTTCATAAATGACGCCGATGACGCCGAGCGGCGTGCGCACGCGCTCGATCTGAAGACCGTTGGGCCGCTCCCATGCGGCGATCACGTCGCCGACCGGGTCTTTCAGCGCGGCTATGGCGCGGATGCCTTCGGCCATGCCGGCGATGCGCGCAGAATCAAGCTTCAGCCGGTCGAGGAGGGCGGGCGAGAGGCCGGCCGCTTCACCGCGTGCCATGTCTTCGCGATTGGCTTTAAGAATCGCTGCTTCATTGCGCGTGAGCGCATCGGCCATGGCTTCCAGCGCGGCGTTCTTGCTCTGTGGCGTGGCAATGGACAACGGGCCTGCGGCAGCGCGGGCGCGCGCTCCCAGATCGTTCATCAGCGCGGTAATGTCCGCGCTGCCCTGCCTGTTTTCCATCAGCATTCAGCCTCCGCCTTTTCCTTCAGCTGGTGCCGCGCATGGGGCGCGGTGACCAGATCGTCGCGATGCACCATGGCAGCGCGCGCTTCGTATCCGAGCACTTCGGCAATGTCGCCGCTTTTCAGACCGGCGATTCTTACGGCATCGGGAGCGTCATAGGCAACCAGCCCGCGCGCCACTTCGCGCCCGTCGGGCCCGTGGATGGCCACCGTGTCGCCACGCGCGAAACTGCCCGAGACATGGGTGACGCCAATCGGCAGGAGCGAGTTTCCTGCGGCAAGCGCCAGAACTGCGCCGGCATCGACCGTGATCGAGCCCGCCGGCTCGAGCTGACCGGCGATCCATGTCTTGTAGGCGCCAACGGGCGTGTCGCTCGCCCTGAAGAGGGTGGAGCGGGCGCCATTGTCGATTGCCGCAAGCGGGTTGAGGCGCGTGCCCGAGGCGATCACCATCGCCGTTCCTGCCGCCGTGGCGATGCGGCCTGCATCGAGCTTTGTGCGCATGCCGCCGCGCGAAAGCTCTGAAGCGGCAGCGCCGGCCATGGCCTCGATGTCTGGCGTGATGGCATCCACCACCGGAATGAAACGCGCATCGGGGTCGCTTGCCGGAGGGGCCGTGTAGAGCCCGTCCACATCGGACAGCAGAACCAGAAGATCGGCACCGAGCATGGTGGCGATGCGGGCGGCCAGCCGGTCATTGTCGCCATAGCGGATTTCGCTGGTGGCGACCGTGTCATTCTCGTTGATGACGGGAACGACGCCCATCTTGAGAAGTGTGGAGACGGTGGCGCGCACATTGAGATAGCGGCGGCGCTCTTCCGTGTCGCCGAGCGTTACGAGGATCTGGCCGGATTTCAGCCCGCGCTTGCGCAGCTCCTCATCCCACGCGCCGGCGAGCGCGATCTGGCCGACCGAGGCGGCAGCCTGGCTTTCTTCCAGCTTCAGCGTGCGCCGCTCGATACCCAGAATGGTGCGGCCAAGCGCGATGGCCCCGGACGAGACCACCAGCACCTCGACACCATCGGCATTGAGTGCGGCAATGTCATCGACCAGCGCGGAAAGCCATTCGCGCTTCAGGCCCTTCTTGCGGTCTACGAGAAGGGCGGAGCCGATCTTGACGGTGATGCGGCGGTGACTGCTGAGCGCGGGGCGGGTCATGCGGGATTTGCCTATTTCTGCCAGCGGTCGTCAGCCGCGTCTGCATCTTCTTCTTCGGCGCGCGCGTCCTGAATGATCTTCATCAGCGCGCGCAGCACGTCCTGTACGCCTTCGCCGGTGGCGGAGGAGAGGAGGAGAGGGCGCCTTCCGCAGGCTTCTGCAAGGGCTGCCTGTTTTTCGGCCCGCGCTTCGTCGTCGAGAAGGTCCACTTGGCTGAGTGCGACGATCTCTGCCTTGTCGGTGAGGCCGTGGCCATAGGCGGCAAGCTCACCGCGAATGGTGGTGTAGACGGCGGCGGGGTCTTCCTCGCGCGCGGAGACGAGATGGAGCAGAACGCGCGTGCGCTCCACATGACCGAGAAACCGGTCGCCAATGCCAACGCCCGCATGGGCGCCCTCGATGAGGCCGGGGATGTCGGCCATCACGAATTCGCGCGCGTCGATGCGCACCACGCCGAGATTGGGATGCAGCGTGGTGAAGGGATAGTCTGCAATCTTGGGCTTGGCCGCGGTAACCGTGGCGAGAAATGTGGACTTGCCGGCATTGGGCAGGCCGACCAGACCGGCATCGGCGATGAGCTTCAGGCGCAGCCATATCCATGCCTCTTCTCCCGGCAGGCCGGGATTGGCGCGGCGCGGCGCCTGATTGGTGGAGGATTTGAAATGCTGGTTGCCGAAACCGCCATTGCCGCCGCTGGCCAGCCTGAAGCGCTGGCCGATTTCGGTCAGGTCGCAAATGAGCGTCTCGTTGTCTTCCTCGTATATCTGCGTGCCCACGGGTACTTTGAGAACAGCGTCCTCGCCCTTGGCGCCGGTGCGGTTTCGGCCCATGCCATGCACGCCGGTCTTGGCCTTGAAATGCTGCTGGTAGCGGTAGTCGATCAGCGTGTTCAGGCCCTGAACGGCCTCGATCCAGACATCGCCGCCGCGACCGCCATCGCCGCCGTCAGGGCCGCCGAACTCGATGTATTTCTCGCGCCGGAACGAAACGGAGCCCGCGCCGCCATCGCCGGAGCGGATATAGACCTTGGCCTGATCGAGAAACTTCATGGGTTTGATCGTCTTTCCGTATCGTTGCGCAGAACCGTCTACAGCATCACGCGCAGAAGTGCGAGAGCAGACAGGTCCCGACCCCGGACTTGCCTGCTCTCAGCTTCCGTTCAGGCGCCCCAGCTTCTGAGACTGACCCAGGTGCTGCGGTCGAGGTGATAGCGCTCGACCGGAACCCTGCCGGCCACAACCGAATCCATCATGCCCTGACCGGCATACTGGAAACCGCACTTGTGGATCACGCGCCGCGAGGCGGTGTTGGTGACGCGGCAGGATACATTCAGCCGGTCGATATCCGTGGCGCGAAAGGCCAGATCGACGAGCGCATGCGCAGCCTCTGTCGCGTATCCCCGCCCCCAGTAGGGCTCGCCGATCCAGTAGCCCATTTCCAGGCCATTCGCACGGTTTTCAACACCGGCACAGCCGATGAAGGCGCCGGTCTCCGAAAGCGTGATGGCGTAGGTGCAGCCACTGATCTGGCCGGCGCGAACGCGGCTCAGGAAGCTTTGCGCATCGGTCACGCGATAGGGGTTGGGCAGGCGCCCGAGCATTTCGGCCAGCCGCCGGTTGTTGGCGAGTTCCACCAGTTCGGTCACGTCGTCGTCGCGCGGGATGCGCAGAACGAGGCGCTCGGTGACGAGGACCGGGCAATCTATTTCAACTCTGGGACTTTCACTCTCGATGTCTTCACTTTCGGCAACCATCGGTTTTCCTCCGGACAAAAAGAAAGGGGAGATGGCGACCCATCTCCCCTTTCGAACCTATTTCCGGAATGTCCAGACACCGGTCCCCGAGATGGGTCGCCGGTGTTGGTGAAGCGGACCGGCTACTCCGCTGCCTCCGTAATCGGGTTTACGGACACGTAGGTTCGACCATTGGCTTTCTTCGCGAAGGAGACAGCACCTGCCTCTTTCGCAAAAATCGTATGATCCTTGCCCATGCCGACATTGACGCCGGGATGCCATTTCGTGCCGCGTTGGCGAATGATGATGTTGCCTGCGAGAACCTTCTCGCCGCCGAATTTCTTCACACCAAGGCGTTTGGACTCGGAATCGCGACCGTTGCGCGACGAACCACCAGCTTTTTTGTGTGCCATTCTTCTGCTCCTTTGCGCTCATGGAGAGCGCTTGCATTCCTAATGCGCCGTCAGGCGCCCGATTTCAACCCTTTGGCGAATGATTATTTCGCCAGTTCCTTGGCCTGCTCGCGCCAGTCCTTGATCTGGTCGGCGCTGAAGGGCATGGCCTCGTCGATGCGCACCACGTCCTCGTCGGTGAGAGCGGCCACCTGAGCGTAGGTGGTGATGCCCTGCTCGGCGAGCTGGCCGGCTGCGACCGGGCCGATGCCCTTGATCTTCGTCAGATCGTCGGGCTCGCCGGCTGGCGCGGTGAAGAGCGGAGCGGCCGCTGCGGGCGCTTCCGCCTTTGCCTCTGCCTTCTTCGGCGCGGCTTCTTTCTTGGCCGGCTTTTCCTCGGCCTTGGCGGCCGGCTTGGCAGCGGCCTTCTTCGAAGGCTTCGCACCGCCCGTCAGGATCTCGGAGATCCGCACGGTGGTCAGAAGCTGACGATGGCCGCGCTTGCGGCGCGAATTCTGGCGGCGACGCTTCTTGAAAGCGATGACCTTCTTGCCACGGCCCTGCTCGACCACCTCGGCGGCCACGCTGGCGCCATCGATGAGCGGCGCGCCGAAGGTCACGTCCTCGCCTTCGCCAACGGCCAGAACGTCTGCAAACTGAATGATTTCACCGGGCTCGCCGGTGACGCGCTCGACCTGAAGCAGGTCGTTTGCGGAAACGCGGTACTGCTTACCGCCGGTCTTGATGACTGCGAACATCTTTTTGCCTTTCAGTGTCCGGTCCGGCTTGGGTCCACAGCATGTGGCCTGCCGTCTTTTTGCCAGTCTGGATGGTTAAACAACAAACGGCGCAGGGGTTTTCCCGCGCCGCAGGTCGCGTGTCCATAACGGAAGAGGTCTGGAAGGTCAAGCAGAGGCGGGAAAAATGCGGCAGATTGGCTTCGATTGGCCCTTGTATCGAAACCGATCACCGGTTATCTAGTGCGCCGCGCTGGCAACAGCAGACCAGCATCTCGCGGAGAGGTGGCTGAGTGGTTGAAAGCACCGCACTCGAAATGCGGCATACTCGCAAGGGTATCGGGGGTTCGAATCCCTCCCTCTCCGCCATTTTCTTGATCTCACGCCAGTTCACTTCGCTCACGGCTCCGATGGGGCGGGCGAAAGCCCGGGCCGCGGTCGCGGCCTGCGGCGTCAGGTTCGAAATCTCTCCCATCCTCTCCGCCACTATGTCGCTCACGTCAGTCTCGCTTCGCTCGACGCTCCGCGGGGCGGCCTGTCCGGCCGGCGGGCAGTCGCCCGCTGGGTTCCGAGTTCGAATTTTCTCCCGAACGCTCCATTGGTTCATGATCGTATGGATCGTCAGCTTCGATATTCCTCTAGTCTGATTATTGTTGCGGGGCAGGTGTGTACTTCGTGATCTGATCGAAGCGGTGGAGCCGGGTTCAGGTGCGGCCGCACCGCGTTTCCCTCACGGCTGCGCGGGCATTGAGCTCTGCTGCTGGCCGTCGCCCAGCGTCTGCGCAAACTCGACGAGTTTTTCACCGATCATCACCGTGCGTAGAAAGATGCCGGCATTGCTGAGGACGACGAGCGTCGTGTCGTTCTCCAGATCGCGCCAGTAGAAATTCGAAAACCCCTGCCATAGACCGTAAGACGTGACGATGGGGAAATCCTGTACATTCCAGCCCAGTCCGGGCTGGAGGGTTTTGCCCAATACGATTTCCTGAATGATCTCACCATTCGCCAGGCGCCCGGGCGCATAGGCGGGCTCGTAGGCTTCTGCGGGCATCAGTGTGCCCTGGCGCAGGGCCTGATCCCAGATGATGAGGTCGCGGGCGCTCGCATATATGTTTCCGTCCCCGGCCACACCGTCAAAACGGTTGAGATCATCGGGAACGTCGGAACCGAAATAGAGGAAGCGCTTGCGAAAGCCGATGGCCCTGTCTTCCAGCAGATTGGTGTTTTCGATGCCGTTGACGACTGCCGTGCGGTGCATTCCCAGAGGGGTGAACAGGCGTGATTGCAGGAAGTCGGCGAATGACTGCCCCGAAACGCGTGCAACGATCTCGGCCAGAAGCGCATAATTGCTGTTCGAGTAGTTTTCCTTTTCGCCCGGCGTAAACATGGGGCCTTCATCCGTCGCGGCAAGCCAGCCGATCAGCTTTGCGGGCGTCAGGATATCCCCGTCCTGCTCCAGTCTCTTCGCCAGTTTACGGCTTCGCGCATAGTCAGGAATGCCGGACGTATGAGAAAGCAGATGATCGAGTGTCACACCGTCATAGCGGCCCAGTTCGGGAATGTGCCGTACAAGAGGGTCGTGCAGCGAGAATTTGCCCTCATGCGCAAGCAGCAGGACCGTGAAAGCGGTGATGTGTTTTGAGACCGAGGCCAGGTTGAAGGATGTCCTGCTGGTGATGGCGCGCCCTGTCGCGGCGTCGGCAAAGCCGACATGGCGCTCGAAAACCGTGCTGCCTTCCCGGGCGATCAGGACCGTGCCGTTGAATTTTCTGGCGCGCTCGAGCGCGTCGAACCAGTCTTCCAGGGCACGCGTCCTTTCTGCGAGCGGCGCATTGGGCGATATGACAAGCTTCGGCAGCTTCAGGGTCACATATTCCAACGCGACGAAGGCGCAGACGGCAATGAGGACCGATATTGCGCCACATATCAGGGCAAGCTTCACGGCTTAACCTGTGTCGCCGCGTCGATGAAGCGCCACAGCGTGGTCTTTGCGGAGCCTTTTGCGTCCTTCAGCAATACCCTTAGCGCGCGCCCCTCGATGGCGTCGAGTATGAGGCCTGCCGTTTCGCGAGGGTCTTCGAACGCGCGGAAGTGGCCAGCGCGCGTGCCCTCTTCGAGCAGCTTTGCAAGACCGGTCACAAGTCCGGCGCGGTTGCCAGAGAACAATGAGGCGATCTGCGGCGCGCGGATGGCTTCGGACAGGATCTCGAGCCCCAGAACCGCATTCTCCGGGCGGGCTGCGTATTCCGCATAGTCTTCAACAAAGCGCTTCAGCGTTGCCTTCGGGTCCGGGCCTGCGGCGAGCAATGTGCGGAAGGCTTCCAGTTCCTGTGCCTCGATCCGTGCGATCTCGGCCAGGACGGCCTCCTTGCCGGAGAAGTGATTGTAGAGATTGCCGAGGCTGATGCCCGCCCGGTGGGCGATGTCGCGCACGCCCGTCTGATGATAGCCGGCTTCCAGAAAGCAGGTGACCGCAGTCTCGATGATGAGCTGCTTGCGCGGGTGGGGGGGCGAGGGCGCCGTTTTCTTTCCGATCATCTTGCAGGTTTCACAATTGACAGATATATGAACGAACGATCGTTCATAATATGGCTGATGTATCGAGATGGAGCAAGGGATGCGGCGCGATAAACACAGAAAATCAGGAGAGCGGCTCTCGCAGAAAGGTGCCAGGTTCATGGTCGATGCAGGCAGATGCCTCGCCGGTGGTGAACCCTGCGGCGCGGCAGCGCGTGATGCGATGGTGGAGGCGCAGCATGACCGTTTCTGATCAGGTCGAACGACCGGCGCGAACCGGGAGGCTGGAAGGTCTGGACCTCGCACGCTTCTTCGCTTTCGTCGGCATGGTGATCGTCAACTTTACGATCGTCATGGGGGCGGAAGGGATGGGGGCGGAAGGGGGCGAGGGACCCCTTGCCTGGTTCACGCTGGCGCTTGAGGGGCGTGCTGCGGCCACATTTGTGGTGCTCGCCGGTATTGGCCTTGGCCTTGCGGCCGGGCGCGGGGTGGAAAGCACCGTGCCGGTCACGATCAGGCGCGCGGTGTTCCTTCTGGTGCTGGGCCTCGCCAACACGCTCGTTTTCGATGCCGACATCCTGCACTACTACGCGTTCTATTTCCTATTTGGCGCGCTTCTTCTCTCGTGGCCGACGCCAACGCTGATCGCCATGATCGTGGCGCTCAACATTGCCTTTGTCGGCATGAACTTCATTTTCGACTACGACACGGGCCGCAACTGGGTGGACTACAGCTATGCCGATTTCTGGACACCGGCGGGCTTTGTGCGGAACCTTTTTTTCAATGGGTGGCACCCGGTTGTTCCCTGGCTGGGCTTTCTGCTCTTCGGCGTCATCCTCAGCCGGCTGAGGCTCGACGAAAGGCGTTTGCGCAACGCCCTGATGTTTGGTGGCGTGGCGGCGTATCTGCTGGCCGAGGTGCTTGGCGCGCAACTGCGCCCGCTTCTGGCGTCGCTCGATCCCGAGCTTGCCTATCTGGCGACGACGGGGCCGGTGCCGCCCATGCCGCTCTATATGCTGGCTGGCATGGGGATGGCGTCATTCGTGGTGGGTGTCTGCCTGTGGCTTGCGGAGCTGGCTGCCATGGCGCCGTTCATGCGGGTGGTTGTGCCCGCCGGACGGCAGACGCTCACGCTCTACATTGCCCACATCATGGTTGGCATGGGGGTGATCGAGGCGCTCGGCATGCTGGGTGGGCAGACACTGGGTGTGTCGTTCATGCGTCGCTGATCTTCTGTTTCGTCGCGGTGCTGTTTGCGTGGCTGTGGTCGCGCGCCTTCAGGCGTGGGCCTGTCGAGATGCTGATGCGGGAGCTCGCCGGATAGGGCAGGCGCTGCCCTCGGTTTTCCTGAGGGCTGGCTTTTCAACAAACGATTGGATCGCAGAAGGGTGAAAAGAGCAATGTCGCCGGCACGACACCGTTTCCTGGAGGCATTCTCTTTCCATGTCCGACCAAACGCTTTTGCCTGCCGCCGCGCAGGCCCCCAAAGATGCGCGAACAAGCGGCGCGGCCAAGGGGCCCCGGCGGGAAACTCTATAAAATCAATAGCCATCGTGGTTGCCGCCTGTGCCGTCGGGTTTGTCACCGGGCTCTCGCTGCCGGTTCCGATGGCGCTTGCGGCGGCGCTTGCCGTCTTCTGCATCGGCATGTGGGCGACAGCCGCGGTCCCCGAATACTGGACGGCGCTGATGTTCTTTCTCATCGCCATGCTTTCCGGTATCGCCCCGGCACAGGCGGTGTTTTCCGGCTTCTATTCATCGACCTTCTGGCTACTCTTCGGGGGCATCATTCTGGGGGTGTCGATCCGGTACACCGGCCTTGGCAAACGCATGGCGGCAGTGCTCGCCGGCATGCTCGGCACGCGCTATTTTACCGTCATTGCGGGCGTGACCGGCTTCAGCCTGGCGCTGGCCTTCGTCATGCCGTCTTCCATCGGGCGCATCGTGCTGCTTCTGCCGATCGTCATCGCGCTCGCCGATCACATGGGATATGGCAAGAGCTCCAGCGGGCGGACCGGCATGATTCTGGCCGCAGCTTCGGAACCTGCCTGCCGGCCTTCACCATCCTGCCGGCGAACGCACCCAACATGATCCTGGCCGGTATGGCCGAGACGCTCTATGGCGCGCGCATTTCCTACTGGTCCTATCTGACCATTCATTTCCCGGTTCTGGGCCTTCTGAAGGCGGGCGTGCTCGTTGTGCTGATCCTGAAGATGTTTCCCGATGGCGATCCGCAGCGCCAGCCGGTGGTGTCGGCAGACCTGCCGGGGATGTCCCCGGCGGAAAGGCGGCTGACAATGGTGCTGGGGCTGTGCCTTGCCCTGTGGCTGACCGATACACTCCACCATATCTCGCCGGGCTGGATCGCGCTTGCCGCCGGTCTCTATTGCCTCTGGCCCGGGTCCGGGCTCACCTCGAAAAAATGCATCAATGAGGAAGTGAACTACGCCTCGCTCTTTTTCGTTGCCGGCATTCTCGGACTTGGCACGGTGCTTTCGTCGACCGGGCTGGGCGAAGTGGTGGTGGAAAATCTGAGCGGTCTTGCCGGATTTCAGGCAGACCGGCCTTTCTGGAACGTCGCCATGCTGACGGGCATTTCGACGCTGGTGGCGATGATCACGAACCTGCCGGCGTGCCCGCGATCATGACGCCGGTGGCGGAGAACCTTGCGGCGCTGACGGGGCTGCCGCTCACCACGGTGCTGATGACGCAGGTTCTGGCCTTCTCCAACGTGTTTCTGCCCTATCAGGCACCGCCGCTGATAACGGCAATGCAACTGGGCGATCTGCCGACAGGTGCGGTGGTCCGGCTCTGCCTTGTGATGTTCGCCATCGGTGCGCTCGTGCTCATGCCGCTCGATCTCCTGTGGTGGTATGCTCTTGGCATGGTGTAGACATGCGTCTGGCTACCGAGCGATGAGGCGGGAATGGATATTCAGCAACTGAGAACCTTCGTTGCCGTTGCTCGCGAGGGGAGCATTACGCGGGCCTCCGAGCGCATCCATCTCAGCCAGCCTGCCGTCAGCGCACACATCAAGGCGATGGAGGAGACGCTTGGGCTTTCCCTCTTCGAGCGCACACCGCGCGGCATGATCCTGACAGGGGACGGCGAACGCTGCTTGCGAGGGCCGAACAGACGCTGGGTGCCCACCGTGAACTGCTTGAGGAGGCAACCCGTCTCAAGGGCAGCCTCACCGGGCGCTGCGGCTTGGCATGGGTTGCAACTCCGGGCCTGAGGCGCTCGGGCGGCTGATGACGGGCTTTGCCGAGCGCTATCCGCAGGTGGATGTCGAGCTGCGGCATGGAACATCGCGCTCCATTGCCGAGGGCATTCGCAACGGCGGTCTGGATGCCGGCTTTTACAATGAGACAGGCGAACCCGGCGACGATCTGAATGTGGTCGACGTCCTGCGCTTTGCCATCTATCTCGCGGTTCCGCCCGGGACCGTGGACGCGAAAGACAAACCCGACTGGCAGAAACTGGCGGAGATGCCGTGGATTTGCCCGGCCCCTGACACGTGTTGCGGGGAGGCGGCCGAGGCGCTCTTTCGCAGGCATAATTTTCGGCCCACCCGCATCATCAGTGTGGACCGGGAGCAGGTCACGCGCACATTGATCGCGGGCGGGGTTGGCGTCGGTCTGCTGCACGCAGAAGCTGCGCGCTCGGCGGAGGCAGATGGCGAGGTGGACCTCATCTGCAAGGCGCACGCTGCCGCACGGCTCGTCTTTGCCAGCCTCAGGGAGAGGGACGACGACCCGCTGCTTCAGGCGGCGCGCTCCATCGTTACCGCCGCTGACTGATGTGGGCCGCTGTCAAAGCTGCATGCTGCCCACGCTTGCACCACCGCAGACATAAAGCGTCTGCCCGGTGACGAAGCTCGCCTTCGGATCGGCGAAGAACATGAAGGCGTTGGTGACGTCTTCCACCGCGCCCAGCCGGCCAACGGGAATGCGTTTGGCAAGCTCTGCTTCCCGCTCGCTGCCTTCGGATGATGCCCCAGAAATTGTCGGTCTGGATCGGCCCCGGCGCAACCACATTGACGGTGATGCCGTGGGGGGCGAGTTCCAGCGCCCAGGTGCGCGCCATGCCCACCATGCCGGCCTTGGATGCGCTATAGGCGGTGCGGGTCTGTGCGCCCAGTGCTGCGCGCGAGCCATTGAAGAGAACGCGGCCGAAGCGGCGTTCCTTCATGGAAGGCAGGAAGGCTTTCAAAAGCGTGAGGGCGGAGCCAGGTGAAGCTGGGCGAGGCCGGTGATGTCCTCGGCGCTGGCGTCCTCGATGAGGTTCGGCCAGATGAGGCCTGCATTCTGCACGAAATGGGTGACGTCGTGCCTGCCGGCGATCTCGGCTGCGGCCGCGCTGACGGCTGCGTCGTCCAGCAGGTCGGCTTCGACCGAGCTCAGCCGTTCATGCGAGAACTCCGGCGCGCGGCGTGCGACCGAGACGACACGGTAGCCCGCATCCAGCATGGTCCGGGCGAGATCCGCGCCGATGCCCTTGTTGCCGCCGGTGATGACGGCTGTCAGCTCTTTATCCATCGTGTCAGGTCCTGCCGGGCACAAGCGCCACCACGCGCAGCGGGCTGCCGGTGCCGTTCTTGATCTTGAGCGGGGTCGCGATCAGCATGGCGCCTGTGGGCGGAAGCCGGTCGAGATTGTTGAGGCATTGCAGGCCGTAGCGCCCTGCGCCGTGAAGATAGAAATGGGCCGGGTAGGGCGGCGTGTAATGCGATCCCTGACCGGCGTCGGTGCCGACGGTCTCGGTGCCGAAACCGCGAATGCCGCGTTCGTCCACCAGAAGCCGGATCGCTGCCGGCGTGGGGCCGGGCGAATGCGCGCCATCCTCACGCATGTTGAGATAGGCCGCGCCCCGGCGCTTCGACCAGTCGGTGCGCATCAGAACCCAGCTCTCGGCGGGAATGCGGCCGTGCTCGGCCTCCCACGCCTCGATGATCTCCGGCGTCAGCTCGAAATCCTCGTCGGCGGCAGCGCCGTCAGAGCAGTCGATCACGCAGACCGGGCCGATGAAGCGCTCGGCGGGAATCTCGTCGACGCTGCCATTGGGCACGTCGCGGCCAGAAATCCAGTGCGAGGGCGCATCGAAATGGGTGCCGGTGTGCTCGCTGCAGGTGAAGTTGTGCCATTTCCACGCCGGGCCGCGATGGTCATAGGCGGACACTTCTTCCATGCGGAAGCGGGCGCACTGGCCGAATTCCGGTGGCAGCACGATGACCGGAAAATCCTGATCGAGCGTGTGGGTGAGGTCCACCACTTCGATGGCGCCGGTGGCGAGCGCCTCCGCCAGATTGCCCAGAAGGGCGGATGGGTCAGTTGCCTGAATGGTCATGCGCCGCCTCCGTCTGTTTCGCTCATCTCGCGCTCCAGCACTTTTGCGCCGGCGCGCCAGCGCTCGATCAGGTCTTTCGCCACATCGCCGACGAACACATCTTCCAGCCCGTCTTTGAGGCTGGAGACGATGGATCGGGCAAGTGCTGCGGGCGCGACCTTGGGCGGCGGCAGGGGCTGGTGCCAGGCGTCATCGGTCGGGCCGGTATAGACGTTCATCACGCGCACGCCGCCGGGGCGCATCTCCGCGCGCAGGCACTGCGACAGCGAGTAGGCGGCGGCGCTGGATGCGGAGAACGCGCCAAAGGCCGGCATGTTGGAGTATGCGTAGACCGACAGGATGTTGACCCAGGCGGCGGCGCTGTTGTCGCCGTCTGCGCCGCGCCCGCGCATGGCCGGGCCGAAGGACTGCGCAAGCCGTATCAGGCCGAGATAGTTCACCTCCATTTCGTCGCGGGCGAACACGGTGTCTCCACGGTCCATGATGCCGCCGGGGCGCACGAAGCGGGCATTGTTGACGAGAATGTCCGTCTTGCCGCCGATCTCGCCGGCAAGCTCGGCGACCGACGCGGTGTCGGTGACGTCGAGCGGCACGATCTGGACATTGGGGATCGCGTCGAGTGCTGCGCGGTGCGGGTAGGGCCGCCAGCCTTCCGGCTCTCCGATGAAGATGATCGACGCGCCGGCCTTGGCGAAGGCCTCGGCCAGCGCCACGGCGTTTTCGCTGCGTGCATCGGTGATGAGCACGCGGCGGAATTTGGGATCGGCGGTGATTTCGCGCAGCTGCGGATCGTCTTCCATGTTGGGCGTCCCTTCGGGAGGCAGGGCGTAGAGAACGCCCTGGCCCGACTTGTCGAGCCGGTTGATGATGCGCACCCTGCCGCCGCGCGGCGCGTCGCCATGGACGTGGCACATGACGGAGGGGCCGGCGTCGAGCCGGACGGTGCCGACACGCCAGGGGGTGCGTTCGCGGAAATAGGTGTTGGTGCTGGTGCGCACCGTGGTTTCAGCGATGAGTTTGCCCGCCGGGTCGATGTCGCGCCATGGGAGCTCGGTCGACAGGCAGGTGGAGCAGGCGTCGCGCGGCGGATATTGCAGCGCGCCGCATTCGCCGCAGACCTGCAGCATGAAGCGCCCCTCGGCGGCAGCCGCCGTGAGCCCCAGCGCCGCGCGGCTTCTGAGGCCCGAGGGAAGCGTCTGTGTGCGGGTGCGCTTTTGCGGGTCTTTCTTCGGCGGCGGCAGGATGGCGTCGGTCATGTGCCCGCTCCCGAAATGATGGCGGCGCTGGAGCAGACGCCACGGTCGTAATTGATCATGCCGAAGCCCGAGACCATGGCGGTCGTGGCACCTTCCACCTGGGTGGGACCGGCTGCGCCGGTGACCTGGCGGATGGCCTCGACCAGCCCGATGAAGCCGCCGGCGGCCCCTGCCTGTCCGGCTGAAAGCTGGCCGCCCGACGTGTTGTGCGGAAAATCGCCGGCAATGGTGAGGTCGCGCTCGCGCACGAAAGCCGGGCCCTCACCTTTCCCGCAGAACCCCAGATCCTCGAACTGCATCATGGAGATGACCGGGTAGTCATCATAGGTCTGCAACAGGTCCATGTCGTCGGGCTTTGCGTCGGCCATGGCGTAAAGCTCGTCGATATCCATGGCCCAGCCGCCGCGCATCTGGATCGGGTCTTCGGGGAAGGCGTTGTGGCGTTCGATGCTGCCGCGAATATGCGCGTGAGGAAGTCCTGCGGCGCGGGCGTCCTCCTCCCGCATCACGAGAAACGCTTCTGCGCCGCTGACGGGCATCACGCAATCGAACAGCGCGATGGGATCGGAGATCATGCGCGCGGAAAGATACTGATCCATGGTGAGCGGCTTCTTCATCACCGCGTGCGGGTTCTTCAGCGCATTGTCGCGCTGGGCGACGCAGATGCGGCCGAAATCCTCGCGGGTCGCGCCATAGGCGCTCATGTAGTGGTCGGTCAGGAGCGCGAAACAGGCATTCGGCCCGCCCGCACCATATGGGTATGAGGCGTCCTGCGCGAAGCGGCTGAAGCTTGAGAGCATGCGCCGGAAACTGTCGACATGGTTGGTGTCGCCGGCGACACAGGCGACGATGTCGGCGTCGCCGGCCTGCACCGCGCGGGCTGCACGCCTGAGCGCCACAACGCCGCTCGCCCCGCCCATGGGGATGTGATCGAGCCAGCGCGGGGTAAGGCCGAGATGCTGGGTCAGCCCCACCGCCGTGTCGGGAAAGAGCGTGAAGCTTGCCACCGAGAAGCCGTCGACATCGCGGGGGCTGAGGCCGGCGCTTTGAAGCGACTGGCGCAGCGCGCGGGCGATCCACCAATGCGCCGTTTCCTTGGAGAAACGCTGATAGGGCGTGGTGGCGGGCGCGGCGAGCACCACACCCTCATAGCCCATCCGTCTTGAGGTGCGGACCGCCATCAGGCCGCGCGCCTTTTCTTCATGGAGCGTGTGTCGACCGTTGCCGGATCGGTGAGAAGCCGGGCGACCAGTGTTTTCAGTTCGCCGCGCTGGATCTTTTGCGTCGAGGTCAGGGGCAGGGCGTCGACAAAGGCGATGTAGCCTGGAACCTTGTAATAGGCGACGCGGTCCAGACACCATTCGGCGATCTCGCGGGCGCGCGCCTCATTGCGTTCGCCGCTCTCGACCACGAGACAGGCGAAGACCTCGTCGCCGCGCAGTTCGTCGGGTGCTGCGGCGACCGCGGCCGCCTTGATGTCGGGATGCTGCATGAGGAAGGATTCCACTTCCACGGCGGCGATGTTCTCGCCGGAACGGCGGATCACGTTCTTCTTGCGGTCGACGAAGAAGAAGTCGCCATCGGCGTCGCGCATGACGATGTCGCCGGTGTGGAACCAGCCGCCTTCCCACGCCTCGGCGGTGGCCTCGGGGTTGGCGTAGTATTCGGAGAAGAAGCCGAAACGCGGATCCTCGCCCGCATGGCGCACAAGAAGTTCGCCGGGTTGGCCGGGGGCTGCCTCGCTGCCATCGTCTGCGACCACGCGGGCCTCGATATCCGGGCCGGGCTGGCCGAGGCAGTTTGTGCCGCGCTTGCGGGGCTCGTGATTGGCGACGATGACCGCGCCGGCCCCCGTCTCCGTCATCGCCCAGCCCTCGATCAGGGGAATGCCGAAGCGCTCCTCGAAGGGGCCGTGCAGCTTGGGATCGATGCCCGCGCCGAAACCGAAGCGCACATTGTGCGCCTGGTCCTGATCGGATGGGGCGGCCTTCATGAGAATGGACGGCATGACGCCCAGATAATGCAGGCAGGTGGCTCGGCTGTCACGCACGCTCTGCCACCAGCTGCGCGGGTGGAAACGGTCGAGCGCGATGAGGCAGCCGCCGACCGTGATCATCGCCATCAGCGAATAGGCCATGGCGTTCATGTGGAAGATCGGCAGCGGTGTGATCATGCGCTCGCCATCTTCCTTCATGGCGCACAGCCCGCCCGATTTTGCGTACCAGCGGCCCGAATGCAGGAAATAGAGGTTCGACAGGACGCAGCCCTTGGGCTTGCCCGTGGTGCCGGAGGTGTAGAGCATAGCCGCTTCGCGGGTGAGCGGCGCACCCTGCGGCGTCTCCATGTCGGCAAAGCGCGGATCGAGCGACGGGGTGTCCGCCTCGGGTGTGACGACCGGAAAGCCGACGCCGGAGGCGGCGGCCGCCTGTTCGAGATCTGTCACACGACTCGCGATGGCCACCGCCAGAACCGGGCGCGCGTGCCCGGCCATGTATTCCAGTTCCGCCGATTGCAGGTCGGGATTGACCGGCACGACCGAGAGCCCGAGCGCATTTAAGGCGAACCAGTGCAGGAAGAAGCCCGGCCGGTTTTCCATCAGGAGCATGACGCGCATGCCGGCGCGATAGCCCCCGGCAGCATAGGTGTTCCTCAACCGCTCGATCTCGGCGAGGGCTGCGCCATAGGAAAGTTCGCCGGCGGGAATGCCGTAGACCGTGGCCGTTTCCTCCAGCACGTGCAGGAAGGGGCGCTCGGGCCAGTGGCGGGCGGTGTCGGCAAAGGCCGCGAACACGGTGTCGAACGGCGGGATCTGCGATTTCATCTGCTGCGCGCTTTCAAAGGAACATCTGGATATTGCCGAAGGCAGCATCGGAATTGAGCAGATCGACGCGCTTGTGGGTGATCTTCAGCCTGCCGTCGATGAGCTTCAGCTCGTGGCGCGCGGTGGCGGCGAGCAGGATCTGATCGTCGAGCCGCGTCTCCACATAGTGAAACGCCGTGTGGGTGACATACTCACCCTTCTCCTCGTCCATATGGTCGATGAAGGGGCGGTTCAGAACGTGGTGGCAGCGGGTCTTCGGCTTTTGCGAGAAGGTGCGCTCGCCCTTGAAGCGCTCGACGCGCAATTTTCGCATGAAGGCGTCTTCATGCAGCAGAGAGGTGACGTGCTTGGCGTCTTCCTGATTGTAGTCGAGCGGCATCCAGTAATAGCTGTCATGGGTCCACAGATCGAGCCATTCGTCAAAGCGCCCATCGTCCAGCATGCGGGCTTCTTCATAGACGAAGTCGATCAGGTCTTCGCGGGTGGGAGCCTTCATCACGCGTCTCCTTCCATCGTCATCGTCATGTATTTTTCCCACGCGTGGAACTGGTTGCGCATCTGGCGCTCGGTGGTACCGTTTTCGACGGCGATCTCGTCGAAATTCTCGCCTTCCTGATAAAGGCGCTGGACATTGACCCATTCGAGGCCATCGGAGTGCAGGCCTTCCTGCGCGCGCTCATACATTTCCAGATCGTCATGGCCGACCATGGAGGTGGGCGCGTTGATCATGCGGTTGTACATGGCGGTGCGCTCCAGAAGCATGTCGGGCGCGCCCACCAGCCGGTAGATGTAGCTTTCGACAAGCGTCTTGTCGGCAGCAATGGGGGTGAACAGCCGCAATTGCTGGATCGGCCCCTTGATCATGATGTTGGGGAAATAGACCGTGTTGTGCCGGTTCTCGCCGAGGATGGCCTTTGCGCGCTCCTCGCCATAGGCCTCGACCATCTGCTCGAAATAGCCGGGGATGGCCGAATAGTCGGAGTGGATCGAGTGATGCACCCCGGTGTGGCCGTGGCCGTTCGGCCAGGTGCGGATGCCCATGTTCTCGAAGAACTCATAGGGCTCATGAAGGGGGCGATCACCTCCATGGCCATGGGCTTTTGCGTGCCCTCGGGCTTGTCCATCTTCTCCCACAGGTCGATGGCCGTGCCGGCGGAGCTTTCATGCGCGACCATGGGATGGCAGGTGTCGGTCTGGTTTTCGACCAGCATTTTCCAGTTGCAGCGATGCATATAGCGCAGCGGCGGCCCGGCCACTTCCAGACGGCCTTCGGGCGAGCGGTCGACCATGTTGTCGAAGGAGCTTAGCGCCTCTCCGAAGAAGCTTTCGAAGTCCGGGCCCTCCTTGTTGAGGCGGGCGAAGATGAAGCCGCGATAGTTTTTTACCGCACCGACCGGGGCCATGCCATTGACGGATTCGCTTTCTTCGAGCCCGGTATCCTTGTAGCCCTTGCGCAACGGGATCGCCAGCAGGCAGCCATTCGTCTTGAACGACCATGCGTGATAGGGGCAGCGGAAGAATTTTCCGGTGTTGCCCGTCCGGTCGATGGCGATCTTCGTGCCCTTGTGCGGGCAGCGATTGTGCAGGACGTAGACCTCATTGTCGGAGTGGCGCACCATGATGACCGGTTTGGTGCCGATCTCGGTGGTGAAATAATCGCCCTTGTTGGGCGTCTGGCTCTCATGGCCGACAAAGACCCAGGTGTTGGCGAAGAGATGTTTCATCTCCAGCTCGAACACTTCCTGATCGATATAGACGTCGCGGTGGACTTCCGTGGGCCGGATCAGATTTCTGATCGCCTGGGGGTTGTTCGCGTAACGGCTCATGGCTTGCTGCTCCCTTGCTGGCCGCCGTCCAGTCGGTCTCCTAGAGGTCGAGGACGAGCCGGTCGGATTTTGCGCGTGACACGCAGATCTGCATGACGTCATTTGCCGCGCGTTCATCGTCGGTGAGGATGACATCGCGGTGGTCGGGAATGCCGGACAGGACCGTTGTCTGGCAGATGCCGCAATCGCCGCGCTGGCAATCGTAGATCAGATCGACGCCTTCTTCCTCGAGCACTTCGATGATGGACTTGCCCGGCGGGATGGTGAAGACCTGACCCGTGGAACTGATTTCGACCTCGAAGGGCTTGTCGCCCGCTTCGGCCTCATGCGCCTCGAACAGTTCGAAATGCACATGGTCCTTCGCGATGCCGCGGGCATGGGCGATTTCGCGCACCGCCTCGATCATGCCGCGTGGCCCACACACATAGATGTGCCTTCGGCAGGCGCCTTGCCGATCAGCGCCTTGAGGTCGATGCAGGTTTCGGGCTCGTCGTCGCAATGGATGGTGAGGGCATTGGTTTCGATGGCCTCAAGCGCATCGACAAAGGCCAGAAGCGTGCGCGACCGGCCGGCATAGTGAAACGAGAACGGGCGGTCCTTCGCCTTGAGTTCGGCAGCCATGGAGATAAGCGGCGTGACGCCGATGCCGCCAGCGATGAGAAGGACAGGCGCTTGTGCATCGACCAGCGCAAAGTCGTTGCGCGGGGCGGAGGTTTCGATGATGTCGCCCTCCTTCAGCCCATGCATGAAACGCGAGCCGCCCTTGCTGTCCTCTTCGAGGCGCACGCCGAGGCGATAGGTGGCGGGCGCGTCGGTGGCACCTGCTTCGGTACTGGCATTGACGAGGGAATAGTGCCGGTCCGTGCCATCGGGCAGCGCAACGCGGATATGTGCGCCGGCAGAAAATCCGGGCAGCGTGCCGCCATCGGCCGCTTCCAGTTCGAGCGTTCGAATTTGTGGGGTCAGCGCTTCGCTCGCGCATACCTTGAGCTTCAATTCGCCCATTGCCGAAATCTCCTCCCTCTGCGGCTCCTCCATTTAATCCACTCGGCGGGTGGATTGTCAGCCGCAGTCTCCAATTAATATGAATTCGCATATTTATGCGTTGTCAAGCTTCAAGCCTAAAAAAGTGAAATTTCATCTTTTTAAGCTTGAAGCGCGTTGAAACTTGTGGAAGCTTCATGTGTGGAGGAGGCCGTCATGGGAGGAGCAACGATGACGCGCATGATCAAAACACTTGTATCTGCATCTATTCTATCGACAGCCATGAGTTTTGGTGCGATGGCGCAGGAGACGGTTCTGCGCATGTCGAACTGGCTGCCGCCGTCTCACCCGATTGTCAGGGACATGATGATCCCCTGGGCGGAGAAGCTGAAAGAGGCCAGCGCCGGCCGCATCGAGGTGCAAATTCTGGATGCGCCGCTTGGGCCGCCGCCGGCGCATTTCGATCTTGCCGCCAATGGCGCGGTGGATCTGACATTCGGCGTGCATGGCTACACGCCGGGACGTTTCACTCTGACCGAGATCGCCGAAATGCCGTTTCTGGCCGATACGTCGGAGAGCCTTTCGGTGGCCTTCTGGCGTGTGTTCGAGAGCGATCTGGCGCAGGCCGAAGAGCATCGCGGCACCAAGGTGCTGGGCGTGTTCGGGCATGGGCCGGGGCTCTTGTTCACCAAGGGCAAGCCGGTTTCGCCTCTTTCGGACCTGTCCGGGGCCAAGATCCGCGTTGCCGGCAACATCACCAACAAGCTTGCCGAAGCGATGGACATGGTGTCGATCCAGGCACCGTCGCCACAGTCCTATGAAATCCTGTCGGGCGGAATTGCCGACGGCATTTTCTTCCCCGTCGAATCCGTGCCTTTCTTCAAGCTGGAAACGCTGGTGGACAAGGCACTGCGTGTGCCGGGCGGTCTCTACAATGTCTCGTTCTTCTTCGTAATGAACAAGGCGAAGTTCGACAGCCTGTCGGATGAGGACAAGGCGGCCATCGAAGAGGTCTCCGGCGAGGCGTTCTCGCGCATGGCAGGCCAGGCCTGGGATGCGGCGGATGCAGCCGGTATGGAGGTCATCGGCTCGACGGTGGATTTCCACGATGCGACCGAAGAAGAGCTTGCGACGCTGCGCGAGAATACGCAGCCCATGTTCGACGATCTCGCCAAGGCCTATGAGGCGAAGGGGGTCGACTTCGAGGTGGTTCTGGGCAAGCTCAAGGACGAAATCAAAGCGGTGGCGGCTGAATAATGGCCGCCTCCTCCGAGCGGATCGCAATGCGGGCTCGGCGGTGGCTAAGACTGGCGACTGCCGTGCTTTGCGGCGCGTTTCTGGTGGCGCTGACGCTGGTGACGGTGGTCGATGTGATCGGCCGCTATCTCCTGTCGTCGCCGCTGCCGGGTGCCGCGGAATATACCGAAATCCTCCTGATGGCGATTGTGTTTGTGGGGCTGCCGGCAGTGTGCTTGGATGACGGGCATGTGAGTGTCGATCTGCTCACGGCCGGCCTCAGGGGCGTGGCTGAGAGAATTCAGCTCAATCTCGCCCGGCTTGTGGTTGCCGTGGTTCTGGGGCTCGTTTCCTGGCAGCTCTGGAACCATGGGGCCCAGCTCGACAGCTACAATGAGGTGACGGTGTATCTGCGTGCGCCGCTCGGGCCGTTCGCCAAGGCGACGGCAGTCATCACCGGTGTCTGTGCGGTGATCACGCTTGTCATGGCGGTGCTGCGCCTGCCCAAAAGCGATGGCGGGGGCGTTTGATGGCGTGGCCAATCGGAATGGCGCTGCTTCTGGCGCTCATCTTCGCGGGCGTGCCCATCGCATTCGCGATGACGGCGGTGGGGCTGATCGGCGTTGTCTCGATCGTCGGCTGGCATCCGGCGCTGGCCATGCTCGGGCAGGTCTTCTTCGACAGTGGCAGGAGCTACACGCTGTCTGTCGTGCCGCTGTTCCTGCTGATGGGCAATCTCGTGGTTCAGTCGGGCGTGGCTGGCGATCTCTACGCGGCGGCCAACGCCTGGCTGCGCCATCGCA
>NZ_BAMP01000039.1 GCF_000615975.1 Nitratireductor aquibiodomus NL21 = JCM 21793 | reverse complement strand
CGGCAAACCGGCCGCGGCTGCGCTGCATCTCGCGCGCACCGTTTCACGGCGGGCCGAGCGCCTGATGGTGGAACTGCGGAACGTCGAAGGCGAAATCGTCAGCGATGCTGCGATGCGTTATATCAATCGCGTCTCCGACTTCCTGTTCGTTGCCTCACGCGCCGTGAATGACAATGGCGCGCTCGACGTGCTATGGGTGCCCGGGCAGAACCGCTGAGATATTCGGGCCGGGATCGGGGCCCGCAAAGAGGGCTCCGATGTTCATACCGCTGCACGATGCCAACAGCCTGCGGCACATAAAACGGCAATATGTCACGCTGGCAATCATTGCGGTCAACGTGATTGCCTATCTGGTGACAGCGGTGGGCGGCACGGATTTTGCGTTTGCCGCCGCGCTCGGTCTTGGCTATATCCCCTCCGTCTCCAACGATCTGGCGGTGCTGCCGCCGGAGCTCGACCTGGTTCCGGAGCCGCTGACCTACATCACCTATTCGTTCCTGCATGGCGACCTGATGCATCTGGGTGGCAATATGCTGTTTCTGTGGGTGTTCGGCGACAATGTGGAAGACGCGCTGGGGCATTTTCGATACCTGATCTTCTATCTCGCCTGCGCTGTTGCTGGCGCCTATGTGCATGGTTTTATTGCGCCGGATTCCAATGCTCCGCTCATTGGCGCGTCCGGTTCCATCGCGGGCATCGTCGCTGCCTATCTGATCCTGCATCCAAGAGTGAAAGTCTGGGTGCTGGCATTTGCGCGCATTCCCATTCGCATCCCCGCCTTCATTCTTCTCGCGCTCTGGATCGGATTTCAGTTTCTGATGCTGGTGATCGATACGGAGAACCAGGTTTCCTGGGCCGCTCATGCGGGCGGTATTCTGGCTGGGGCTGTTCTGGTGTTCATCCTGAAGCGCGGCGATGTCCCCCTTTTCGACCGGCGGCTGGAAAAACCGCGTGCGGTGGAGCTTGAAAAACCAGATGCCGCTCGCCCGCTTGAAACCGAACAACCGCGCTGGGGGCGACAATAGGACATTTCTGCATATTGACGTGAACGTCAGGCCTCTCTACGGTCCCGCCAACTCCGGCAGCACGCCGCATGAGGGGGAGGAGGAGTGTTCTGAATTTCCCTGCACATGTCGGCATTCAGCCATCCGGCGGGTCCATCTGCTGGTATCCAGCATCAGAACCGAAGTCCACCATGGAAGGTGATTGCGCATGAAAGTCCTTGTTCCGGTCAAGCGGGTCATCGACGCCAATGTGAAGCCCCGCGTGAAGGCGGATGGCTCTGGTGTCGAGCTGACGAACGTCAAGATGGCGATGAACCCGTTTTGTGAAATTGCGGTCGAAGAAGCGATCCGCATGAAGGAAGCCGGCAAGGTCGAAGAAATCGTCGCCGTTTCGATTGGCCCGGACAAGGCGCAGGAAACGCTGCGCACCGCGCTCGCCATGGGCGCTGACCGTGCAATCCTCGTCAAGACCGACGATGCGGTCGAGCCGCTCGACGTTGCGAAGATCCTCAAGGGCGTGGCCGATGAAGAGAAGCCGGAGATCGTGATCCTCGGCAAGCAGGCCATCGATGACGATTCCAACCAGACGGGCCAGATGCTCGCGGCCCTGCTCAGCTGGAGCCAGGGTACGTTCGCTTCGGATGTGGAGCTTGCCGACGGCAAGGCCAGGGTCACCCGCGAGGTCGACGGTGGTCTGCAGGTGGTCGAACTGAAGCTGCCGGCCATCGTGACGACGGACCTGCGCCTGAACGAACCGCGCTACGCTTCTCTGCCGAACATCATGAAGGCCAAGAAGAAGCCGCTCGACACCAAGGCGCCGGGCGATTACGGCGTCGAGGTGAAGGCGCGGCTGAAGGTGCTCAAGACCGAGGAACCGGCGGGCCGCAAGGGAGGTATCAAGGTGGGCTCGGTGGCCGAACTGGTCGACAAGCTCAAAAACGAAGCCGGCGTGCTTTAAGCGGAGAGGGAGAGACAAGATGGCCATTCTTCTGGTTGCCGAACACGACAACGAAACCCTTTCCGACCAGACCGCCAAGGCGCTTGCCGCCGCGAGCCAGATCGGCTCCGATGTGGACATCCTGGTCGCCGGCAAGGGGGCGAGAGCCGCCGCCGATGCCGCTGCGAAGCTCGCCGGCGTGCGCAAGGTGCTAGTCGCGGAAAGCGATGCGCTTGCGGAACGCCTTGCCGAACCGCTTGCCGATCTCGTGGTTTCGCTGGCTGATGGGTACGACACATTCGTAGCCCCTGCGACGACCACCGGCAAGAACGTGATGCCGCGCGTGGCGGCCCTTCTGGATGTTATGCAGGTGTCCGACGTGATCGAAGTGGTCGATGCAAAGACCTTCAAGCGTCCCATCTATGCCGGCAATGCGATCCAGACCGTTGAAGCAACCGACGCCAAGCGCGTTGTGACCGTCCGCACGGCCTCCTTCCAGGCGGCGGGCGAGGGTGGTTCGGCTGCGGTGGAGAGCGTCGACGCTCCTGCCGAGGCCGGGCTCTCGTCATTCGTGGAAAACCGCATCGCTGAGAGCGACCGGCCGGAGCTGACCTCGGCCAGGATCATCATTTCGGGCGGCCGTGCGCTGGGCTCGGAAGAGAAATTCAACGAGGTCATCCTGCCTGTTGCCGACAAGCTGGGCGCCGCTGTTGGTGCTTCGCGTGCGGCGGTCGACGCGGGCTATGCCCCCAATGACTGGCAGGTCGGCCAGACAGGCAAGGTGGTCGCGCCCGATCTCTACATCGCCTGCGGCATTTCCGGAGCGATCCAGCATCTGGCCGGAATGAAGGACTCCAAAGTGATCGTTGCGATCAACAAGGATGAAGAAGCCCCGATCTTCCAGGTCGCCGATTACGGCCTGGTTGCAGACCTTTTCGACGTGCTGCCGGAGCTCGAAAAGGCGCTTTAAGCCAAACAAGAACACCGGAATCTCAGGCAACAGCCCCGCTTTCGAGCGGGGCTTTTTTTGGTCTCATTCAAAGGCGGCGGTGCCGGACGAATGTCGGGGAAGGATTTTGACCGCGGGGGTAGACGCCATTGCGCCTCCCATTTAGTTTGCAGCGCAACAACAGTGACGAAAGATGCGCATCGCATCTCACGGGGTTTTCGACATGACTGGAAAGATTGGGAAAGTGGGTGTGATCGGCGCGGGTCAGATGGGCAGTGGAATTGCCCATGTCGCCGCACTGGCAGGCTATAACGTAAAGCTCTACGATCTTTCCGCCGAGCGGATCGAGGCGGGCATCGCGACTATTTCCGGCAACATGGCGCGCCAGGTTTCGTCAGGGAAACTCGAGGATAAGGTTCGTCAGGGCGCACTGGCGCGCATCGCACCGGCCACCACCATGGAAGCGCTCGCCGACATGGACCTCGTGATCGAGGCAGCTACCGAGGATGAAACGGTCAAGCGCAAGATTTTTGCGCAGCTCTGTCCGGTGCTCAATCCGGAAGCCATCGTCGCCACCAACACCTCGTCGATCTCCATCACGCGCCTTGCCGCGCAGACCGACCGGGCCGAGCGCTTTATCGGCATTCACTTCATGAACCCGGTTCCGGTGATGAAGCTGGTGGAACTCGTGCGCGGCATCGCCACCGAGGACGATACGTTCGAGAAGGCGAGGGGCTTTGTTGAAAGCCTCGAAAAGACGATCACGGTCGCCGAGGACTTTCCCGCCTTCATCGTAAACCGCATCCTTTTACCGATGATCAACGAGGCGATCTACACGCTCTACGAGGGCGTCGGCACCGTGGAAGCCATCGACACGGCGATGAAACTTGGCGCCAACCACCCGATGGGTCCGCTGCAGCTTGCCGATTTCATCGGGCTCGACACCTGCCTGTCTATCATGCAGGTGCTCTATGAGGGATTGGCGGACTCCAAGTACCGTCCTTGCCCGCTGCTGGTGAAATATGTCGAGGCAGGCTGGCTTGGTCGCAAGACGGGGCGCGGCTTCTACGATTATCGCGGCGAGACGCCTGTCCCGACGCGTTAACGCCGGCTCGCTCCGGCTCTATTCAGCGGCCTGCCGCTGCGGTGTTTTGCGCCGCGTGGCAGGCTTTTTTGTTTTGTGCTGTGCGGCCGTTGCCGAAATCTCCTCCATGGGGAAGGCGTCGACAGCGATAACCTTTTCTACGGCTTCCCGCGCTTCGCGCAACTGTGTGAATTCGGCATCGCTGATGAGGTCCATATCGTGGGCCTCCTGTGCGTCGTTGATGTTCTTGGTCCGCATCTTCTTTTCGATCGGGGCGGCGTCGACGACAAGCTGGAAAGCGCGTTCCAGGTCCTTGAGCGGGTGTGCGTCATGCCCCTGTCCGAGATAGAGGTCCGGCGTCAGCCGGTCCCGTTGCTCCGATGGTTTCAGCAGGATTTCGGCAAGCCTTGTGATGAGCCTGTCCGAAGGCGCCGGGTTGGGAACGCCCGCAGGAAACGCGATCAGGCGCACCAGCCAGGCAGCCGGCCGCGCAGGAAGGTTGTCGAGAACACCACGGAAGGCAATGCCGATGCGCGCTTCACCAGCCTGCATGAGGTAATCGACGATTGGTTTGTCTTCAGCGAAACGCCCCTCGCTTTCATAGCGTTTGAGAACGGCCCCCAGAAGATAGAGTTCAGCGAGGATATCGCCCAGTCGTGCCGAGAGCATCTCTCTGCGCTTGAGCGACCCGCCAAGTGTCAGCAACGCGAAGTCCGACAGCAGCGCGAAGGCGGCCGAATGGCGCGAGAGCGTTTTCCAGTGGTGGGGCATTGCCGCACCTTTTGGCGCAGGGCTGAGGAAACCGCCCGTCCAGCCGCGCAGGAAGGCACGACCGGCGGTCTTGAAAGCATGGCCGACATGCTTCCAGAAGGTTTCGTCGAAAAGATCGAGTCCTTCCTCCCTGTCCTCGTGTGAGAGCGCCAGAAGTTCTTCCAGCATATAGGGGTGGGAGCGAATTGCACCCTGACCGAAAATCATCAGATTTCGGGTGAGGATGTTGGCGCCCTCCACGGTGATGCCGACCGGCACCGCGCGATAGGCCGCTCCCATGTAGTTGCTCGGTCCGTCTATGATTGCCTTGCCGCCGTGAATGTCCATGGCATGCTCGACGGAACGGCGCATGCGCTCTGTTGCGTGATACTTCATGATGGCCGAAATGACCGAGGGCTTGTGTCCCTCGTCCAGCGCCGCAAGTGTCGTACGCCGTGCGGCGTCGATGAGATAGGCATTGCCGCACAGCTCGGCCAGCGGCTCCTGAATGCCCTCAAACATGCCGATTGGCACGTTGAACTGCGTGCGTACCCGGGCATAGGCGCCGGTGGCGCGTGCGCACATGGCGGCGGATGCGGCCGACTGCGAGGGAAGCGAGATGCTGCGCCCGGCAGCGAGCGCCGTCATCAGCATGGTCCAGCCCTGACCGATCTGCTTCTCGCCACCGAGAATGTGGTCGAGCGGCACGAAGACATCCTCGCCATAGAGCGGTCCGTTCTGGAAGAAGGTGAACTGCGGAATATGCCGATCGCCGTGACGCACGCCCTTTGTGCTGGTTGGCAGCAGCGCGACGGTGATGCCCAGATCCTCGCCGCGACCCAGATGATTCTCCGGATCCTGCATCTTGAAGGCGAGACCCATCACGGTGGCCACGGGCCCGAGCGTGATGTAGCGCTTGTGGAAGTTGAGGCGAAGGCCAAGCACCTTCTTGCCCTTCCAGGTGCCGTATTCCACCACGCCGGTGTCTGTCATGGCTGCGGCATCGGAGCCGGCATGCGGGGAGGTGAGGCCGAAGCAGGGGATTTCGCGCCCGTCGGCCAGCCGCGGCAGCCAGTGCTTGCGCTGCGCGTCGGTGCCGAAATGCATGAGCAGTTCGCCCGGACCAAGCGAGTTGGGCACCATGACCGTCACGCCGGCGACAATGCTGGCGGAGGAGAGCGTGCGCACCACCTCCGAATGGGCGGTGTTGGAGAAGCCGAGTCCGCCAAATTCTTTCGGGATGATCATGCCGAAGAATTTGTTCTTGCGCATGAAATCCCATACGGCGGGTGAAAGGTCGCGGTCTCGCCAGTTGAGCGTCCAGTCCTCGACCATGGCGCAGAGCTGGCGCACCGGACCATCCATGAAGGCCTGTTCCTCTTCGGAAAGGCGCGCCGGCGGCATGGCCAGAAACTGCTCCCAGTCGGGGTTTCCGGTGAAAAGTTCGCCGTCCCACCATACCGTTCCTGCATCGATCGCCTCCCGTTCCGTCTCCGAAATCGGCGGCATGATCTTGCGGGCCCAGTTGTAGATGGGCTTCGAAACGCGGTCTCGGCGAAAGGTCTTGAAACGCATGGCCGGCCTCCAGTGTTGTGGCAATATATCAGGCTTGCCCCTGTGAGGCGAACGGGTGGCGCTGCGGGATGGTTCCCGTCTGTCGGTTCAGCCGCGCAGGCGGTTTCGCAGAATGCGCAGACGATTGCGCACGCGGCGCGCGAGGCCTAGCTGGGCCGCTGCCTTGCGAACATGGCGATCCGCATCCGGGGTGAGCCCGACCACCATCGTTCCCAATGGGCGGCGTTCGCTCCACAGACGGCTCATCACCGGGTGATCGGGCACGGCGCAGGAGTCCGTCATGACAATGTTCGGGTCATCGAGATGGGTTTTCGTGACCTCGATCATGAGGAGCGTGCCTGGAGAATATGTGGCGAAGGCTTCGTCATAGGCCGTTTTCCACGTGTAGGCCGTGCCGTTCTCAATGAAGACGATCAGGCAGGCGATGACCGTATCGTCGAGCGTCAGCATGTGGATGCGGCACATGTCGCGTTCACACAGCCGGTGAACCGCCTCGCGGGCAAAGGCAGCCCGATAGCGGTCGATCGCCATGGCCGAGCGCTCGCGCCCCTTCCAGCCGGACGCTTCGAGCGTGAGAAAGGCCTCGATGCCATGCCGCACTTCGTCTGGGTGGCGGGCGATTTTGTACTCGAGATTGCCCAGTTCTCCGAGACGCCGCTTGAGGCGCCGGAACTCGCGATAGTGATGCGCGCGCAGCGAATCGCGCAGATATGTGTCGCCGTCCAATGCGCTTTCGAGGGTCGGGCGCTCGACCCGGTTGGTGATCTGGAGGGGCAGGTTGCGTGCGTCCACCACCGTGCGCAGGATCGCAGCAAAGGCCCCGTCGAGGCCGACATCCGGGAGGACGAAAACTCCGGGAAGATCAAGATGCGGGCGGGCCAGCATGGCGAAGAAGTCTTCTATCACGCCGGCCGGATCGTCGTAGTCGACGAGCGGTGTGCCGAGCGGGCCGAATGGATTGGCCCAGGTGCGCAGAACGGGGACGCTGAAGGGCAGAACCGGGCGCTCGACGGTGAAGGGCACGAGAAGGCGCAGACGGCTGCGGTCCTCCGTTCCGTCACGAATTACGGCAAGCCGGACTTCGCGGTCTTCCAGCCGCGGCATGGCCGGTGCAGGAACCGGGGGTTGAAGAAGATGTTTGTCTCGATCGAGCGCGCTGCCAGATAATCCAGCTCATCCACGAGTTCGAAGCCAGCTGACGCCGGATAGACGGCGAGCTTGCGTTTTTGATCTTCTGTGCTCAGAGAAGCAAGACGATCCGTATCGGGTTCGAGCGTCGCGTCGCGAGACTGATCGCTCCCAGTGCCCACCGCGCCGCCGCTTGTCTCTTCAAGGAGAGGGGGGATACTCAAGGGGTGGACTCCTTTCGAATGCCTGGAAGAAAGACCAGCATGCGGATGCCAAGCTTCTGCCAGGCCGTGAATGAAAGCGTGGCTGCTTCGAAAAGAATGGCGATACCCGTGGCGATCGCTGCGCCCCACAGGCCGTAGAGCGGTATCAGGATCATGTTGAGCCCGATATTGATACCAAGTGTGACGGCATAGATGGCGGCGCAGATCTTCTGGTGGCCGCTCATGGTGAGCAGGCTTTCTGCGGGCCCGACAGCGGCGCGGGCGACGACACAGGAAACGAGCAGGAAGAGGAGAGGATAGCCGGCTGTAAAACCGCTGCCGAAAAGCATTAGCATCGGTTTGCCGATAACGAGCACGACGACACCCATGGCGAGCGATGGCCAGAATGTCCAGCTGACGGTTTCCGCAGCGAAGGCCGCAAGCCCGCTGCGATCTCCGCCATGCATATAGGCCGAATAGCGCTGCGCAACGCTCGCCTTCACCGCGAAATAGACGAAATGCACCAGTGCCAGCGTCTTCACGGTGGCAAAATAGACGGCCACGTCGGTTGGAGCCATATAGCGCCCGACCATGAGGACGTCCGCATTGGTGAGCAGGAAATAGAAGCTTTCGACGAGGAAAATCGGCAGTGACACACTCACCCAGTGCTTCATCGCAAAGCGGGGTTTGACGGCGGGCAGGTTTCTGTCGACGCGGGTGGTGATGCTTACGAACTGTATGAGCGTCGTGACGTAAGTTGCAATGATGGCCGTGACGATGGCGGTTTTCGCGTCGGGCGCGTAGCCCGTCAGAACGGCTATCGCCATGAATAGCAGAATGAGCACGGGGCGTATGAAATAGGCCGGCAGCAGCGCCCAGATAACCCATGCATTGGCGCGTGAAACACCCTGCAGCAGGTCGCTGAGCGCCAGCATCGGCAGGCAGATCAGGCCGAGATAGAAGGGTACGATGTAGTAGGATTCGATAACAGGCTCGAGGAAACGAAGCCCCACAAGACCAGAAAGCATGAAAAGCGTCGACGTGCCGAGCACGAAAAGCCTGCCGGCAATATTCACGCCGCGCAGTTCCGCAGTGGCGCCTTTTGTCCGGTATTCGGGGATGAAGCGGATGATTGCCGTGTGAAAGCCGAGGCAGGAAATATTGCCGAGGATGATCATTGTCACCCAGACGAGCACATAGATGCCGTATTCGAAACCGCCCATCCAGCGCGCCAGAAACACCTGGCTGAAGAAGGCGATCACGGCGTTGATGATGCGGATGGCAAAGGCGATGAGCGCGTTGCGGCCCGCCTCTCCGCGTGCATCGCGGGCGCTGAACAGGCTGTCGACTTTTGAAAGCCATGGGCGCGCGCGCTCGGCAAGCTGCGTCGGCAGCAAGCGATCACCGGTTGCCGTGGCTGAAAAACGCACCACCCCACTCCTCTCAAGACAGCTGCTGCCCGCTTTAACGCAAACTGTTTAAGAATAAAGAAAGGCCCACTCCTAATGCATGTCGCTTTCAAATGAATTCATTTGAAAGACAACGAACATGCATCATTTAAAAGTGTTACAGCGTCCTTTGCGCGTCTTATAAGACGCGCGGCGCTGTAGCCGGCTTTCGAGTGCACAGACAAAAAAAGCCGGGCGTAACCCGGCTTTTGACTACATTTCCTGTGCAGTTGCCTCAGGCGAAAGCGCCGTGGCAGTGCTTGTATTTCTTGCCGGAACCGCAGGGGCATGCCTCATTGCGGCCGACCTTGCCCCAGGTCGTGGGATCGTTCGGGTCGCGTTCCTCCGCAGGTACGACACTGCTTTCGCTGGGTGCAAGGGTCATCGTGTCGCCACCGGCAAATTCATCCTCGCCTGTGGAACCATCTATATGATGAGCCTGCATGTCGGGTGCTTCAGGCGGCGGGGCATCGGCGGCCTCGCGGACCAGTTCGACACGCATGAGCTGCGAAGTGACCACCTGACGCAGATTGCTCAACATGGCCTGAAACAGCTCGAAGGCTTCGGTCTTGTATTCGTTGAGAGGATCACGCTGGGCGTAGCCGCGGAAGCCGACAACCGAGCGCAGATGATCGAGATTGACCAGATGCTCGCGCCACAGATGGTCGAGGGTCTGCAGGAGGATGGACTTCTCGACATAAGTCATGATGTCGGGCCCGAAGCGCTCTGCGCGATCTTTCGCGGCAGCCTCTGTCGCCTCGGTGATACGCTCGCGGATGTCGTCCTCGGCAATGCCCTCTTCCTGCGCCCATTCCTCGATGGGCAGATCCAGGTTGAGCGAGGCCTGCACGGCCTCACGGAGCTCTTTGGTCTCCCATTGCTCGGCATAGGCCTTCTCGGGGATATGCCGGGCCACCAGATCGTCGACCGTATCCTGGCGCATTTCGGCGACCGTTTCGGAAAGGTTCTCGCCGTCCATGAGTCCGATGCGCTGCTCGAAGACGACCTTGCGCTGGTCGTTCATCACGTCGTCGAACTTGAGCAGGTTCTTGCGGATGTCGAAGTTGCGCGCCTCGACCTTCTTCTGCGCCTTTTCAAGCGCCTTGTTGATCCAGGGATGGACGATGGCTTCGTCTTCCTTGAGACCGAGTTTCTGCAGCATCCCGTCCATCCGGTCGGAGCCGAAGATGCGCATCAGATCGTCCTGAAGCGACAGGAAGAACTTCGAACGGCCGGGATCGCCCTGACGGCCTGAACGTCCGCGCAACTGATTGTCGATGCGGCGGCTTTCATGGCGTTCCGTCGCCAGAACATAGAGACCGCCTGCGGCGAGCGCCTGCTCTTTCAGTTTTTTCACATCCTCGCGGATGGCCTGCTCTTTCGCGTCACGCTCCGGGCCGGCTTCCATGTCGCCCAGTTCTTCGGCAATCCGCATGTCCGGGTTGCCGCCGAGCTGGATGTCGGTGCCGCGGCCGGCCATGTTGGTGGCAATGGTGATCGCACCGGGCTTGCCTGCCTGCGCAACAATGAAGGCCTCGCGCTCGTGATGGCGGGCATTCAGCACCTCGAAATCCTTGACGCCTTCCTGGCGCAGGCGTTCGGCGAGGAACTCGGATTTCTCGATCGAGGTCGTGCCGACGAGAATCGGCTGCCCCTTGGCGCTGGCTTCCTTGATCTCCCGGACGATGGCCTTGAACTTCTCTTCGACGGTCCGGTAGACCTCGTCGTCTTCGTCAAGGCGCTGGATCGGCAGGTTTGTGGGGATCTCGATGACTTCGAGGCCGTAAATATTGCCGAACTCCTCCGCTTCCGTCGATGCCGTGCCGGTCATGCCGGCCAGCTTGTCGTACATGCGGAAATAGTTCTGGAAGGTGATCGAGGCGAGCGTCTGGTTTTCCGGCTGGATCGCCACATTTTCCTTGGCTTCGAGCGACTGGTGGAGGCCTTCGGAGAAGCGGCGGCCGGGCATCATGCGGCCGGTGAACTCGTCAATGATGACGATCTCGCCATTGCGGACGATGTAATCCTTGTCGCGCTGGAACAGCTTGTGGGCCTTGAGCGCATTGTTGAGGTGGTGGACGATGGCGACATTCTCGATGTCGTAGAGCGAATCACCTTTGAACAGGCCGGCTTCGCGCAGCATGTTCTCCATCTTTTCCGTGCCTTCTTCCGTGAAGGTCGCGGTGCGCTGCTTCTCGTCGACTTCGTAATCGTCTTCTACGAGATGCGGAATGAAGGTGTCGATCTTGTTGTAAAGTTCGGAGCGGTCGTCCAGCGGACCGGAAATGATGAGCGGCGTGCGCGCCTCGTCGATAAGGATCGAGTCCACCTCATCGACGATGGCGAAGGAATGTCCGCGCTGCACCATCTGGTCGCGCTCATACTTCATGTTGTCGCGCAGATAATCGAAGCCAAGCTCGTTGTTGGTGCCGTAAGTGACGTCGCAGGCATAAGCCGCACGGCGTTCCTCATCCGACATGCCGTGCACGATGACGCCCGTCGACAGGCCGAGGAAGCCATAGAGCCGCGCCATCCACTCGGAGTCGCGCTTGGCCAGGTAATCGTTCACCGTCACCACATGCACGCCCTTGCCGGACAATGCGTTGAGATAGACGGGAAGGGTGGCAACCAGCGTCTTGCCTTCACCGGTTTTCATCTCGGCGATGCAGCCATCATGGAGCACCATGCCGCCGATGAGCTGTACGTCGAAGGGGCGCATGCCCAAAGCACGCTGCGAAGCCTCTCGCGCCACCGCAAAGGCAGGAACAAGAATGTCGTCGAGCGATTTTCCTGCGGCAAGTTCCTTGCGGAACTCTTCGGTTTTTCCGCGCAATGCCTCGTCGGACAGCGCCTTCATTTCGTCTTCGAGCGCGTTGATCGCGGCGACGCGCGGGCGAAAACCCTTGACGCGGCGATCGTTTGAGGAGCCGAAAACCTTGCGGGCGAGACCGCCGAGACTGACCATCCAGTGGTCCTTTCACTTCCTGACAGACGGCACGTATGGAGCGGGGTTCAAACCCCGCTCGTGCCGAGCGAGAGCAATTATATAACAATCAACGCCCGGAAAACGGTTCTGGACGCAGGACATCAGGACAGATAAGAGGGGCCAAGAGTGATGTCAACGCCGCGTTAAACATGCGCTCTTGCGCAAAATTCCGCCATATTCATAGGCGGTTTGGGCAAATTCTGAATCACGAACGGAGAGTTTCATGCTGAAATCGTTTCGCCGTTTCCTGGCCGTTCAGGTTGGGGCCGGTCTGACGCTGGCCGCTGTGGGCTTCATGCCCGCCCACGCTGCCGATGCCGATGTCCTCGCCACCGTCAACGGTATGGAGATCACGGAGGGCGATTTGGCCGTCGCTGGCGAGGAGTATGGTGCGCAGTTCGGCAATCTGCCGGAACCGCAGCGCCGCGCCGCACTGCTCTCGGCATTGATCGAAATTCGGCTTCTGGCCTCGCAGGCTGAAGAAAAGGGCCTCGCGGACGGTGAAGATTTTGCCAAGCGTCTTGCCTTCCTGCGTCAGCAGGCGCTCCACGCGGCGTTTATCGAAAAGGTGGTGGACGGTGCGGTCTCCGAGGATGAGGTGCGCGCCAGCTATGACAAGCAGATTGCTGATGCCCCTGCCGTTAACGAGGTGCGGGCACGCCACATTCTGGTGAAGACCAAGGAAGAAGCCGAAGCGATCATCAAGCAGCTCGAAGAGGGCGGCAGTTTCGAGGAAATCGCCAAGGAGAAATCCACCGATGGTGCTGCCGCCAATGGCGGCGACCTTGGCTATTTCACATCAGGCCAGATGGTGCCGGAATTCGAGAAGGCCGCTTTCGCGCTCAATCCAGGCGAATATTCCAAGGAGCCGACCGAGACGCAGTTTGGCTTCCATGTGATCAAGGTCGAAGACAAGCGGGCCAAGCAGCCGCCTGCATTTGACGCCGTGAAGGACCGCGTGCGTTCCATGCTGGTGCGCGAGAAATATGTCGAGGAAGTCTCTGCCCTCCGCGACGCTGCCGAGGTCGATGTAAAGGATCCGGCGCTCAAGGAGTTCATCGATGGCATTGAGAAGCAGCGCGAAGGCGCGGCTTCGGAGACTGGTGAGGCCGAAGAGCCAGCCAAATCCGAATAAGACTTCCGATAGCCTGAATTGAAAGCGGCGGGCGTCTGACGCCCGCCGCTTTCTGTTTTATCAGATGATCGCCGGCAGCCGGGTTCCGCGGTCGTGAGACGCGGGTTTCGGCTTGCGTCCGAAAAAAAACTCGGGCAGACCGACAGACACCAAAAAGTCGCAACCTCGGTAAGTCTGGCCAATGTCCGCTGCAATCTCTCCCCTTGCTCCGAAAAAATATCCCTCCATGCCGATTGTGGACGGTGTGCGCATCGCAACGGCTGAGGCAGGCGTGAAATACAGGGGGCGAACCGATCTTCTTGCGATGGTGTTCGATGAAGGCACGACCGTTGCCGGCGTTTTCACCCGCTCCAAATGTCCTTCGGCCCCCGTTGAGCTCTGCCGTGAGAACCTGGCCGGTGGGGCCGCGCGCATTCTCGTCGTGAATTCCGGGAACGCCAATGCCTTTACCGGCAAAAAAGGCCGCGCGACAACGGCTGCCGTCGGCGAGGCCGCAGCCGGGGCGGTTGGCGCGGGCAGGGATGCGGTTTTCATGGCATCCACCGGGGTGATCGGAGAGCCGCTTCCCGCTGAACGCATCACCGGTTTTCTGGAGGGCATGGCGCGTGATGCGAAGCCCGAGGGCTGGCTGGAGGCGGCCCGGGCCATCATGACCACAGACACTTATCCGAAAGTGGCAACGGCAACCGCCAGCGTCGGCGACGTGGATGTGGTCATTAACGGTATTGCCAAGGGCGCCGGCATGATTGCGCCGGACATGGCGACGATGCTGTCTTTCCTGGCAACCGATGCGCCGATTGCGGCACCCGTTCTTCAGGAACTCCTCTCCAAAGGGACAGGCAAGACCTTCAATGCCGTTACGGTGGACAGCGATACATCCACCAGTGACACGCTGATGATGTTTGCAACGGGCGCTGCGGCCAGGCGGGGTGCGCCGGTGATCACCGATGGCAGAGACCCCAGACTCGCCGGGTTCCGTCGGGCATTGAACCGCATCCTGAAGAACCTCGCCCTGCAGGTGGTGCGTGACGGCGAGGGTGCACGCAAGCAGCTTGAGATCACCGTGACCGGGGCGAAGTCGTCCCGCTCGGCAAAGAAGATTGCACTCTCCATTGCCAACTCACCGCTCGTCAAAACGGCCGTTGCCGGCGAGGACGCCAATTGGGGGCGGGTCGTGATGGCAGTGGGGAAGGCGGGTGAGCCGGCAGAACGCGACCTTCTGTCGATCTGGTTCGGCGACATTCGCGTTGCCCATGAGGGCGAGCGCGACCCTGGCTATTCCGAAGAGGCGACATCCGCCTATATGAAAAAGGATGAGATCGCGTTGCGCGTGGATCTTGGTATCGGGCGTGGCAAGGCCACTGTGTGGACCTGCGACCTGACCAAGGAATATGTCGCCATTAATGGCGACTACCGGAGCTAGGGTGTGCCAGGCCAGGTGAGGCAGGACGCAAAAAAAGACTTCGCGATCATCCGCCGCTTTGAAGCGGCGGGGTTGCGAGCGTGGCCGGCAGAGACCGTTGCCTATGACGGCACCTGGGTTCTACGATTGACGGCGGGCCATCCGGCCAAGCGGCTGAATTCCATCAACCCGCTCGATCCCGGAGACTACCGCAATCTCGAGACGCGGATCGAACGGGCGGCAGAGCAGTTCAGCGCTTATGGGCGGCCGGTAACCTTTAGGCTTTCCCCGCTTGCAGCACCGGAAATCTCCAGCTATCTCGATCAGCGGGGCTGGGCGACGCTTGGGCATTCGCTGGTGATGGCGCTCGATCTGCGCGAGGCGGATCTTGCTGAGGCGATGGATCAGATCCCGCTCAAGGACCGGCGGCGTTTCGTCAATGCCACGCTGAAGGTTCATGGGTACGAGGAGCTTCATCGTGCCGGGCTTTCCCGGGTCATTGGTGCGATCCGGCCCGAAACTGGGCTTTTCGTTCTGGAAGAGGGCGAAGAACCGGTTGCGACGGCCATCTGCGTGCATGACAGCGATCTGGCAGGCCTGTTCGAGATCGCGACAAGGCCTTCCTGGCGCGGGAAAGGCTATGGGCGCCGTGTCCTGCTTTCAGCACTGAAATGGGCGCGGTCGCATGGTGCGGAACGGGCCTGGCTGCAGGTAGAGGCCGACAATGCGGTGGCACTGCGCCTATATCGGGCGCTCGGGTTCCGCGAAATCTATACATATCATTATCGTCAGCCAGGGCCGGCGGGCGAGACGGAGCGCGCCGTATGAACGATCAATCCAAACGGATCCTCCTCGTGGTGGCCTGCGCGCTGGTCGACGCGGACGGACGGGTGCTCCTCGCCAAACGGCCGGAGGGCAAGGCCCTGGCCGGGCTGTGGGAATTTCCCGGCGGCAAGGTGGAGGCCGGTGAAACGCCTGAGAACACGCTTGTTCGTGAACTTCACGAAGAACTGGCGATCGAGACGAAAACGGCCTGTCTCGCACCGCTTACTTTTGCCAGCCACACCTACGAAGATTTTCACCTCCTGATGCCGCTCTATGTCTGCCGCCGCTTCTGGGGCACGCCACGGGCCCAGGAGGGGCAGGGACTGAAATGGGTGAGGCCGCGTGACATGCGCGATTATCCCATGCCGCCGGCGGATGCGCCGCTCATACCCTTCCTGATCGATCTGCTTTGAGTCGCCTGCCAGGGTTAATCCTTCGTTTACGCAACAATGACAATTTGATTGTGGGGACGCGCCGCATTCGCGGCTGGGTTTAACCTTCTGGTGAGGGGCTGTGATGACGTTCGGCGAGACAGGCGATGTGGAGCGCGCGGAGTGGACCGTGCGCGCTGGTCATATGGGCATGGGGGCGCTTCGGGTTGCATTGCTGTTTGGCACGGCAGGTGTTGCGCTGGCACTCGTCCTGACACCGATTGCCGAAAAGCGCACACGCTCAAATGTTGCGCAGATTGGCGCGCCGTTTGGCATAGATCCCATAACGACCGCTTCCACCAAACGCGACAGCCGAAACTATACGATCCGGCGCAGCGTGCTTCAGCCCTCGCGGAACTCCGTATGTGTCATCCACCAGAGCGGCCGTCACAGCGGAGATTGCTGACAAACCTCCCGGTGGCTCTCAGGGTTTCTTAAGGCTTTCACCCTACGGTCGCACTTCAATCAGGGGAGTCCCGCGGATGGGAAGGCACTTTCTCAAGGACACGTCAGGCGCGACCGCGATCGAGTACGCTTTGATCGCCGGGCTGATTTCGCTGGCCATTATCGTCGGTGCCCGACAGACCGGAAATGAGCTCAGGGCGTCTTATAATAACGTCGCCGACCAAGTAGGCACTACCAATCCCTGAGACCTCCATAAGCGCTGCACTTACTTTCTGGGGCGCTTTTCCAGCGCCTCTTTCAGAGACATTTTGGCACTGCCGGGAGCCAGCGGCTTCTGTTGCGATTCGTGCGGTGCCCAGCCCGACATCCACACAATGTTGAAAGTTGCCCTGATCCGGCCGTCGGGGTCGGAAAACCGTTCCGCATAGATCTGCGCGGCACGCACGAACAGCGCGCGGGTTGCGGGTCTGCGCGAGCGGGCCGCAAGGGTGCTGGTCGCGCCTATGGAACGCAGATCGCGCATCAGGTCGAACATGGTCGCATAGCGGACGGTGACGGTTTCGAGGTCGGCCACAGGCAGAGCAAAACCTGCACGCTGGAGAAGGCCGCCCACGTCACGGACATCGGCAAAGGGACTGACACGCGGCGCGGCCCCCTGGGAGAGCTCCGTCTCGGCCGCCAGAAGGGCTTCCCGCAACTCCTGGAGCGTGCCCGCGCCGGCCATGGCTCCCAGGAACAGTCCATCCGGCTTCAACGCGCGTCGAATCTGCGAGAGCATTCCCGGAACGTCGTTCACTTCGTGCAGGCTGAGGAGCGAGACAATGAGGTCGAAACTGCCGGGTTCGACCGGCAGCGTTTCGGCATCTGCGACCATGCCGTTCTTCTCGAGAAAAGCCGGATCTGCCTCAATGCGGGTGATGTCGTCTGTCTTGCCGCTCGTGCGGATGGCGCGCGCAGCGTCGTCTGTCAGGCAGAACGCAGCGGCGGCACGCTCGAACCGCCGTTCGACGGTCGCCAGCCTGTCTTCGAGATCGTCCGCGGCCCGTTGCATCAGGAAGCGGGCGCCCGGATCGCCCTGCATCAGGGCCCGCTTCTTGCGCAGAAGGGCGAGTTCGCTGTCGAAGAGCTGTTCCATGCAGGATCCTCTGTTTGAGGATGCGCCATCGCATAAAATCGGTATGCTGGCAAAGAGCAATGCCTTTTGGGGAAATGGCGGCTTGGGGGAAGCTTGTGACTGGAGTCTCGCGATTTCCAGGCGTGATGACGGGTTGGCTGCAGCGTGTGCTATTCCCACCGGTGTGTCTCGGCTGCTCGAATCTCGTGACTGAACCGGGGTCGCTTTGTCCATCCTGCTGGGGGCGACTGCGGTTTCTGGAGCGGCCATGGTGTCCCGTGATGGGCACGCCGTTTTCAGTCGATCACGGCGAAAACATGCTTTCTGCCGAAGCGATTGCGAATCCGCCGCCGTTCGCGCGGGCGCGCTCGGCGGTCGTCTATCAGGGCGTCGCGCGCAAACTGGCGCAGGGGCTGAAATTCCGTGATCGCACGGACCTTGCCCCCTGGATGGCCCGGTGGATGCTGCGCGCAGGAGGCGAACTACTGCCCGACGGCGATCTGGTCATCCCCGTGCCGCTGCATCGCGCCCGCTTTCTGGCGCGGCGCTTCAATCAGTCGGCGGAACTGGCGCGCGCCGTTGCGCGTGAAGGCAGGCTCGATTATGCGCCCGAGGCGCTTGTCCGCGTCCGGAGCACGCGCCAGCAGGTCGGACTGGGTACCGCGAGCGCGAAGCCAATGTGCGGGGGGCTTTTCGTGTGCCTGATGCGTCGCTGCCGCAGATCAAATCGCGCGGCATCATTCTGGTGGACGATGTCTACACCACAGGCGCCACGGTTGTTGCGGCCGCGTGTGTTCTGAAACGGGCCGGGGCGCACCATGTCGATGTCCTGACCTTTGCGCGCGTTCTGCCAGGGGACTTCCGGGTAGACGATCAAGGCCCTATATAAGCCTGCAAGAAGAGTATGGAGCCGACTATGGCCGATGTGACGATCTATACGCGAATGATGTGTGGTTTCTGCAGTGCCGCCAAGCGCCTGCTCGACAGCAAGGGCGTCTCCTATACGGAGCATGACGCAAGCTTTTCCAATGAGCTGCGCCAGGAGATGATCCAGCGCGCAAACGGCCGCTCTACATTCCCGCAGATTTTCATCGGCGATACCCATGTGGGCGGCTGCGATGAGCTGCATGCGCTTGAGCGTGCTGGAAAGCTCGACGCGATGCTGACGGAGGCCCGGGCATGAGCAAGCTGGTCGCCGCCGCCCTTCAGATGCGCTCTGGCACGGAGCCGGAGGCGAATGCCGACGCTTTCGAGGCGCTGGTGCGTGAGGCGGCGGGCCAGGGCGCGCAGTATGTGCAGAGCCCGGAGATGACCGGTGTTCTGGTGCGGAGCCGCGAAGATCTGGCCTCGCGGATCGCCGGAGAGCGTGGGGCACTTGTGGTCGACCGGGCGCAGGCGCTTGCGCGGGAACTGTCGATCTTTGTGCATCTCGGTTCAACCGCTGTTGCGCTGGATAATGGCCGTGTGGCGAACCGTGCCTTTCTTTTCGCGCCCGACGGCCAGCTCGTCATCACCTATGACAAGCTCCACATGTTCGATGTGGATCTCGACAATGGCGAGAGCTGGCGCGAATCAGCCACATATGCGCCCGGCGAACGGGCTGTTGTGGCCGATCTTCCTTTGGCCGGCTTGGCTTCGCCATCTGCTACGACCTGCGTTTCCCGCAGCTTTTCCGCGCGCTCGCAAGGGCAGAAGCCCAGGTGTTGACCGCGCCGGCGGCGTTTACGCGCCAGACCGGTGAAGCGCACTGGCATGTGCTGGTGCGGTCTCGCGCCATCGAGAATGGCGCATTCATGATCAGTGCCGCACAGGGCGGTCTGCATGAGGACGGGCGAGAGACCTATGGCCATTCGCTGATCGTCGATCCATGGGGCCGGGTGCTGGCCGAAGTGGACGGAGACGCACCGGGCATTGCCATTGCCGAGCTCGATCTCGATCAGGTGGCGGCCGCGCGCGCGAAGATTCCGAATCTGAAAAATGCGCGCGATTTCTCGGTCGCGCGCGTTTCAGGCGGCGTTTCGGCCGAAAGGAAGGCCTCATGATCAGTTTCAATCTGATCTGCGAGCACAATCACGCGTTCGAGGCATGGTTTCGCAACAATGCGGATTTCGATGGTCAGAAGGAGCGCGGTCTCGTTTCATGCCCGCATTGCGGCTCCGGCGATGTGGAAAAGGCTCTGATGGCGCCAGCGGTCTCCACCGGAAAGCGGCGCGAACAGATAGCCCTTGCCATGGGCGAGCAGCAAAAAAAGGCGCTGGCCCAGCTCAAGGAACTTTCAAACAAGGTGCGGGAGAACGCGGACTATGTCGGCGACAGGTTTGCCGAAGAAGCGCGCAAAATCCATTTCGGCGAGACCGAGGCCCGTGGCATTTACGGCGAGGCAACCTCCGAAGAAGCCGCGTCGCTCGTGGAAGACGGCGTGGAGTTCATGCCGCTACCACTTTTCCCGGAAGAACAGAACTGACGCGGTTCAGGCGGCGGGCTTTGTTGCCGCGACCATGTAGTTGACATCCATGTCGCGCGAACGCTGCCAGCGGTCGCCGATGGGGTTGTAAACCACGCCACTGCGGTCGATGATCTCGATGCCGGCGCTGGTAAGGCCTTTTTCCAGTTCGCTCGGACGCACGAGTTTTTCATACTGGTGTGTGCCGCGGGGCAGCCAACCAAGCACATATTCAGCGCCAATGATCGCCAGCCCCCACGCTTTCAGCGTGCGGTTGATCGTGGCGACGAACATAAGGCCACCGGGCTTCAGCATGGCGCCGCACTTGGACAGAAAGAGGTCCACGTCAGAAACATGCTCCACCACTTCCATGTTGAGGATGATGTCGAAACGTTCACCGGCATCGGCAAGGGCTTCCGCTGTCGTGGCGCGATAGTCGATGGAGAGCCCGCTCTGCCCGGCATGAATTTTCGCCACTTCAATGTTGGTTTCGGACGCGTCCGCGCCAACCACGTCTGCGCCGAGACGCGCCATGGGCTCGCACAAAAGCCCGCCGCCACAACCGATATCGAGCATGCGCAACCCTGCAAAGGGCTTGGCGGCATGCGGGTCGCGGCCGAAATGGGCCGCCACATGGTCGCGTATATAGGCCAGACGCACGGGATTGAACTTGTGCAGCACACCCATTTTGCCAGCCGGATTCCACCATTCCGTCGCCAGCGCGGAGAAATGCTCGATTTCACGCGTGTCGATCGTTGTTTGCCGTGCCTCGGACATGGAAAACCCCTCGCTGGGTGTTGCTCTAGAGCATCGGACCGAAAGGTGGAATCCGGTTTTCGGGCTATGCCGATGCCCAATTCATAGCTTAAATCGTCCTTTGTGCGTCCGGATGGACGCAAGGCGATCTAAGTCAGGCCCATGAAGTCGGGGTGCGGAGCCTGATTGTCAAGGCGGGAATTGTCCCGGCAGCGCTCGCTGACCCAAAAGCGCATCTGGAATGAATGGTTTTAGCACGGTTCCCTCGCGCCCGGTGGGCTCTGTTACGTTGCTTGCAGATAACCGATCTTTTGGGTATGGAGTGCGCGGCGCAGGGTGGGGCTCCGCAGCTGCGTCGTGTTGTGTCCGCCTCTTTCGGGCGGTTGGAATTCCCGAGCAAAGGCACTCCGTTCCCATGGCGCGCATCGTGATGAAGTTCGGCGGAACCTCCGTCGCCGATATTGACCGCATCCACAATGTGGCACGTCACGTCAAACGCGAAACGGATGCAGGGCATGAAGTGGCCGTTGTCGTTTCGGCCATGTCGGGCAAGACCAACGAACTGGTTGGCTGGGCGCAGGCCATGCCCAGAGCCACCGGTGCAGAATCTCCTTTCTTTGATGCCCGCGAATATGACGCCATCGTTGCCTCGGGCGAGCAGGTTACCAGCGGTTTGCTGGCGATCGCCCTTCAGTCCATGGGGGTCGATGCGCGCTCCTGGCAGGGCTGGCAGATTCCGATCCGCACCGACAGCGCGCATGGCGCGGCGCGTATCGAGGATATTGACGGCAGCGAGATCGTCCGCCGCATGGGCACCGGCCAGGTTGCGGTGGTTGCGGGTTTTCAGGGCATCGGTCCCGACAACCGCATCGCTACGCTGGGGCGCGGTGGCTCCGACACCAGCGCCGTCGCGGTCGCCGCCGCTGTGAAGGCCGATCGCTGTGACATCTACACCGATGTCGATGGCGTCTACACGACCGATCCGCGCATCGAGCCCAAGGCACGCCGCCTGCCGAAAATTTCGTTTGAGGAAATGCTCGAAATGGCCTCGCTTGGCGCCAAGGTGCTGCAGGTGCGGTCGGTGGAACTGGCCATGGTGCATAAGGTCAGAACCTTCGTCAGATCGTCTTTCGAGGATCCGGATGCGCCGGGTATGGGTGATTTCGACAACCCGCCCGGTACGCTCATTTGCGATGAGGATGAAATCGTGGAACAGCAAGTCGTCACCGGCATCGCCTACGCCAAGGACGAGGCGCAGATATCGCTTCGTCGCGTCGCGGATCGTCCCGGCGTGTCTGCCGGCATTTTCGGTCCGCTCGCCGAGGCCAACATCAACGTCGACATGATCGTGCAGAACATCTCGGAAGATGGTTCGCGCACGGACATGACCTTCACTGTGCCTTCAGGCGACCTTGAAAAGGCCGTTTCGGTGCTTGAGAAAGTGCGCGAGACAATCGGCTTCGACGCGATTCAGTCGGAGGCGGGCCTGGTAAAGGTCTCCGTTATCGGCATCGGCATGCGTAGCCATGCCGGCGTTGCCGCGATCGCCTTCAAGGCCTTGGCGGAGAAGGGGATCAATATTCGTGCGATCACCACATCGGAGATCAAGATTTCGATCCTGATCGACGGTCCTTATGCAGAATTGGCGGTCCGCACTTTGCATTCTGTCTACGGTCTCGATAAGCAGTAGAAAACAACAACCCGAAAACCGGCTTCTGCCCTGCTCCTGTACGCGGCTGGCATTGGCCAAGGGAGAGGGGTTCGATGCGAGATTCTGCCGGCGGCCCGAGAGTGCTGTTAAGGCGATTGCGGGAATTGATGGCCGAGGCGCTCGATCCACAGGAGCGTCTCGACCATATTGTTCGTGAAATCGCCCAGAACATGGTCGCCGAGGTCTGCTCGCTTTATGTGCTGCGTGCCGATTCGATGCTGGAACTCTACGCCACCGAGGGTCTGAACCCCGGTGCCGTTCATCTGGCCCAGCTTCGTCTTGGCCAGGGCCTGGTCGGCACCATTGCGGCCAGCGCACGCCCGCTCAACCTTTCAGACGCGCAGAAGCACCCCGCATTCACCTATCTGCCGGAAACCGGGGAAGAGGTTTATCATTCCTTCCTCGGTGTACCAGTCCTCCGGGCCGGGCGCACGCTGGGCGTCCTCGTCGTGCAGAACCGCACCATGCGGCATTACCGCGAAGACGAGATCGAGGCGCTGGAAACGGTGGCAATGGTCATCGCGGAGATGATCGCCACGGGCGATCTGGCAAGGCTTACCCGGCCGGGCATCGAGCTCGATCTCAGCCGCCCCGTCAGCATGACGGGGCTGCCCTTCAACGAGGGCGTGGGGCTTGGCCATGTGGTGCTGCATGAGCCGCGTATTGTCGTTACTGCGCTTTTTAACGAAGACAGCGATGATGAACTGGACCGGCTCGAGACAGCGCTCGATTCGCTCAGGCTCTCCATCGACGATATGCTGTCGCGGCGTGACGTTGCCTTTGAGGGCGAGCACCGTGCGGTTCTTGAAGCCTACCGGATGTTCGCCAATGATCGCGGCTGGGTGCGTCGCCTCAAGGAGGCGATCAACAACGGTCTGACCGCAGAAGCGGCCGTTGAGAAGGTGCAGAGCGACATGCGTGCGCGCATGATGCACATGACCGATCCCTATCTGCGCGAGCGGATGAGCGATTTCGACGACCTCGCCAACCGCCTGTTGCGCCAGCTCATGGGGCGGGGGCCCGATGCGCTGGCGGAAATTCTGCCGAAGGACGCAATCATCGTAGCCCGTTCCATGGGCGCGGCCGAGCTGCTTGATTACCCCCGCCAGAAACTGCGCGGTCTTGTGCTGGAGGAGGGCGCGCCCACCAGCCACATCGTCATTGTTGCCCGCGCGATCGGCCTTCCGACGGTCGGTCAGGTCAAGGGTGCCGTCTCCATGTCGGAGAATGGCGACGCGATCATCGTCGATGGCGAAGACGGGCAGGTGCACCTGCGACCGCAGGGCGATGTCGAGGAAGCCTATGCCGAAAAGGTGCGTTTCCGCGCCCGGCGTCAGAAACTCTACCAGGAACTCCGTGACCGTCCGACGGAAACAAGAGACGGCGTTCCCGTCGACCTGATGATGAATGCCGGGCTCGCCGTCGATCTGCCGCAGCTGGCGCAATCGGGCGCGGCAGGCATCGGGCTTTTCCGCACCGAACTGCAGTTCATGGTGGCTGCGGCCTTTCCACGCGTCGAGGCGCAGGAGCGCCTCTATCGGGAAGTGCTGGAAGCGGCCGACGGAAAGCCGGTCACCTTCCGCACCATCGATATCGGTGGCGACAAGGTGCTGCCCTATTTCAAGGGTGCGCAGCATGAGGAAAACCCGGCGCTTGGATGGCGTGCCATCCGCCTGACGCTCGACCGCCCAGGGCTGCTTCGAACGCAGATCAGGGCGCTTTTGAAGGCGGCGGGCGGTCGTGAACTGCGCATGATGCTGCCGATGGTCACCGAAGTGAGCGAAGTGCGCCAGGCGCGCGACATCATCGACCGGGAAGTGCGGCATCTTTCGCGTTTCGGCTATCTCCTGCCGACGCGCCTCAAGCTCGGCGCCATGATCGAGGTGCCGGCTCTGCTTTGGCAGCTTGAGGAATTGATGCAGGCGGTGGACTTCGTCTCCGTGGGTTCCAACGATCTTTTCCAGTTCGTGACCGCGACGGACCGCGGCAACACGCGCATCGCGGAACGTTTCGATCCCCTGAGTGTGCCCTTCCTGCGTATTCTTCGCCAGATTGTGCGTGCCGGCGACCAGTACGGCACGCCCGTGACGTTGTGCGGTGAACTGGCAGGAAGGCCGATCTCTGCGATGGCTCTGCTCGGCATTGGCTTTCGGTCCATTTCCATGGCGCCGGCAGCCATTGGCCCGGTCAAGGCAATGCTTTGCGAATTGCTCCTGTCAGACCTTTCGGTCGTGATGGAAGAAGCCCTTGCCAACCACAGCGCATCCACCGATATTCGCGCGCTGCTTCGCGATTTCGCGAACAAACACTCAATTGCTCTCTAGAACTGACAGGCTTTCCCGTCGATGATCGACTTGCCGCGCGACCGCATGGACCAGGTTCTCAAACGTTTCGAGCTTATCGAAACGCAGATGGCGGCTGGGCCGGAACCGGATGTTTATGTGAAGCTGGCTTCCGAATATTCCGAGCTGCAGGAAGTTGCCGGCAAGATTCGCGAGCTGCGCCAGGCCGAAGCTGAACTCGATGATCTCAAATCGATGCTTGCCGATCCGGCGACCGACAAGGAAATGCGCGAGCTCGCAGAGGCTGATGTTGAGGGCGTCGAGGGACGCATTGAGACACTCGGCGAAGAGATGCAGATCCTTCTCCTGCCGAAGGATGAAGCCGACGACAAGAACGCCATTCTCGAAATCCGTGCGGGCACCGGCGGCGACGAGGCCGCACTTTTCGCTGGCGATCTCTTCCGCATGTATGAACGCTACGCCGCGGAGAAGGGCTGGCGGGTCGAGGTGGTCTCAGTCAGCGAGGGCGAGGCCGGTGGCTACAAGGAAATCATCGCCACCGTTTCTGGTCGCGGCGTGTTTTCGCGTCTGAAATTCGAATCAGGCGTTCATCGCGTGCAGCGTGTTCCGGCGACGGAAGCGCAGGGGCGCATTCACACGTCCGCCGCCACCGTTGCAGTGCTTCCGGAGGCGAAGATATCGACGTCGATATCAAGCCCGACGACATCCGCATTGATACGATGCGCGCTTCGGGTGCGGGCGGACAGCACGTCAACACCACCGATTCGGCGGTGCGCATCACCCATATCCCAACTGGCATTGTCGTGCTGCAGGCGGAGAAGTCTCAGCATCAGAACCGGGCCCGCGCCATGCAGATCCTGCGGGCACGCCTCTTTGACATGCAGCGCATGAAGGCGGCTGACGAGCGTTCCGAAGCGCGGCGTCTACAGGTGGGAACGGGCGATCGTTCGGAGCGCATTCGCACCTATAATTTCCCGCAGGGGCGCCTTACGGACCATCGCATCAACCTCACTCTCTACAAGCTTGACCGGGTGATCGAAGGCGATCTCGACGAGGTGATCGATGCCCTGATCTCCGATCATCAGGCAAAACTGCTCGCGGAAACCGGGGCGGATGGCTGACGCGCAGACGCTTGGGGCGCTTCTGGCGTGGGCGCGGGAGCGGCTGGCAAAGGCAGGTATCTGCGAAGCGGCCCTCGACGCGCGTCTTCTGGTCGAACATGTCACGCAAACCACGCGGCTTGACGCCGTATTACGGCCTGAAAGGCCCATTACCGATGCTGAGCGCGCTCTGGCAGAACAGGTGGTCGAGCAGCGCATTGCCGGCAAACCCGTGCATCGCATCATCGGTCACAGGGAGTTCTACGGACTGAATCTGAAGCTCTCCAGGGAAACTCTGGAACCGCGCCCGGACACAGAAACGCTTGTCGACCTTGTTCTGGAAGAAGCGCGCCGCCTTGGCGGCGAAGACCGCCCCTGGCGCATTCTCGATCTGGGAACCGGAACCGGTGCAATCGCCCTTGCCCTGCTCAGCGTTTTGCCTGCGGCGCACGCCGTTGGCGCGGATATTTCCGCTGATGCGCTTGCAACGGCGCGAGCCAATGCCGATATGAATGGTTACGGGGCGCGGTTTGAGACACGTCTGTCCGACTGGTTTGAAAGAGTTGACGGACGTTTCGATTTCATCGTCTCGAATCCGCCCTATATTCGAGAAGACGACTGGCGTGACCTCGCCATAGAGGTCCGCGGGCATGACCCGCGTCGTGCACTGGTTGCCGGTGAAGACGGTCTGGATGCCTACAGGCGGCTTGCCGCTGAGTGCGCCGGCCATCTGGCGGTCGGTGGAAACGTGGCCGTAGAGATCGGACATGACCAAAGGGAGAGTGTGACCGGGCTTTTCACCGAGCAGGGCTTCCGTTTCAAAAAGCTTGGCCGAGACCTCGCCGGGCACGACCGGGTGTTGATTTTTGCTCTGGAAACAGCTCGTGAACGAGGTTGAAAAAAAGCTTGGCTTTGCAAAAGAATGCCGCTAGGTTCCGGCTACCGGATGGGACGAAGCAGACAGCACCGTTATCGATTCGGTTCCCGAGGACCAGCTGTCGTTAAAGGCGTTTACGCCTCTGCTTCATTGTGGGGATTATCCGGCAACTGATATGAAGCGGAACAGCTATGGCATTGGCGCCCGCGTCAAGCGGAGCGGCGTACAGCCAAGGGGAGATGTGAGACTGCTGGCTTCCCGCCGTCGTCCGCTATCTGAAAGAGTATCGTTTCAAAAAATCTGTCTCGAACAAGCAGTCTCGAAAACCAAGAGAGTCGAATGAGGCCACAACAGCAGAACAGGCGCATGCGCGGTCGCGGCAACAACAACCGCAAGGGCCCAAATCCGTTAGCACGCAGCTACGAGAGCAATGGCCCGGATGTAAAAATCCGCGGAACCGCACAACAGGTGCAGATAAATACGCTACGCTGGCGCGCGATGCGCAGAGTTCCGGTGATCGCGTGATGGCCGAGAATTACCTGCAGCATGCGGAGCACTACAATCGCATTATCGCTGCAGCCCAGGCCCAGCTTCAGCAACAGCAGCAGACGCGCGAAAACCGCGAGGATTCTGATGTTGACGGTGACGACCAAGACGTTGCGGAGGCCAACGGTGGCAATCAGAAACCCCAGCGCCAGAAACGCGTCGAAGATGGCTCCGGCCCGCAGCCCGAAATCAAGGGTGTGCCGGCAGAGCTGGCGCTGAATGGCGATGAAGGCAATGCGAATGCCGGCAATGGACATTCCGCCGACGGTATGAACGGCAGCGCTGAAGACGAGAAGCCAAAACCTGCTCGCCGCGGGCGCAAACCCGCCGCTGCAAAGGCAGAGGACGGCGAAGAAGGTCAGGAAGGCGAGAAGCCGGCGAAACGCCCGCGCCGCACCCGTGCCCGCAAGACCGAGGACGCTGAAAGTGGCGACAGCGGCGAAGCTGCGGCCTCGGCAGCGGTCTCTGAAGAGATTGCCGCTCAGGGCTGAGCATTTTGACATGACGACACATCGACGGCGGGGCTTCCCCGCCGTTTTCGTTTGATCTCCATCTTGTGCCGATAGGGATATGTTCCCATATCCCAAACAGTTGGGCTTGCCACAGAAGACCGTGATAATCTGATCCGATCACGGTTTATGGGAGCCCGTCGCATTGGTCGTTGCCGGTGCTGCAAAGCAGGCCGGCAGGGAAATGGAGACACTTATGAACTTTGAGAAATATTCGGAGCGGGTGCGCGGTTTCATCCAGGCCGCACAGACTTTCGCACTCAGCAGCAACCATCAGCAGTTTACGCCGGAGCATCTGCTCAAGGTGCTTGTTGACGATGAAGAGGGGCTTGCTGCCTCCCTGATCGAAAGGGCCGGCGGTCGCGCCGAAGACGTGCGCCTCGGCGTCGAGGCGGCGCTGAAAGCCATGCCCCAGGTGGAAGGTGGCAATGGCCAGCTCTACATGGCCCAGCCCCTTGCAAAGGTGTTTTCAACTGCCGAGGAACTGGCAAAGAAGGCCGGTGACAGTTTCGTCACTGTTGAGCGCCTTTTGACGGCGCTTGCGGTGGAAAAATCTGCCAAAACCGCAGACATCCTGTCCAGGGCGGGCGTCACGCCGACGGCGCTGAACCAGGCCATCAATGACATTCGCAAGGGCCGCACGGCCGATTCGGCCAGCGCAGAGCAGGGCTATGACGCTCTCAAGAAATATGCGCGCGATCTGACCGCGGATGCCCGCGCTGGCAAGCTCGACCCGGTGATTGGCCGGGACGACGAGATTCGCCGCACGATCCAGGTGCTGTCCCGCCGCACCAAGAACAATCCCGTTCTGATCGGCGAGCCGGGCGTCGGCAAGACGGCCATTGCCGAGGGTCTCGCGCTGCGCATTGTCAATGGTGACGTACCCGAATCGCTGAAGGACAAGCAGTTGATGGCGCTCGATATGGGCGCGCTGATCGCCGGTGCGAAATATCGCGGCGAGTTCGAGGAACGTTTGAAGGCTGTTCTGTCCGAAGTGACGGCCGCCAGCGGCAACATCATCCTGTTCATCGATGAGATGCATACGCTCGTCGGGGCCGGCAAGGCCGATGGTGCCATGGACGCTTCCAACCTTCTGAAGCCGGCCCTCGCGCGCGGCGAGCTTCACTGCGTCGGTGCGACGACGCTCGATGAATACCGCAAGCACGTGGAAAAAGATGCGGCACTGGCACGCCGTTTCCAGCCGGTTTTTGTCAGCGAGCCGACCGTTGAAGATACGGTTTCGATCCTGCGTGGACTGAAGGAGAAGTACGAACAGCACCATAAGGTGCGGGTCTCGGACTCGGCCCTGGTCGCTGCCGCGACACTCTCCAACCGCTATATCACGGACCGGTTTCTGCCCGACAAGGCCATCGACCTGGTGGACGAGGCGGCATCCCGCCTGCGCATGCAGGTGGATTCCAAGCCGGAAGAACTTGATGAAATCGACCGGCGCATCATGCAGCTCAAGATCGAGCGGGAAGCGCTTAAGGCGGAAAAGGACGAAGCATCCAGGGACCGTCTGGCGAAGCTCGAGAAGGAATTGACCGACCTCGAGGAGGAATCGACGCGGCTCACCAGCCTGTGGGCGGCTGAGAAGGACAAGCTCGGCCTCGCCGCTGACCTCAAGAAGCAGCTCGACGAGGCCCGCAACGAGCTGGCTATCGCCCAGCGCAAGGGTGAGTTCCAGCGTGCCGGCGAGCTGGCCTATGGCCAGATTCCGGAACTTGAAAAGAGGCTCGCCGAGGCAGAGGCCCAGGGTGAAGAAGAAGGTGCTACGGGCATGGTCGAGGAGACCGTGAAGCCCGACCATGTCGCTCACATTGTCTCGCGCTGGACCGGTATTCCGGTCGACAAGATGCTTGAGGGCGAGCGTGAAAAGCTGCTGCGGATGGAGGACGAACTGGCCAGGCGCGTCGTCGGTCAGGGTGAAGCGGTTCAGGCCGTCTCCAAGGCTGTACGCCGTGCCCGCGCCGGCCTGCAGGACCCGAATCGGCCGATCGGCTCCTTCATGTTCCTTGGCCCGACGGGTGTCGGCAAGACGGAACTGACCAAGGCGCTCGCCAGTTTCCTGTTCGACGACGAGCAGGCCATGGTGCGCATCGACATGTCGGAGTTCATGGAAAAGCACTCGGTGGCCCGGTTGATTGGGGCGCCGCCCGGCTATGTCGGTTATGAGGAAGGCGGCGTTCTGACGGAGGCCGTTCGCCGCCGACCCTATCAGGTCATCCTGTTCGATGAGGTCGAAAAGGCGCATCCCGACGTTTTCAACGTGCTCTTGCAGGTGCTTGATGACGGGCGCCTGACGGATGGTCAGGGCCGAACGGTCGACTTCCGCAACACGCTGATTGTCATGACATCGAATCTCGGTTCCGAGTACCTCGTGAATCTCGGCGAAGGCGATGATGTCGATAAGGTGCGTAGTGAGGTGATGGATGTGGTCAAGGCTTCGTTCCGGCCTGAATTCCTGAACCGGATCGATGAAGTGATCCTCTTCCACCGGTTGCGCCGGCAGGATATGGGGCAGATCGTCGAAATCCAGCTTCAGCGTCTGGAAAGGCTGCTTGCAGACCGCAAGATCACCCTCGATCTCGATGGCGAGGCAATCGACTGGCTGGCGAACAAGGGCTACGACCCCGCTTATGGTGCGCGTCCTCTCAAACGCGTGATCCAGAAAGAGCTTCAGGATCCGCTGGCCGAGAAGATTCTCCAGGGTGAGATATTCGATGGCTCCACCGTGAAGGTTACGGCGGGTTCCGATCGGCTGAATTTTCGGCCGCGCAAAGCATCTCTTGAAGAGCGGGCCGAACAGGCGGCGTAACGCGACAAAGCCGGGGAGGGCACATGCAGATCGATAGATACAACGCGGTTTGCGGTGCCCTTCCGCACGCCACCCATGTTGTTCAATGGGGTGGCTCACATGTCTGGAAGGTGGGTGGCAAGGTGTTCGCCATCGGCAGTCAGGCCAGTCAAGGAAACGTTGCGGTTTCCTTTAAGTGTTCGGATATGGCGTTCGACGTGCTCCGGGAGCAGCCGGGACTGCGTCCTGCGCCTTATCTGGCTTCGCGCGGGATGAAGTGGATCCAGCGGCAGACAGGGGAAACGATGGATGATGATGCGCTTGCGGATTATCTGGCTGAAAGCCACCGGATCGTGGCTTCGGGCCTGACCCGAAAGCTCAGGCGGGAACTGGGGCTCGATACGGCCTGAGCCCGCCGCGAAAATGCCACAACCGCCGCCATCTTCACGTCCGGTTCATCTCCTATGGTAAATCATTCGTCAAATGGCGAATCGCCGGCGGGCGAACAGCCTATCCGTGTGGGATGAGACGAGGGGCGATGAACGTGAAACTGAATTTGCTGACCGCTTTGTGTCTGGCCATGGGGCCGACGGCTGCCTGGGCCGCGATGCCGGAGGTTGAGACACGGCGCAACGGTCAGATATTCCAGTCGGCCAGTGACGTTGCAGGCAACCAGACGGTGCTCAATGCCGAGCCCGCAGAAGCGCCCATAGAGCTCGCGCAGAATTACGATTTCGATGTCTACATCGATCAGTATGGCCGCGAAATCATCGTCGATGCCTTTACTGGCGAGGTGGTGGAAATCCGCTCGCCGGCACCAGGCAGCAGGCAATATGAGCGCCGGCCCTCGCGTCCGCGCGAATTCAACGGCCAGGTTTATGATTTTTCGGATCCGCGCGAGGTCGACCGTTATCGGCGCGATCGTGGCAGGGCGCGCAATGCGCCCGACAATGGCTATTCGGATCCCTATGCGAATCGGTCGTATGACGAGGCTCCTCGATACGACGATCGCAATGTTTATCCCGAAGCTCCGAATTACGGGCGCGCGCCGATCGAACGTGCGCCGCTCGACGCGCCAGACCCGCGTGACAGTATGGCGGCTATCCCTGACGAGGACACCGGCTTCAGTTCCGGATCGGGCAATGCGTCCGGCACCCCGACGCTGCCAAAGGACAGCGCTGCGGTCATGCCGCGCGGTGTCAGCGAGGATGTGACCCGGTTCCAGGTGCTGCTCGATCGTGTCGGTGCCTCACCCGGCGTGATCGATGGCCACACCGGCGACAATGTGAACAAGGCGATCCGGGCCTATCGCGAGATCACGGGGCAAACCCTCAGGACCTACGACAAGGAATGGATCGAGGCGGAGCTGGAGCGCACCGGCGGCCCGGCCTTCAAGGAGTACACCATCACTGCCGAGGACGCCGCGGGGCCTTATGTTGCATCGATTCCGGCGGATTATGCGCACAAGGCCCAGCTCGACGCGCTGTCCTATACCTCCGTTGTGGAGATGCTGGCAGAGCGTTTCCATATGGACGAAAAGTATCTGACCGCGCTCAACCCGGACGCGAATTTCAATCGACCGGGGACGATCATCAGGGTGGTTAATGTCGGGAAACCCATGAAGGCGGCTGTCACCCGCATCGTGGCCGACAAGAGCGCGAAACAGCTGCGTGCCTATAATGAAGACGGCCAGCTTGTCGCTGCGTATCCCGCGACGATCGGTTCATCCGACACACCCTCGCCAACGGGAACACATACCGTGGCACGGATCGCCCTCAATCCGGAATACACCTACAATCCAAAAATCAACTTCAAACAGGGCAACAACGACAAGGTCCTGACCATACCGCCTGGTCCCAACGGTCCGGTCGGTTCTGTCTGGATTGCATTGTCCAAGCCGACCTACGGCATTCACGGTACGCCCGATCCTTCCAAGATCGGCAAGACGGCTTCGCATGGCTGTATCCGCCTGACCAACTGGGATGCCGAGGAACTGGCGAAGCGTGTCAAGCGGGAGTCACCGTAACCTTCGCCGAGTAGGTGAGGTTGGCGCAGATTGCGGCGGTGCGCCGCCCTGATTGATTGATGAGGCGCCGTTTGGCGGCTACGCTCCCTCCATGCAGGGACCATGCGAGATAGAGCCGGAGCTCGCCCTTGACGCTGCGTCGGAGCGAACGTTTTGCCCGGCCTCGCGTCGGCACTATGTGCTGCTGGCCGCCATACTGGCATCGGCGCTCGGTTTCATTGACGGATCTGTCGTATCGGTCGCCATGCCGGCGATGCGCGCAGACCTTGGCGCTTCTCTTGCCGATGCGCAGTGGATTTCCAACGCCTACGCACTGGCGCTGGCGGCTCTGATCCTCGTCGGTGGCGGAGCAGGCGACAAATTCGGCCTGCGAAAGACCTTCATCGCGGGCATCGTTCTTTTCATCCTGGCTTCAATGGCGTGCGCCGCCGCTCCATCGGCCAGCACCCTGATCCTCTCGCGCGGGGTGCAGGGGGTGGGTGCGGCGTTCATGGTGCCGGGCAGTCTGGCGATCATCGCCAAGGCCTATCCCAAGGAGGAACGGGGCAGGGCGATTGGAATATGGGCGGCATCTTCCGCCCTGACCACGGCGATCGGCCCGGTTTTCGGCGGTCTGCTCCTGTCGGTCTTCGGTGATGCTGCCTGGCGTGTCATTTTTGCGATCAATCTGCCGCTCGGGGTGCTTGCTGTCGCAATGCTTCTGCGTGTGCCGGCGGATCAGCCGACGGGTGATCGAAAACTGGATGTCGCGGGCGCGGTGCTTGCAACGCTTGCCTTTGGCGCCATGTCCTATGGCCTGACCACGCTCTCCGCTGAAAACGCCGGGAGCGGCGGTGGGTCCGCTGCGACCCTGCCCCTGATCCTTGGAGCAATCCTACTGGTCGGCTTCGTTGCCTGGGAGCGGTCGCGCAAGGCGCCGATGATCGATCTGTCGCTGTTTGCCATCGTGCCCTTTTCAGGTGCCAACATTGCGACCTTTGTCCTATATTTCGCCCTGTCGGGCATCCTCTTCTACCTGCCCATGCTGCTGATTGCGGGCTGGGGGCTGGGAGAGGCAACGACGGCCTTTGTTTTTCTTCCCCTGTCTGTCGCCATTGCCGGCCTGTCGGGGCCCGTCGGCCGTTTGTCAGATGCTGTCGGACCCCGCCTGCCGATAACGGCGGGAAGTCTTGTCGTGGCACTGGCTTTTGGCGGGCTGGCGGCGATTTCCGGTGCTGGCATTCACCGGTTCTGGTCGGGCGCATTTCCGATGATGGTGTTGATGGGGCTGGGGATGGCGCTGGTCGTCTCACCCCTCTCCACGGCAGTCATGACCTCGGTGAACGATGAGGACACCGGTGCCGCTTCAGGCATCAACAATGCCATCTCGCGTATTGCGGGCCTGATGGCCGTTGCGGCGATGGGGGCTTTCGCCGCGCATCGCTATGCCAGCGCAGTTGGGTCGGAAAGGGCGCTTGTGCCCGGGTATGGGGAGCCGACCAGCTCGGCGCTGCCCGAAGCGCTGGAGGCGGCCCGTGTCACTGCAAGCGATGCCGCGTTCTCGGGGATTGCCTGGATAATGTGTGGGTTCTGTGTGGCTTCCGCGCTTGTTGCCTGGCTCACCCAGCAATCGAAGCAGGCCGGACCGTCAGGCGGTGCTGCCGCGGACTGAGGCGACGGTCAGCTTCCGCTCGATGCCACCGAAAGCGGAGCATCCTCGTTTTCTTTCAGCAGTTCATCGATGCGGCTGCGTTCGCGTTCGAAGGCCAGCAGGTCTTCGCCCTTGAGTGCGCGATTGTCAGGCAGGCGCACGCGCATCGGGTCAACCTTGGTGCCGTTGACGATCATCTCGTAGTGAAGATGGTTGCCGGTCACCAGACCGGTTGCGCCGACATAGCCAATCACCTGGCCCTGGCGAATGCGGGCGCCAGCTGTCACGCCTTTGGCAATTCCGCTCTGGTGGTTGTAGGAGGTCTTGAAGCCGTTGTTGTGGCGGATGATGGTTTGCCGGCCATAGCCGCCGGCCCAGCCGGCCTTCTCCACCACACCATCGCCGGCAGCAATGATGGGCGTGCCGCGTGGCGCGGCCCAGTCGACCCCGGTGTGCATCTTGCTGTAACCGAGCACCGGGTGCCGGCGCATGCCGTATCCTGATGTGAAACGACCATTTGGAACAGGGTTTCTCAGCATAAAGCGCTTCGAACTGCGCCCCTCGCTGTCAAAGTAATCGACGGTCCCGTCGTCAAACTGAAAGCGATAAAAGGTGCGTGTCGTGCCGCCAAAACTGGCTTTGACGTAAAGCAGTTCAGACTGATCGGTAGCATTTTTCTCCGTGTCGGGTGCAGAGAAGAACACTTCGAGCCTGTCTGTGGGAGAAAGGCGCGACTGGAAATCCACGTCGGCAGACAGAAGCTTCACCAGGCGCTTGGTCATCTCCGGCGTCAGGCCATAAGCGTATGCGGCGCGGTAGATGCCATCATAGACCCGGGGCAGATCGGCGCGCGGCATCCGGCGCGGCGCGGTCGGGTGGTCGAGCGCAGCAAGAAGAACGGGATTCATCTCCGGTTCCTCTGCCGGCACGTATTGATCGCGATCGTCCAGGGCGATGGTCACGATATGCTTCCTGCCCTCATAGACGCTCGTGCGCACGACGCGGCTTTGTTCGCCGCGCATTTCGACGCCCACGCGCAGCAGCGTGCCGGCCTTGAGGTCGGGCGCATTGAGCAGCTTGGTGATCGCTTCGACCATACCGTCCACATCGTCGCCCCTGTAGCCCGACTGGGCAAAGACTTCCGCAATCGCACGCTCGGTGCGGAAGGGGATCAGGTCCTCGGCGAATTCGGGTGCGGTTTCCCGCGCGGTTCGCGCGGCTATGGAAACGTTCTCGGGTATGACGCGCGCGCTGAAGGCTGCGAGTGCCTGTGTGGAGAATGTGTCACCAAAGCGCTGCGGGTCCACATAGTGCAACGCTGCGACCTGAACGTCACCGTCGGTCAGGATTGCGCCCGTGTTGCGCACGGCAACCTCCACCTCTTCCGTGCTCAGGCTGCGGGCCGAACTGAAATCGGAGGAGCGAAGCGGAAAATCATGACTTTTGAGGCTGACCTCGCTCTCGACCTTGGCGCCGTAGATAAGGCCGGTTCGCGCGGTGCTCGTGGCTCCGTTTTCGGCGAACACGGCAAGCGGGTCGAATGGCGGGTAGTCTTTCTCCGTTGGATGATTGGCTGTCAGCGCCATCTTGGCGTGGACGAAGGGCAGCGTTCGGATGACATCGGTGTCGCCGCTACGCATGACCGTCGACACTTCCATCATGCGCCTGTCTTCGCCGCGGCTGATCGTATGCGGCGTGACGAGGCGCGCGGTCTTTGCGGCTTCGCCGGCGGGGTCTGCGATCTCGCCGAGAAGGGCGATCTCGGGTGGTGTGGCGAGCTGCTGCCTTCCGTCCAGGGCTGCGGAGAGTGCGACGCCCATGAGCACTGTCGATGTCACGCCGGTCAGAAAAGTACCGATGAGCCAGCGCGCCGAGATTTCGCGGCGGTCGGGCGGACCGCTGCGTCCGTCCGCGATCAGCGGGGCGTCTTCGCCAATGGCCTGTTCCAGATGCGTGTTGTTGCTCATTGCCGATGGCGCCCTGGTGTCATGGTCTTGTCCCCCAAACTGCGAAGCCGAGCGCGAAGATGCGCCGGGCTCCGGCGAACAGGCAAATAACGCGATTCAACGCTGCATCGGAGAACAACGATGACAGAGGTTTCTCCCCAACCCTCACGCGCATGAATACCTGGTCAATATAAAGAGCGCCCAAATGCGTTGTCGGCACGCTGCCGCTCAATGAAATCACATCCCGCGTCTATTCATTAAATTCGACTCTAATGTGACGATGTAATGAATGGCAACACCTGTGCGAAAGCGCGTTCGGAGCGCGCATATCCACGGCTCGAAAATCGTGTCGCAAAAAATTCAAAAAAGTTGGATTTCGCCGTTGACACTATGCGGCTGT
>NZ_BAMP01000040.1 GCF_000615975.1 Nitratireductor aquibiodomus NL21 = JCM 21793 | reverse complement strand
CCCCCCCCCCGGTCAAGGGGTTTGACGCGGCAGATCGCCGGTCTATCGAGCGTCCTTCGGATCGGCCTGATTTGCACGGCCTACTTTGTCGCAAGACCTTGAAAGACGTGAAGTCTTCCTGCGGTCCTGCTTCGCGTATCCGCACAAATCAGGCCGACCATTGCGACCATATTAATAGGTCCTGACCCTAGATCGAATCCGAGACAACGAAACCTGCCGGTAACGGAACCGGACCGACCGCACCGTCAACTTGCATATCTATAATTAGCCGGCTATCTTATTTCTCCACGCAGCGTGGCGGAGTGGTCGGATGGCGAAGCTCGATGAAGCACGGTGACGTGGCGGCTGTTCCTGTCCGTATTCGCGCTCTCTCTCCTCTTGTTTGCCATCGGTGGATAATCCATGAACCGCCTGACAAGAGGCCTCTGCTCGATGTGGTGGGCGGCGGGTTTACCGTCGATCACAACACGGCGGAGATCCACTACAATCTTTCCGTTAAGCAAGTTCGACCGCTGCGACACGGCATGATCATCGAGGCGGATTTCGAAGACCCGGCCGGCAACGGCTATTATGTCGTGCGCGAGCGGGTCCAGCGCTGGCGCAGGCGATACAGTCTGCGTTCGCCGCCTGTCTGCGGGGTGAGGGCCCGCAAACGCTATCTCGTGATGCTTCGGGTTCTGAATGACGGTGGGGATGACGAGCTCTGGCATGATGTCTTTTATGTCACGAGCCATCTGGATGAAGACGTCATGCCCGAGCCCCCTGTCACCACCTGGCCCGGCCGAAACCTGACACCGTATCAATAGAGCGCTGCGGCCTGTTCAGACGGTGGCGAATCTGCTTTCTGGGCTGGATGGAATTCTCCCCGCAACAGGATGCGGCGCTGAACGCCGTGGCAAGCTGGCTGAAGGCCGGTCAGAGCCAGATTTTCCGTCTGTTCGGCTATGCCGGAACAGGCAAGACCACGCTGGCGCGCTATTTCGCCGAACACGTGGATGGCGATGTCCAGTTTGCCGCTTTCACCGGCAAGGCGGCCCAGGTTCTGCGCTCGCGCGGGGCCACAAATGCACGCACCATCCATTCGCTGATCTATCGCCCGCGCGGCGAGGAGGAGGTGGAGGACGAGGTGACGGGCCGCACGTCCATTTCGCCGACTTTCTCGCTCAACCGCCAGAGCCCCATTGCCAAGGCGGCCATGGTGATCATCGACGAGTGTTCGATGGTGGACGAGGCGCTCGGCCGCGATCTGATGTCGTTCGGAACGCCGATCCTGGTTTTGGGCGATCCCGGCCAGCTTCCGCCGATCTCGGGCGGCGGGTTTTTCACCGAGCACGAACCGGATCACCTTTTGACGGAAATCCACCGTCAGGCGCGCGACAATCCGATTATCCAGCTTGCACTCGACGTGCGCGAGGGACGCGAGATTTCCCATGGCGATTATGGCGCGGCCAAGGTGATTTCAAAGGCCGAAGTCGACCAGGATCTCGTGCTGTCGGCCGATCAGGTGCTTGTCGGCACCAACCGCACCCGCCGGCGCTACAACCAGCGCTGCGTGAGCTGAAAGGGTTTGATGCCGAGTACCCGCAGGCCGGGGACAAGCTGGTCTGCCTGCGCAACGATCCGGCCAAGGGTCTGTTGAACGGGTCGCTCTGGAAGGTGATGACCTCTTCCAAGGAGACGGTAAAACCCGGCATCAACCTTCTGGTCTCGCCCGAGGAAGACGATCCCGATCGCGGTGTCGCCAAAATCAAGCTCCTTAAGGCGGCCTTCGAGGATCCGGGCGCGGACATACCCTGGCAGACGAAGAAGCGGTTCGACGACTTTGACTATGGGTATGCGCTGACCGTTCACAAGGCGCAGGGTTCGCAGTGGGATGAGGTGGTGTTGTTCGATGAGAGCTACGCCTTCCGCGATACGCGTCAGCGCTGGCTTTACACGGCGATCACCCGCGCCTCCGAGCGCTTGACCATCGTGCGATAGAGCGGTCACCGGACCTCTTTCGGTGCCTCAGTCGATGATCGATACGTCCGGGTGAAAAGCGTGGGCGACAAACGCGAAGGTGATGTCATGGGCGACATCCCTGCCGTCATGCGTCACACGCACCGTGCCCACCTCACGCCCCTGTGCGATGTCGCCGGTATCGAGCGCGGAGGCCACGCCCTCTATGTAGACAATGCTGTACCCGTCCTGTGAGAACCCGTTCCGCCTTACTCTTTCGAGGCTAACAATGACAGGGCCCTCTGGTGCGCGTATCACCACCACCCGCGCCATGGCTGGAATGTTTTCCGGCATCTCCCCCGAATACAGGAACGGGACCGCAGAACTGTCATAGCCGCGATAGGGGTTGCGTCCATAATCCCGGAAGGCGGGATCGCCCGGAACGAGAACCGCGCCATCAGGATGTGCCTGCCGGAACGCGGCGAAAGACACAATGCGTGACGGTATGAGGGAGAGCTTCTGTCCTTCCAGTTCACCGGCGATGGCTGTTCCGGTGAATTGCTGCCACCAGCTTTCCGTCTCACGGTCATACATGACGAGATCGGAGTTTCTGAGTTTCCCCGTGGTGCCGAACTCCAGTACGCGGCCTTCCAGCCGACGGTCGAAAACGATGGAAGCGTTGCACAACGGGCAGTACGTCACGGCGACGGGCCGGCCTTCGACTTCATCATTGACGATCTCGTGCCAGGTCAGGACCCGCAACGGGTAGGCTCGTGCGGTATCGTTGATGACGAGCTGGATCAACGGTTCACGGTCCGCGAGATCGGTCAGGCTCGACGCCGGGCTAAAACGGGGATTGTCGATGGACGGGATGCCGTCGCGGGGCGGGCCACCTGAGCGGATTTCCTCATGTTGGACAGACATCCGCGAAAAATCGGTCTTCCAGCCCTCGCTTTTCCATCGTGCAGGATCCGCCGTGGCTCCATTGGCAAGGAGGGTGAGAAAAGCGACGGTGATAGCGGGGACTGCAAGTCGCATTACCTTTAGCGTGACGTTTTGGAACTCCCGGGTGTCTGCCCATCTGGAGCGCTTCCACTTTTCCTGGAATTGCTCTGGAGCGCCGTGCGTCCATTCGGACGCACAAAGGGCGCTGCGCGGTAGCGAGCATGTCAGCATGGCTCAGCTTCACAGACCAATCACCTTTGCGTGGTGAAGCTCTCCGCCCGGCGAGCCATTCAGGGGCAGGCCGGTCAAGCCGTATCAATGGGTCCCGACCCTAGCTCGGCTCCGCGCCCAGCCACTTCCACGCCTCTTCCACCTTTTCATAGGGAAAGTACTCCATCTCCATGGAGAAGAACGGGCGGAAGAAGGCGATGGTCGTGCCCATCCAGGCCGGTCCGCCAGCCACTGCATATTTGCGGATATGCTTGAGTGCGTTGGTCTTGCCGATCATCGTCTGCTCCTTGAAGGCGGCCTGCCAGTCGAAACCTTCATAGTCGTGGATGATGACAAGCACGTCGATCCTGTCATGCACTTCGTAGGCGCCTTCGAGCAGGCCGTAGAGGTTTTCCATGTCGGCTGCCGTAATGTGGCCGACGATCTCGAAGGCGTAGGCATCGTCGCGGCTCGTCTCGATGCGCCGCACATTTGGAGGATTGTCGTTGACGGTCATGGTCTGCTCCTGACGGCTTTCCAGCCTGCCTTTCTCGACAACGCGATCTGGGCCTGTCCGTTCCGTCCCGAACGCGGTATGGAGCGATGGTAATGCATCGAGCGCAACAGAAAAGCGGGACGCAACAATGCCGGCAAAACTCTCCGTCAATCTCAATGCTGTCGCAATGCTGCGCAACCGGCGTGGCCTGCCATGGCCGAGTGTGACCGGGCTTGGCCGCATCGCGCTTGAGGCGGGCGCCTGCGGGCTGACCGTGCATCCGCGCCCGGACCAGCGCCATATCCGGTTTTCCGACGTGCCGGAAATCCGCGCGCTGCTCGATGACGAATTTCCCGACCGGGAGTTCAATATCGAGGGGTTTCCCACGGAAGACTTTCTGATGCTTGTCGAGGAGAACCAGCCCGAACAGGTGACGCTGGTGCCTGATGATCCGGCGCAGGCCACCTCCGACCACGGCTGGGATTTTGCGGGGCAGGGCGAGTTCCTCAAACCCATCATCGCGCGGCTGAAGAAGCAGGGCTTCAGGGTTTCGCTTTTTGCGGACCCGGATCCGGGCCAGGTGCCGGCAGCGGCCGCACTCGGGGCGGACCGGATAGAGCTCTACACGGGGCCATATGGCGGTTGCATGATGATTCCGAAAAGGCCGCTATCGAGCTGGAAAAACTTGGCAAAACGGCGGAGGCCGCCGCCGCGCACGGGCTTGGCGTCAATGCCGGTCACGATCTGACGGTGGCGAACCTTCCAGCCTGGCGCGCCGCATGCCGGAACTCTGCGAGGTCTCCATTGGCCACGGGCTCACCGCCGATGCGCTGGAATATGGCATGGCCGAAACCGTGCGCCGCTTCATCCGCGCCTGCGAGGGCTGACCGACCTCCGAATCGCCCATAAATGGTCACGGCATTGCCCAGACCGTTAACGCGCATGGACAGGGATTCTTAGGATTCCCTGATCTATGCAGGGGGCGGGTTTTGAGGTGTTCCATGCGTATCGTTGCAGTGATCATGCTGCTCGCGCTGGCGTTGGCAGGCTGTGCCTCGACGCCGCGCAGCATCAACAATGTCTGTTCCGTCTTCGACCAGAAGCAGGGCTTCTTCGGCGGCTGGTATACGGAGGCCAGGCGCGCTGAGCGCAAATATGGCGTGCCGGCGGAGGTGTTGATGGCCACGATCCGGATCGAATCCGGCTTCGATGCCGATGCGCGCCCGCCACGCCGCAAGCTGCTCGGCTTCATCCCTTGGAAGCGCGCTTCCAGCGCCTATGGCTATTCGCAGGCGCTCGACGGTACCTGGGAGCGCTACAGGCGCGAGACGGGCAATGTGATGGCGCGGCGCACGAGCTTTGCGGATGCGGTGGATTTCGTCGGCTGGTATCACCAGACCAGCAACCGCACCAATGGCGTGGCGCTCAACGATGCTACGGGCTTTATCTCAACTACTATGCCGGGCATGCGGGCTATCGGCGCGGTGTCTGGCGCAACAATCCGCAGATGCAGAAATCCGCCCGCAAGGCCGCTGGCATGGCCAATCAATATGGTCAGCAGATGCGGCAGTGCGGGCGTTGATGCCTGCCACCTGGTACCCCGAATAGAAGCGATCCTGTGCCCCCGCACCAACTCAATGCGGGGCTCCGTGTTTCATTCCAGCGCATTTTCCCGAAGTGCGGCGATGATACCTACGAACCGGCTTGCAATCCTGCGGATCGTGTGACAGAACCGTACCGTACGGTACGATACGAGAGCGGGAACAGAAACCTTCGTGCGCCACATGCCGGAAATGCAGGATGACTATACGCCACGCCAGCGCGCGGTGCTGGACAAGGCGCTCGGGCTCCTGGTGGAGGGCGGTGAACGCGCGCTGACGACCGCAGGGCTGGCGCGGGCGGCCAATTGCTCCAAGGAAAGCCTCTATAAATGGTTCGGTGACCGCGACGGGCTTCTGGCCGCGATGATCGCGCATCAGGCGAGCAAGGTGCGCGCACGGATCGACGGCGGCGAGAAGCTCGACCATGGGCGCTTTCGCACGCATCTGGTGGATTTCGCCAATGATCTTCTGCAGGTTCTGGGGGGCGATGTATCGCTGGCGCTCAACCGGCTGGCCATCGGGCAGGCGAGCCGCGAGGATAGCCGGCTGGGCGCGCTTCTCATTGAGCGGGGCAGACATGGCATCGACAAGCGCGCGGGCGCGCTTCTGGAGGCGGGCCGGCAGCGCGGCCTGATCGCCTATGGCGACCGCGATGCTGCCTATCACACATTCTATGGCCTGATCGTGCGCGACCTTCATGTGCGCATGCTTCTGGGCGAGGCCGGCGTACGCCAGCCGGAGAATTACGCCGCGCTCGCAGAGGAGGCGGTGGAGCAGTTTTTCGTTCTCTTCGGAGTGCGAAAAGAAGAGACGACCGGCCGGGACAGGGTCTAGGCAGTCGAAAACGGACAACAGTCAGTTGGATCAGGAAAGGAACTGAGTATGCGGGTGTATTACGATCGCGATGCCGATCTCAATCTCATCAAGAGCAAGAAGGTCGCCATTATCGGTTATGGCAGCCAGGGCCGCGCCCACGCGCTGAACCTGAAGGATTCTGGCGCCAAGGACATCGCCGTGGCACTGCGTCCGGGCTCTGCGACCGCCAAGAAGGTCGAGGCCGATGGCCTCAAGGTGATGTCGGTGGCCGAGGCAGCCGCTTGGGCCGACCTGATGATGATGGCCACGCCCGACGAGCTGCAGGCCGGCATCTACAATTCCGAGATCGCGCCGAACATCCGCGACGGTGCGGCCATTGCCTTCGCGCATGGCCTCAACGTGCATTTTGGCCTGATCGAGCCGAAGAAGACCGTCGACGTGCTGATGGTTGCGCCGAAGGGCCCGGGCCACACCGTGCGCGGCGAATATGAGAAGGGCGGTGGCGTGCCGTGCCTGGTCGCCGTTCACCAGGATGCTTCCGGCAATGCGCTGGACCTCGGCCTTTCCTACGCCTGCGGCGTTGGCGGCGGCCGTTCGGGCATCATCGAGACCACGTTCCGCGAAGAGTGCGAGACGGATCTGTTCGGTGAGCAGGTCGTTCTGTGCGGCGGTCTGGTCGAGCTCATCCGCGCCGGCTTCGAGACGCTGGTCGAGGGCGGTTACGCTCCCGAGATGGCCTATTTCGAGTGCCTGCACGAAGTGAAGCTGATCGTCGACCTCATCTATGAGGGCGGCATCGCCAACATGAATTACTCGATCTCCAACACCGCAGAGTGGGGCGAGTATGTCACGGGCCCGCGTATCATCACGGCAGAGACCAAGGCAGAGATGAAGCGCGTTCTGCACGACATCCAGTCCGGCCGTTTCACCACCGAGTGGATGCAGGAGTGGCACGCAGGTGCGGCCCGCTTCAAGGCGACCCGTCGCCTGAACGACGAGCATCCGATCGAGGAAGTTGGCGAGAAGCTGCGCGGCATGATGCCTTGGATTTCCAAGAACAAGCTGGTGGACAAGGAAAAGAACTGATCTTTTCCAAAGTCTCAGACAGAAGGCCGCGGCATCGCCCGCGGCTTTTTTGCATCTGGACGGTGTGAAATCTGTTTCGGGATGAAACAGGTTTCTGGCACGTTTTTAGCTACAGAAGCCTCATGGGAAGGTTGGCCTTGAGGAGGCAAGGATGATGTCGGATACGGAAAAGCCCACAGGTCCCGAAAACCCGGTTCACACCGAGCGGCGCGAGCATGCGCGTGAAGATGTCGAACGCCGCGCCAGGCTTTTCTGGAACAATGGAAGCTGCATGCTTCCTGGGGTCGTTCTCGACCTGAATGAAGACGGTGCCCGCATCCGTTTTGGCGATATCTGTGCCATTCCCGATGAGGTTTACGTCGAGATCGAAGGCAGCGACCGTGTGCGCCCGGCGGTTATCCGCTGGCGAAGCCTGACGGAGATCGGCGTGGCATTTGATTGAACTTTGAGGTGGGCTAGCGACATCGTCCCGCTGCCTGCCACTTCAAAGGCTCGCAAGCGCTGTATCTTGCAGAGATTTCTCGCGTCATGTTTTCCATTTGACTGCTTGATTTAAAATTATGGCTTATAAATAATTTTGAAAAATTTACTTTATGTACCTAGTCTTTACATGTATTCTTCCAATTTATTTTGGAGAATGTTTTGAATAAGTTCTCATTATATTCGTTTCCTTTGTCTTTATTTTTATATTCCTCCGCTTGTGCGTGGGCGGAAGATGGCGCTGGTATGATCGAGAGGAAAATGGATGTGACTTCACGTTGCCTTGAAGCGGCACGCGTGACCTGGGCAGCCCCTCTCGTTCTGCCTGACGATGGTGGATTCACCAAATACGGCGTAGCAGTCGTCGCTGGCCCTGGCCTGTCTGATGCTTATCGTCCGGCGTTCGTCTGCCTGGTCGATTTGGAGACGGGTGTGGTGGAGTTGTCGAAAGGCCTGGACATCAGTCCTCTCCTGCCAGGCGTTCGAGCGCTGACAGGAGAGTGAGGTCATACAACAACGATTGAGTTGTGCAATCAGGTGCCGGATTGCCACGGCTCGAGGTTCAAGAATTTTCTTCCAAGCTCTATAAGCTCGGCCGTCTTTGAATTCTTTTTCTCTCATTCGCGCGGGTCGCCGGGGAAGGCGTCGCGTTTGGGGTGGTCCAGTTTGCGCCAGAGGCGGAGGCGTTCTTCTTCGTTTCCGTATTCGGCCGGATGCATGGCGATATACTGGTTCATTCCCGATGAGGTTTATGTCCAGATGGAAGGCAAAGACCGTGTGTGCCCTGTCGTCATCCGCTGGCGAAGTCCGACGGAGATTGGCGCGGCGTTTGATTTATGGGACGGGTGCCGGACGTGAATCCCGTCCGGCACGGTTAGCCTATTTTGCGGCGAGCGCATCAATGATGGTTTTGCCGTCCTCGAAGGAGATCTTGGCCTTGTCCAGACGGATTTCTGTGCGCTCATCGGTAAGGACGACATTGCCGCTCGCATGCAAAACGTTGGTGTCGTCCACTGTGATTTCTTCAGCGCTCACTTCGAATCGATCAAGATTGGAATTATCATCCGCGGCGAGTGCAGATCCGCTTGTTATGATCATTGATATAATTGAAATTGATATTCTATTCATTACCTAAAACCATTGTTTTTTAAAGCGTTAATTAATTCTACGCCTGCCTGGTTATTCAGTGTTTGCGGCAAATGTGTGTGCGGGGTTTTTCGCAATGTATCGAAGACGGACAAAGCGGGCAGGCGTAAACAGGCCTTATCCCTGGCCAACGGGAAGCGGTTTGCTTCCATCGAAAGCGATAGATCCTGAACCCTGCTTCTTTTCAAATATGCGGCGACCAGGGTTCGCCTCGGACGGCAAACCCTTCTCGTGATCTCACGTCTCAATCCCAACCCTTCAACCCCAGCAACTTCTCCCCCAGCTCCGTAAGCTCGGCCGTCTTGGCGTTCTTCTTTTCCCATTCGCGCGGGTCGCCGGGGAAGGCGTCGCGTTTGGGGTGGTCCAGTTCGCGCCACAGGCGGATGCGTTCCTGGCGTTCTTCCTCGTTCTCGTATTCGGCCGGGTGCATGGAGATGTATTGCGCCATCCGCGCCCGGTCCTTCGAATGGTTCGGCCGCACGCCATGCGCCAGGAGCGAATTGAAAATCAGGAGATCGCCCGCTTCCATGTCGATGTTGGTGATTGTGAAACCGGTCGTGTCCGGGTGCATCGGGTCTCGGTCTTCGGGCTGGGTCTTTACCCATTCCTCAAAATGCTCGAAGAGCTCGGGAATGCACTGGAAACCGCCGACATCGCCATCCTGCTTTTTCAGGCTCAAAACGCCCTGAACGCCGATGGGCAGTGGGCGGATCGATGTGTCTGCATCCCAGTGGATGAAGCCGTCGGGGTTGCCGGGGTTTTTCTTCGGCGCATTGAGATTGGCGCGGTCGATGGTCACCCAAAGGTCCTCCCGGTCCCAGATGTCCACGAAGGCGTCGTAGACCCGCGGTTCCATCCGGTTGTCCCACAGATGCTGGTGATTGTAGATCTCCAGCATGCCGGTGTTGTTGAGCTCCTTCATTTTGTGCTCGCGGCGCTGCGGGGCGTACCAGGTGGAAGGATCGTTCGGGTCTTTCTCGTCAAACGTCCAGAGCAGGTCGACGAGACGTTCGACATTCTCCTGCGGCACGGCCTGACGGACGATCACGTAGCCCCTGGTGGTCCAGTGCTGCCAGTCTTCGGGTGAAAGAACGCGCAGGGGCAGCGTCTTCTCGATGTCTTTTAGCTGCGTGCCCATCTTGCTGGTCGAAGGGTGCGCGTCGCGTTTGATGACCGCTTCCTGCATGGTTTCCTCCCTGGTGTCCTGCATTGCTGGCAAAAGAATACTGCGGGAACCCATGGCGGTGTTGTACTGACATGGCCGATATTGATACAATTATGGCGTTTTGTAACGAGGTAGCGCCCGATGAGGCCGTTTCTTGAGACATTGCCAACCGTGCCGGGGGCATCCTGGAGCATGCTCAACCGGCGGCTCGACGATGGCATTCCCTTCGAATGGCACCACCATCCCGAATACGAGCTGACGCTGACGCTCAATTCGAAGGGACAGCGTTTTGTCGGCGACCATGTCGGCGAATACGGCGATGGCGATCTGGTGCTGGTGGGGGCGAACCTGCCGCACACATGGGCTTCGCGCACACGGCCGGACCCGGCGCAGCCACATGTGGCGCTGGTCATGTGGTTTCGCCATGAATGGGCGCAGGCACTGGGGGAGGGGTTTGCCGAACTGCGCCCCATCGCCGGGCTTCTGGCGCGCGCGGAGGCGGGGCTTGCCTTTTCGCCACATGTTTCCGCGCGTGCGCGGCCGATGATTGAATCCCTGTTCGAGGTGGAACTGGCCGAGCGGTTTCTCGCGCTGGTCAGGGTTCTTCTGCTTTTGGCCGGGGACGGGGATGCCGAACCTCTTGCAAGCACAGTGGCCGCCCGCGATCTCGACCGTGCCGACCGCGAGCGGATCGACCGGGTATTGCTGCATATCCACACGCACTATGCGGAAGGTCTCAGCAATGGGGATCTGGCCGGGATCGCCGCGCTCAGCGCGTCCGGCCTGCATCGCCTGTTTCGCCGGCACATGCGCACCAGCATTTCCGACTATGTGATGCGGCTGCGTATCGGCGAGGCCTGCATGCGCCTTTCATCGGGAGATCAGCCGATCGGCCATGTGGCCGAGGCGGTGGGCTATCATTCGCTCGCCAATTTCAACCGACAGTTCAAGGCGCTGCGCGGCATGACGCCCCGCGCCTATCGGGCGCTGTTTCGCGGTTAAGCGTCATTGCCCGCGGCGGACGGCGACATTCTGGAGCGTCCCCGCTTTTCCTGGAATTGCTCTATCGCCCATAGGGCGAGACGCAGCGCCTGCGCGGTCCCTTGTAGGGCTGAAAGCTGTTGTCGCCGGCCCGGTAGGAGCGATATTTTTTGCTGCACCAGGCAAGATGTGCCGCACGGGCATTGTGGCCCGGATAGGCGCGCGGCATCGCCCGCTGGTAGGTGTGTTCCGGCTGGTAGCGCCAGTAAAACGACCGTGTTCCGTGTCGTGGCCGGAGGAGCGGCCGTCCCAGGCCGTAAACATCGTTGAAGCCGTAGAAATAGCCTGCGAAGCGGCCATGCGGATCGTGCCAGCGCGACCATGAGGGAATGGCGCGGTCGTGCAGCCGGTACATCGTGCGGCAACGCTCGATCCAGTGGCGGCGATGCATGTCGCCAAGCGTCAGTTGCATGCGGCCGGGAAAGAGACGCCGCATCGCGCGGCGTTCGTTCCAGCTCTCCAGGCAGACACGGTTCCCGGCTGAAAGAGTGAGACGACCGGCAGACGCATTCTGGGCGCCGAGTAGACAAAGAGCGACAATCAAGAACAGTTTCAAAGAACGCATTTTCTACAACTCCAGATAGATTTTCTGGACTTTACTCGCGTCCTCCTGTCATAAAAGTCGGATTGTCGTAACAGTTTCTGCAAATTGTTCCGGTGCAGGGAAACGGCCATGAAAAATGGCGCGGACCGGCCGCGCCATTCTCGGTAATCCAGCCTGCTTCCTACCGGAAATACGGTGAGATGCAGGGCCTGCGCGGGCCGTGATAGGGCTGGAACGTGTTGTCGAACGCCCGATACGACCGATAGCGGTTGTAGCACCAGCGGACATGCGCACGAGACAGCCTCACAGGCCGGCCATAATAGGGGCGGGCAGGGCGCGGGCGAACGTGGTAGGGCCGGTAGTAATAGGGAGCGGGGCGGCCAAACTCGAAATAGAAGCCCGCGCGCGGGCGATGCCGGTGCCATTTGCGGCGTTCGTGGTGGCGGCGCCATTTCCTGCGATCCCGCCGGTCGACCTGCACGACAGGGGTTTCAGCCACCGAACGCTCAACCGCGCTCGAGGCTGCACCGCTGGCGATACCAAGCGCATTGGCATTTGCTGGCGCACCGACGAAGACGAAGCCCAGGGCGAGCAGGCCCGAACAGGCGATTTTTGTCAGTCCGTGTTTCATAGTGGTCTCCTGATTTCCAGACCCCCAAAAAATGCCCCTTCATCTCCTTTGCTCAAGCAATGTCAGAGATGCTTATAGTATCAGAAGCAAGCATAAACTCCATGAACGTGTGATGAATGGCAGCGTTGCCGGGCCTTTGAGCCAGGGATCAGGGACGAAGGCAGGGGCGCGATCAGGGCGTGACGAGGGTGCGGGCCAAGGGGTGGGCCAGAGTGCGGACTTGTAATCCGCGCTGCACCGTTTAAACGTGCAGGCATGTCGCTCCGGCTTGCCACTTTCAACGTCGAAAACCTGATGAACCGGTTCGATTTTTCCGGTTTCCGCAACGATTTGCATCGGGATCGCGCGCTTTCGCTCTACGAGATCGAGGATGAGGCGCATTATCGAGCGCTCGAACAGGCGCGCGCAGTTGCGCTGACGGACGACGCCAGGCAATTGACCGCGCTTGCCATCGCGGCGACGCGCGCTGATATTCTGTGTCTTCAGGAAGTCGACAATATCGCCGCGCTCAAGGCATTCGAATACGGCTACCTCTTCAAGATGATCGGCAATGGCTACCGCGAGAAATATTCCGCTTCCGGGAATGATTCACGCGGCATTGACGTGGCGGTGATGATGCGGCCCGAGACCGCGCATGGTCAGCCGATCGAATTTGAGCGCATGACCAGCCACGCGCATCTGACCTTCGCCGATCTCGACCTCCACAACGAAGCGCTGGCGGAACTCGGGATCGAGCCACAGGACCGCATTTTCCGCCGGGACTGCCTGGAACTCGACATCAAGGTCGGTGGGCGGCCCATGACGCTTTACGTCGTGCATTTCAAGGCCATGAGCCCGCCGCGCAACGGCATGGACGGGCGCACGGCCTCCATGCCGGTAAGAATGGCCGAGGCTGCGGCGGTTCGGCGGATCATCGAGGAGCGCTTCGGTGGAGCGGAGCGGGCTTCTGCGAAGCGCTGGGTCATCTGCGGTGACCTGAACGACTATCGCGAGCGCGTCGTCATTTCCGGTGAAGCGCATGAGGGCTACCGGTTCGAGCCCGTGCGGGAGCCGCTTTCGAGCGTCAACACGCTGACGGCCGGCGGTTTCTGCCAGAATCTCGTCGAACGCCGCCCCGAGATGAACCGCTGGACGCTTTATCACACGCGCGGGCCGCAAGAACGTCATCTTTGCCAACTCGACTATCTGCTTGCCTCGAAGGCGCTGGCGGAGCGGAACCCCCGCGCGGTTCCGGATATTGTCCGTTCAGGCCAGCCCTGGCGCACGATCTTTCCACCGGAACAGGACGTGCCCCGTTTTCCGCGCGTTGGCTGGGATCGCCCGAAGGCATCCGACCATTGTCCGGTGGTGGTTCAACTCGACATCACCTGACCGGGACCTGACCGGGTGGACGGCGTATTCGACGGTCATTCATGCCGCAGGGCGTCGATGGGGTCGAGCCGCGCGCCGCGCAATGCAGGAAAAAAGCCGAACACGATGCCGATCATGGCCGAGACAGCCGCGATTGCGCTGACCGCCGTGAGGTTCGGCACAAAGCTGACATTCATGAACGCAGTGACGACCCATGCAATGGCAAGGCCGAGCCCGATGCCGATCAGCCCGCCGAGCAGCGAGAGCACGGATGCCTCGGTCAGGAACTGAACCAGAATGTCGCGCTGGCGTGCGCCGATCGCCATACGGATGCCGATCTCACGGGTGCGCTCGGTTACCGACACCAGCATGATGTTCATGATGCCGATGCCGCCCACCAGCAGGCTGATGGCGGCGATGGCGCCGAGTATGGCCGTGACATTGCCGATGATGCTGCCCGCCTGTCGCATATATTCGGCCATGTCGTCGACCTGAAAATCGTCGTTGCGCCCAGGTGCTATCCGGCGGAGACGGCGCATCTCTTCGGCAACCCGCACTTTCAGTGGTGCTACCAATGCCTCGCTGGGGGCGTTGATCAATATCTGGGCAAGCTCATTCCTGCCGCTGATCCGGATTTGAAAGAGACCGAGTGGAATGAGGGCGAGCGTGTCCTGGTCCCCGGAGAATGAAGCGCCCTTAGGTGCGAGTTCACCGACGACCCGGCAATGCGGGTGGCCGATGCGAATGCGGGCTCCGATGGGGTTCTCCGTGCCGAAAAGGGCCTTGGCCACCTTGCTGCCGATCACACAGGTTCCGGCATGGCTGGCCACCTCGAGGGGAGAGAGTAGGCGACCGCGCTTCAGTGTCCATTCGCGCAGCGTGAAATAGGATTCGCTCACGCCCCGGATCTGTGCCGAGAGGCCTCGCGCCCCATAGGAAACGCGTAGCCGGGTTTCGGCCTGGGCGGCAATGGTTGCGTGCTGGCCAATGGATTTGTCCAGGTTCATCAGGTGCTCGTTTGTGAGTGGCTGCACCTTGATTTCGGCTGGAGAAGCGGGATCACGAACCATGCCGGCAAAGGCGAAAATCAGGCGACTGCCCTGGCCGGCCATTTCGGCACGTATCTGCTCCCTGGCACCGCCGCCGATGGTCAGCAGTGCGATCACCGCCGCCACGCCGATGATGACACCCAGAAGCGTCAGGAGTGAACGCATCTTGTTGCGGGCGATGGAGCGCAGCGCGAGACGGACAGACTCCAGGAACATCAGACTGCCGCCCCGGCATCGCTGTCGAAGGCGATGCGTCCGTCATGAAAGCTGATCTGGCGGCTGGCAAAGGCTGCGATGTCGGCCTCGTGGGTCACCATGACGATGGTCAGCCCGCGTTCACGGTTGAGCGCCGTCAGCAGCGCCATGATTTCGCGGCTGCGCTCTGTGTCCAGATTGCCGGTCGGTTCGTCGGCCACGAGCAAGGTCGGCTCCGACACCAGTGCACGGGCGATGGCGACGCGTTGCTGCTGACCGCCGGAGAGGGCGGCCGGTGTGTGGTGCCTGCGTCCTTCGAGCCCGACCTGTTCCAGAGCCTTTTCGGCCATGGCGTGTCGCGCAGGGGGCGGAAGACCACGGTAGATGAGTGGAAGCTCGACGTTTTCGAGTGCCGTCGTTCGGGGCAGGAGATTGTAGCCCTGAAACACGAATCCGATATGCCGGTTGCGCAGTTCCGCCCTGCTGGCGTTGTCCAGCCGACCGGCATCCGAGCCCATGAAACGGTAGATGCCGCGGGACGGAACATCGAGGGCGCCGAGAATGTTCATGGTGGTGGATTTCCCAGAGCCCGAGGGCCCGGTTACGGCGGTGAATGTTCCCCGTTCGATCCCGAAACTGACGCCTGAGAGTGCATGGACCTGTGTGTCGCCCCCGCCGTAGCTGCGCCACACATTCTCGAATGCGAGAAGCGGCGCGGTTTTGCCCGGCGCGTTCATTGCGCGTGCGCACCGGTCAGATCGCCGGTGATGACGCTCTGGCCCTCCGACAGGCCGGAGAGCACCTCGACCTTCTCCCAGTTGCGCACGCCAAGCCGCACACGTACCGGCTTTAGCTTGCCGTTTTCAAGCACGTGAACGAGGGCGGAGCCCCGCGGCTCTCCGGGCCCTTTCAAGATCGGCTCCTCTTCAATGATCTGCGGCCTGTACCGCAAGGCGCTGGAAGGGATTAGGAGAGCGTTTTTGGCTTCGTCCGTTTTTATCGACACGGAAGCGGTCATGCCCGGGCGCAGCTTGAGGCCGCTGTTGCGAACGTCGAGATTGGCCTCATAGGTAACCAGATTGTCATCGTTTTTGTGGGCGAAGGACACAGCGCGGATCGCCGCGCGGAAGGTCCGGTCGGGATAGGCGTCGACCGTGAAACTCGCCTCCTGCCCCTGAGCGACCGCGCCGATATCGGCTTCGTTGATCTTTGCGATGAGTTCCATCCGTTCCAGGTCTTCGGCGAGGATGAAGAGCACACCGTCGTCGGATGAGGCGAACATTGTTTTGCCCGGTTCTGCGCTGCGCGAGAGCACCACGCCATCGATGGGCGAGCGGATCGTCGTTCGACTGAGATTGAAGCGCTTGAGCCTGAGTTCCACCTGCTTGACCGAAAGATCGGCTCTGGCAGTGGCGACCCGGTTCTGCGCCCGATCATATTCGGCCTGCACGTCTTCCAGCTTTTGCTCGCTGAGCGCGTTTTTGGCTCTGAGAGCCCTGGCGCGAGCGAGCTTCCTTTCGGCTTCCTTCAATGAAATCCCTGCATCGGACAGGCTTGCCTGCGCTGTTTCCACAAACGCCTCCCCGCGTTCCACCTCATATTCGAAAACCGTGGAATCGAGCTTTGCGAGGATGTCGCCACGCCGGATGCGCTGATTTTGTCGAACGGGCACGGACTGAATCGTGCCTTTCAGCTCGCTTGAAATCTCGATCTGCGTGCGCGGGCGCAGGACAGCCGTTGTCGCGACCCGTGCGACGAGATTGCCACGTTCCACGAGCTGGCTCGTATAGGCTGCTTCCGGCTGCCCTGACCGGGCGCCTGCAAAGAACCAGATGCTGGCCGCCAACAAAGCTGCGCCCGTCAGCAGCAGGGACCAGCGGCGTTTTGTTCCTGATGACCTGGCTTTAGCGCTGGGGTCTTGCGCGATCGCCGATGCGGCCCCGCCGGATTCATGATCGGTCATTTTCATGGTCCGCCTGTCGTTTGCAGTGCGCCCCGTTCGCGGTGACGTGGTATGACGAGTGTGGGCAAAAGATGGCAAAGCGCTGCCGGATCGACCGTATTGTCCGAATGGCGTGCATATTTCCGTGAGAGGCGAGATGACTGGGCGAAACTATTATATTTACGACGTTTTTTCCGATGAGGCTCTGGCGGGAAATCCGCTGGCCATCGTGCTCGATGCAGAGGGCCTCGACGATACGGCCATGCAGCGGATCGCGGATGAGTTCAATCTCTCGGAGACCGTGTTCGTGCTGCCAGCGGAGAATGACAACCACGCCGCCCGGCTGCGCATCTTCACACCCCGTACGGAACTGCCTTTTGCCGGACATCCGACGGTCGGGACAGCCATTGCACTGGCGGAGCGGGCGGGCACCGGTGACGACGGCATTCAGACCTCCATCCTGATGCTTGAAGAAGCGGTCGGGGCGGTGCGTTGTGCGGTGACCGTCGGGAAGAGAGCGGCCTATGCTGAGTTCGATCTGCCCAGACTTCCGGTGTCTTTGCCGATTCCGATCGAACCGGAGGCGGTGGCTGCGGCCCTCGGGCTCGGGCATCATGAAATCGGGTTCGAGAACCACACAATCAGCACCTGGAGCGCCGGCGTGCCCTATGTGTGCGTGCCCGTCGCCGATCTGGATGTCGCGCGCCGTGCCCGGATCGACGCAGCGCTCTGGCGCTCACTTCTTCCCGAACTGGAGGGGCCGGCTGCCGCTCCTTACATCTATTGCCGGGAGACGGTGAACCACGATCATGCATTTCATGTGCGCATGTTTGCCCCGGATGACGGGATCGCAGAGGATCCGGCCACCGGCTCGGCGGCTGCAGCCTTTGCCGGTGCAATCATGCAGTACGATGCCCTGGTCGACGGGTCGCATGGTCTGCTGATCGAACAGGGCATTGAAATGGGGCGACCGTCCAGCATTCGCCTCGAAATCGATGTCCACGGGGGTGCGGTCGAATCCGCCCGCATCGGTGGCCATGCGATCCGCGTGGCGGAGGGCAGGCTGTTGATTTGAGCAATAAGTGACAAACTCGTGTCAGAGTGTCTTGCATGCTTGCACGAAACCGTTTAAGGAGCCGGTCATTCGGTTGACGGCGACCTGATTGCCGCACGAAATGGTCGGGTGATTAGCTCAGTTGGTAGAGCAGCTGACTCTTAATCAGCGGGTCACAGGTTCGAGCCCTGTATCACCCACCAATAATTTCAACGACTTACGATAGATGCGATGCCGTGGCGATAAAATTTGTCGCCACCGTGTCGCCACCGCTTGATAAGACGACCCAGCGCACATTGCGCTAGATGAGTCTGGTTGACGCTTGTCCATCCGCGGTTAGAGTGCCTCAGCATTCGAAAATCGAAGGAGGGTTGAGAATCATGCACAAGTTTGAAATCTACCGCGATAAGGCTGGCGAGTACCGCGTTCGCTTCAAATACAACAGCGAGATCATGTTCTCGACCGAAGGCTATTCCAGCAAGTCCAGCGCTCAGAACGCAATCGAATCGATCAAGAAGAACGGCCCGAACGCTCCAATCGAAGATAATTCCTAGAAATACGGAAGCCCCGCCGCATAGGTGTGCGACGGGGCAGGGTGGTGTGGTGTGCGGTTGAAAGGCTAATGCTGGTAGACGGTAGTGGTGGCTTCGTCTTTGACGCGTCGCGCCTTTGCGGCTGCATAAAACGCATTCCGCAGTTCTAATACCTGGTCGCCCGCGCGGTCGGCATAATCGAACAGCACTTCAAGATCGGCATTGAGGTAGCTGTTGAACCCACGCTCCCAGTCTGGGTTGACCTTTTTCATCCCTTCAATGTCGCGGCGCACCGACTCTCCAATCACTGCAATCGCCCGAGCAAGGCGGGCCAAGTCGCATATCGGCGCCTCCAGTTCGAGCAGTGCGTGTTCGCGCGGATTTGGCATTTCATTAATCATGTCGGCTTGATCCTGTTGTCTCTGTCTGCGAAAACGAATACCTTGTATTCAAAACACGATATGAATACCCTGTCAACAGGATCAGATACGATGATAACAGGTGAGCAAATCCGTATGGCGCGTGCCGCATTGAGGATCGGGGTTAGAGAACTTGCTAAGCTGGCTGATGTCGCGCCTATGACGATCTCCCGTTTGGAGAATGGTCAATCGGGCGGGCATGCGGATACACTCCGCAAGCTCTGCACCGCCCTTGAACAAGCTGGCGTAGAGTTCATTACGACCGACCGCGGCGAAGGCGTGGTGAAGCTGCGGGAGTCGGAGTAAGCGCCTCCCACCGCCGCAAGCGGATAGCGACTTGTAGGATCGGAGGTATGAGGAAGAAGATTCTGAATCCCCGCTTATCGATTATTACCTTTATTTCAGCAAGGTAATATTTCGTTATTGACTCAGCTCTGATCGCAATCCATGATTGTAGAGTGGTTCAGGGAGGGGATAATGCCGTATTATTGCGTCAATGATACTGCCCAGATCAACGGCGATCATGAAGTGCATGATATGACCTGCGCTTTTCTTCCATCCCGGCGCACAGACCTTGGTTGGCATCAATCGTGCCATTCTGCCGTTGTAGTTGCCAAGAAGCACTACTGGCAATCAAATGGTTGTTATTGGTGCTCAAGAGAATGCCACACGACCTAAGCCGTCTATCGTCATTCAAATCCTTGGGGGATCAAATGAAGCGACTTGTCTCCATAGCTCTAATTGGTTTGTTCGCATCCATAGTTGGTGCGCAGGTTGCCTCAGCCCATAGTGGCAACACAGATGCAAACGGCTGTCACCGCGACCATAAGCGCGGCGGCTATCATTGCCACTAGTGCCATGAGGACACTTTTAGTTGCTGCAGCACTATTAGGAACCGTGGCCTGCAGTTTTGCTTGGGACGGCTACGATTCCGACACGGGCGATGCAGTCGAGATCGAGAAAGGCAATCTTGTACGTAGTGGCAGAGACATCGAGATCTACGATTACGGAGCTGGAGAGTATCGCGACGTGACCGTTGAGCGTATCGAACGGTGGGGATCGACTGTGGAAGTTGAAGTCTATGACAGCGAGTCCGGTGAGTACCGGACGTTTGAGATGGATGACTGAACATCCATCACTTCAGAGATTCGTCTGCCAATCGGAAGAATAGGAGCACTTTGTGCTGAAATCTAAAGCAATTGCTTCTATTTTCATGTGCGCGGTTGCCTCGGGATGTGGCTCACTTACCGTTCCGGTCGTTGTCATCTCTGACACCGGTGACGTGATGCGTGGTACAGCAACTGCGGCAGCTTCCGGCGGATCTTTCCAAGCGTCTGGCAAGTTCAACGGAAAGCCGCTTACGTGCGCAGGCACATATGACTCGTGGAATACCTCAATCACCATTTCGATGCCTGTCCAATGCAACGACGGCCGAAAAGGTTTGGTGATCGCGACCCGAGAAGCCAACGGCATTGATGGCTCTGGTAGGGTGCGTCTCGAGGATGGTACTGAAGCCGATTTCGTCTTCGGAAAAGCCGCTAATGCATTCTAATTTCGCCGGCCGTTTGTTCGTCGCCAGGGGAGTACTATGCGAATACGGGCAGTCTGCGGCACCGCAATCTTGTTGAGCGGCTGCGCCACGGGACAAATGCCATACTCAGGCGTGGTGCTCGATCAAAGTTTCACGATCTCTGGCGAGAGCACCGCTTGTACTGGCAGGTATGTTCGCGGTGAAGAGGAGACTGAAGTCACTGCGCCTATTGCGTGCCAGGATGGCCGGACTGGCACGATAGCAATCAGAACCAATAGTGACGGCCATCCTTTGGTTGGGACTGCTTCTCTGGCAGACGGCTCAACAACGCATGTGGTTTTTCAGCCACTTCTCGGCGATCGCCATGCCCGTGCTCGCGCAACCGACCTGAGGGAGACTTCGAGGGAATTTGTCGCTGCCCAGCAGCGTACGCCGTCACAGCGAGCAACATATTCGAGGGCTTCAGCCTTTCGAACCTACTACCGCGGTCCGCGTGGCGGCTGCTACTACATCAATTCAAATGGAAACAAGACCTATGTCGATAGGAGTCTGTGTCGATAGGTGGGGTTGATCGGATAATGCGATCTGGCGGCGCGCGGAGTTCGTGAAATGGGGCGAGATGCGGAGAGCGGGGTTGCTAGGGGACTTTATGTAGGTCCAGAAACATAATTGGTTCTGGTCGATCTCTATTGGAGACTGTGTCTACAAGCGTAAATCCGCACTTTTCGTAGAATTTTATCGATTTTTGCTTGGAATCAACAACTGCAAACCTACAGCCTACAATCGGACAGATGGCTTCCTTGATCATCCCCAGTGCGAAGTGAACTAAGCTCTTCCCCAAATCATTTCCCCGAAAGCGTTTATCAACTGCTAAGCGTGCGATTTTGACTGCTGGGTAGCTCTTGTAGTTGTAGGTGAGATCGGGGGCGGGGAGGTCTTCTTTGCGCTCGGTGGTTATCTCTGCGCAAATGAGTGTAATGTAACCGACAATCTTCGCATTTTCATCGAAAAACGCGTAGGTTTTAGCTAGATTTTGCGCATGATATCCTTTTGCGTCCCGCTGCAAAAAGGTCTTCAAAGGCTGAAAATCTGGATCGCCAAGAGAAAGCCCGGTAACCTTGTCACCGGGCTCTATCGCTCGCAATTCAAGATCTACGTCAGACAATTAGCGACCCTTGGTCGACTTCACTGTCACCTTAACGGTTCCGTTCTTCCGGTAAGAATTGTAAAGCTCAGAGCCGGATTTTACGGAATGTGTTGCAGCCGCCTTGGGCTTGCCGTACGTAACCTGATTGTAAAACTTTTCCGCGTCCACATCAGTTAATCGCACCTGACCGAACGCATGCGAAACAATTGCCATTTCTGCGCTCCTTCCTTTTTTGGTGAAATTATAAGCAGACGAGTGCATATATAGATGATTGACGCGGGCTTCGCAACGTGCTACGGAACTCGCGTCTCGTTCCGTAGCACGAAACGGCTTTTTTTATAAAAAAAAATCAAAAAAGATTTTTTGCAGCCTTTTACGCGAAACACCCGCTGTTTTTTACGAAAACACCAAAGGGGAATTTGATTGCCCCCTCACGCGATCGCGTACCGTTGACGCTTCTGACAACCACACGTCATATGGTGGTGGGGGCAATCGACGACCACCCCGCCAGCGCTTCTTTTCACGCCGAAACGGTTCGTTACTAGCCGTCCATTTGCGAATCCCGGCATCAATAGGTGCGGCGGACCTGACTCGGACCGACCGGCCGGCGCTGACGAGCCGCCCTCCGAAGCGTCGACCGACCTACGCCATCACACCAGTGTAGGTGCAAAGCCCACCCGCTACCTTTGGTCGCCAGCGAGCGAGAATTCTCCCTTGAGCGCCCCAAGCCTTAAGGTGTGAACCCCAACAATTCGCTCGTTGGCGCTTGCCCCAAGCGCAGCGCATCCAGACCGTCGCAGAGTGTGTCCAGCATCGCCGAGTGTTTTGATTTGCATTGGAACAAAATAAGAATCAGCACCCATTCCGGTCAAGGCGGAAAGGAGCCAATATGAGTGCGAGGGCAGAAATAATATAGCGTTCAGGAGGATTGCTCCGGTCGTCAACTAGCTTAGCCAAATGATCCACGTGTTGTGGCTGCGACCTGTGAATCGCGGTTAAATCAAAGATGGGAGCTTTACCCAGCGTCAATGATGCGAAGAATGTGACATGCGGGTTCGGTTCAACCGAGTCGGATTGAAAGCAGCGAGTTGTTCGCTACTAGCCGCGTCGGGAGAGAAAAGAGGCCGATTGAGCAAAGCAGAAGAAATCATAATTCTGCTAATGATGATTGAATTACTCATCATGATAATCAAGGCGTAAAGCCACCGAAACGCGGTCTCGCAACTGGACCTTGCGAGACCGCAACCTCCGAAAAAGATTCTGAAGGTCGATTGAGCAATCTGAAAGTATCATACAAAAAGCGCCACCTTCAAACGAAACTTGGCACTTTTCCTAAATCGCATTCCTCTTTCTGGCGTCCCCTAGATTGGCGAGGAACCGCTGATAGTTACCCCTGTCGTATTCCTCTAGGGCCGCAGATATTTTCGTCTCTACGCCCGCCTCTGCACCGCTCGCGTCGATGTTGTACTGCGGCGCATACGTCGCCCCCGACGATGCTGCCGGCGCAGCGCGCAAGACAGGGGCGGACGGTGCAACAAACCCGCCTTCGGCATAACCTTTGAGATTGCGATGCATCGCCTCCAGATTGCCGACGCCAATGCGATCCACGGCAGCTTTTGAAAAGACGTATTCGCCTTTGTGCACCACGCCGGCCGGCTGATACTTGCCGCCAGGACCGGTATAGCCGCCTTTGTCGAAGCCGGCTGCCTTGGGTGTCTTTCCAGATACGTAACCACCACCGGCAAAGCCGAATAGGCCGCCAGAAGGCCGCCACCACCGCCAAAGAGACCGCCGAGCGCCATATCGATTAATTTCGAACCGATCTTGGACAGCACGCTGGCAAAGGCTTCGCCTGCGTCTTTACCGGCGATCAAATCATCGATCAGACCGCGCATAGCATCCCGGCCAATATCCCGCATTTCCGCCGTCGCCTCCGACGCCTTCCGTACGGCTTCTTCTTCTGCGGCAAGGGCGGAGATCAAGGATACGATCTGAGCTTGCTGACCGGCCGTCGCAGCCGCACCAGCCTGGCGCAGCGCATTGGCGATATCGCGTTCTAGATTTGTCGCGCCGACCAGCTCAAGTTCATGCTGTAGACCCGCAATAAGCCTCCGCACGGCTTCAGCTTCACGCTCCGCGGCTGCGGCACTCGCATCCCGGCTAGAGCCACCACTTGACGGCGGAGGTGTGTATGGTGAAGGCGACCATCCGCTCGTGGCTGTTGGCTCCGGGGTCTTGGCGGCTTTGTCTCGCGCCGAAACTACACGCAGAATCATTTCTTCTTCTGCAGCAAGTGCCTCGAGCCGGCGCTCGTGGTCGGCGATGGATTCCCCGATCAGGGATTCGCCAATTGACGACCCTAGAATGCCATCGCCAGCGCCAACGTGGCCCTGCCTCTGGCGCTCGCGTAGTTCGCCGATCTCGCGTTCGATTTCGAGCCGCTCCTTGCCGAGCCTGGCAAGGTTTTCGTCCAGCTTTGCCGTGCGCTGGGCCTCAAATCCATTAAAGGCATTGACGAAATCCTGCAGTGAGGTGGCCGCGGAAACGATCGCGCCACGCAGGTTTTGCCCGACCGTGTGAACAATCTGGTTGAACTGCTTATCCACCTCGGCCGCGCGTGCAATAACCTCGTCATCAAGCACGTTCCCGAGCGTGTGCGCTTCACTGATAGTGGCGCGAATTTCGTCCGTGGACTGGCCCAGCAGCGAAACCATGCGTTCCGCACCTGTACCGCCGAAAAGCTCGTCAAAGATACGTGTTGCCGCCGCCGTGTCCTTTAGCTGGCGCGTGCGCTCGATCAGCAAGAGCATAAATTCGGACGGGTCTTTGAGACGCTCTTTGACCTCGGCTGGCGTTAGTCCTAAGCGTGCGAATGCTTCTGCTGCAGACCCCTTTGCGGTCTGTGCGAATTCATCGCCCCTAATGTTCAATTCTTTGAAGGCATCGACCAGCGCGTCGACAGGAATGCGGGCCTTCACAGCAACTGCTTCCCACTCTTGGAAGACACGTGTCGTAACGCCGGCGCGCGCCGCTTCGTTGCTGATTTGAGCAATGCTGCCCGCGACATCGCGCAAGCCGGCGACTGTTGCCGTTACACCGAGGGAAGCAAAGCCAGCAGCGAAACCGGCCATGGCTGTCTTGCCGAGCGACGCGAGGTTCTTGTTCATTCGGCGATAGCGATTTTCGATCGCCTTCGCCTGCTTGTTCGTAACGCCCTGAGCGCGATCCAACGCCTTTTGATACTGGCGAATATCGGCGCTCAGGCTTACGACAAGCTTCTCGACATTAGTCGCCGGCATACGTCACCTCATGCCACATACGAAGCAATTCTCGCGCCGCGGTATGCCGGCCTGTGTTCGCCGCCCAGATCGCAGCGGCCTGTGTAATAAGTGCGTCGGCCAGCGTGCTGGCATCAGTGCCAACGGCGAGTTCAACGCGTGCGTAATCGGCCGCGCGTGCGCACGCGGTGGTGTAATTATCGGTCATTCTTTGTGTCCTTTAGCGCCGCCGTAAGCGGCGTTTCCGTTGCGGCGGCACGCCGAATTGCTCAACCGCCCACGGGATAAAATGTGCGCCATCCGGATAGCGCGCGTGGAATTCTTCCATGAATGCTACGCCCAGCTCAGACCACGCGGTGCGGGCTACTTCGAGGTCCGGTTTGCCATGCCTATTCAGATCTACGCCGGCCGCTTCCAGTTCTCCGAAGAAATCGAATTCCCCTTCGAAAACGTCAAACCAGGCACCGACGCCAGCACCATGACGGCGTTTACTTCTTCGCGTTCGCACCGGCATCAGCGGCGACTCCCGTAATCTGCGGTTCGCGGCGAACGCGGAGCCTCTGGGGCGTCAACGCCATCCAGAGCCAACTCCCTAATCAGGCGAGCGAAACCAATGCGCGAGTCTCGTTCAATGGCGACCTCCGGCCGGGCTTTTGGCTGGCCAAAACGGTCCGTGAAGGTCATCCCGTTGGCGTCGATGTATTCACGGGCCGCTTGGCCTCTGTCCCAAGCTTCGCCCGCCAAGGTCAGAAGTCGTACGTGGTGGTCTTCGAGGTCGAAGTCGTCGAGAACGCCGGCAAACCATCTACGGGTTGCCGGCCGTAGGTGTTTGGGTGGCTTCATAAGTCACCTCCGAAATTTTTGTTGAACCGGGGCACTGAAAATGCGCAGAAAGGGCCCATCACGGTGCCCCCGTCGCGCACCTCCACACTTCAAAACACCCCCCTGGCTAGCCATCGACGCTTCGGTCGGCGTCCATGTGACTGGCCAGCCATCAGCGTTGAACCCGATGATCAGCGGCCGACTGCAATCGCCGCGCTCATACTGTGACTTCGCGGCATGGTGTGTCGGGCACAGTGTTTGCAGGTTCTCGGGGGCGCGTTGAAGAACCGGATCGCCGTTCGGGCGAACGATGTGGTCGACCTGGACGTCCTCGGCCGTAACATCGCCAAGAGCCGCGCAAAATCGGCATAGCGGCTCGCGCATCAGATGATGCGGGCGCAGTCGTTCTTGCCATTCGCGCGATCGGAGGAAGCGTTTATGCGCAGCGACTTCATCCATCCATCAGGGAAGTAAGTGTGCTGATCAATTCGGCCTGCGCCTGCTTATTCTCGATACGGATATAGCCCTGAATTGCGAGAAGCTTTGCTGCGGCTTGGTGGTCTGCACCAAGTTTCGCCAGCCTACTCATCGTGTCTTCAACGATGAGCCGTGCAGCTTCTTGCATGTCGTCATGACTTGACATGTCTTTGCCTCTGGTTGGGTGAGGTGAAATGCCCCGCGCCGCAAGGGTTTCGGCGCAGGGCACTGCTCATGACTTGATGCGCAATCAGGAAATGTTGGCGGCACGCATCACGTCTTCCGGATCGAAGCTGACCCGTCATTCACGCCGCCGGATTAGAATTGGCCGGTGACAAATGAATCCGGCCTGAAAACGGCAAGTGCCAGTCTCTGCTCCGCGCGGATCGAGAACAAATTGCGCTCAAAGTCGTCGTCATTCTCGCTCGATACCAGAACCTCCGCTTCCAGACGGTCGAAGATTGTCGCACCATCCTCGAAAGCTCCGACGAGGAATTCGCCGTCAGCCATGGCGTTGCTGCCGATCGCGGGTAGATCCCAGATCTGTGCCGCTGTGGTGCCGAACGGGCCGCCGCTGAGATAACGCTCGTCGCCATCCTTGATTCCCAACATGTCGCGCCACATCTTCTTGGAAAGAACGATACCCGTGATCGGAATGTCGCTTTCTTCGGCCTGGCTAATGGCGTGGTTTAGAACGTCGAGCGGCGTGTCTCCCGTCGAGTTTCGAGCCGTCTCATAGGCGCTGGCCTGCGGATGATGCCTTCAATGTTCTGACCGGTACCATCGCCTCTCAAGAGCTGTAGCTCCTCCTTGAACTGGAGGCCGTAACGGCCGCGGCGATCGATGTAGCTCGCGAGCGCATCGGCGTCGTCAAGGATCTGGCGGCTGGCTTTGAACATATGCGCGATCGTTCGAACCGGCGCGTTCTCCAGTTCGAACTCGATATCCGAATAAGGCTTCTTCGCGCCTTCGGAGACAACGTCTGCGTTGTTGGTGTAATTCGTCTCTCGAGGCCACTCGATGTTATTCGAGGTGGTGCGCGCCGTACGCAGAAGGTCGCGGATCGTCATGCGCCGCTGATATGGGGTCACAATACCCGGTACGCGATGCGCCGGCACCAGCGACGTACCAGCAGAGGTATTGCTGCCAACGGTTGCTGGATAAGATGTGATGGCTGCGCTCTCACCGCGCAGCTTGACGACAGCCTTGCCGCGGAAATCGCTGGTCAAGTTGCGCACAGCGTCATCGTTAGCGACGATATGGCCAAGGGACTCGTGGTTGTCGTTGGCGACATATTCGTGATCTTCCGAAGAGCGCGCTGCGCGGCGTTCGAGTTCGGATAGGCGGGTGGTGAGGTCTTCGGTGGTGGCTTTGAATTTGTCACCGAGACTGGTGATCATGGAGGCCAATTCACTCATGGCTATTCCTTTCAGTTAATCGATGTCGCCGCGCATGATGGCGGCAAATATTTGGTGGCGGGCTCGGCTGCGAGCACCAGTGCCGGCTCCGCCGATTCCAGATTGGGTCTGACCAGCCTCTTGAGCTGCATTTTCAGCGCGGCATCCGGCGAGCAGCATGTTGAACTGAAGGAACGCGGATTCACGTTGCTTTCGCGGTGAAAGCCAAGAGGTATCGTCGTGTGGGCTTTCGAGACGCTTGAGCTCAAAATCCTCGACTTTTTCTGGTGGGAAGTAGTGTGCGAACACCCAGGGTGGCACGGAGTGGAGCCCGTCTTCGCGCTGCGACTGCCGAATATCGGCCAATAATTTTGTGTCACCTTCTGGTCGCGCTAGGGCCTTGAGAGCCGCCCTTGCAGCACCCTCTGGGAGTGATTGTTTTTTGACTGCCGTTCGAGTGCCTTGATTCGTTTTCTCAGCTGCCGCGCGTGCTGCAGCGTCGATCAGTTCGTCAATGTCCATTCTGGATCCTCGTAATTGCTGCGATAGCGTCTGCATCGCGTGGCGTCGCGCCCTGGAGTTCCGCGGCAATGGCCATCAGCACCCCGCCCGGAATAAAGCGCGTCGGCACTTCACTGCGTTCGCCAAACTCGATGTGCGCGGCATCCACGACCACCGATGCGCCCTCGCGGTGAACGATCAGGTGGCCGACATACCGTGGTGGGCCGAAAAGCAGCTGGGCCAGGAACGCATCAAAGCGCTCGCCGTCATGATGTGCTGCGGCCAACGTCCATGCGTTATCCGCGGCATGCTCAAGACCTCGGTCGGCCAGTACCGCCAACAGGATGCTGACAGCGTCGGGCTCATCGATCGGAGGCGGATGCCTTTTAGAGCGCGTAGGCGTCACCATGCCGGCGCTGTGCAGGCGATTGACGATCGATTGGACATGTGTCTCCGTCACGCCGAGACGGCGCGACAGCAGGGCGAGAAACTCCGATTTCGTCATCGGACCGCCTCCTTTTTGAAATTTTTGGGATTTGATTCTGGGTAAAAGAAAACCCGGCGCAGTGGCCGGGTGAGTGAAATTTGAACACGAGGTGCAATGCCCTCAATATATACGCGCCGGGCATGCGCAATTTGGCACATCACGCCGCGATTTTTCTTCCTGCGTTGTCGTTTTCGGCCACAAGTGCGCGTCCAGCCGCCAGCAGTGCCTTTCCGCCAGCGCGATCAGGGCGGCCGCCCCGATATCCCAGCCGCACGCCGATGTCGGCAAGCGTGCCCCGCGAACCGACTTCCTCTAAGACCGCCGGCAGCGGTTTCACCTCCCGCGGATCCCAATTGGGCCCAGGTGGACTCGCCACACCGTTTGCCGTGGCAAGGCCGCCCATGAAGCGCGCGCCCCTCGCAATCGCTGGCGGGCAGATGGTGACGGGCGGCAATCCGCCTGCTTCTTCCAGCCGGCGCAAGAGCGCGCGGCCTTCCTCCACCCCGAAGCGACCGCGGGAGTCCAGGGCGTCGGGCTTCTTCCGCAGAAGCGGTGTGTACAGGGGCATGAGCGCCGGTTCTTCGCTAAGGGGCCTGCGCAGCCCTTCTGCGGCCATGGGCGAAGGCGCGGTGGGTTTCAGATCCAGATACCCCGCCGCCGCAGCCACAGTGCGCAGTGGCCGCTTTCCGCCGCGCGGCTTCGTAGCCCTATAGGACGGGCGCTGTTGGCGACCATCGCCGTCCGCGTAATTGACCATCAGGCCACCCTCGCGGCCGCGTCGTGTCGCTGGACGCACGTAGAAGGTCAAGCCGCCCAGCGTGATGGTGTCGCCATCTATGTCAGGCTCAAGCATCGCGCCATCAGCCAACACTACCTGGCCGGAAGGTGCGCGCATGACATACCCCAGTGGTTCGGTTCGCTTGTAGCGTCCTTTTCGATCGCGCTGGCCGCACCAAGGCCACTCTATCCAACCAATGCTGCTGAGCATGTCGTCAACTCCGGGCCGGATCTCATGCAGCATTTCGGGCCAGGTCTCATCCGGACCGTCGCGTGTCGGCTCGGCCATCGTTTCGCTGGTCAGGGGCGCATCTGGCACGATGTGCGTTTCCGCGTCATCCGCGTTGGCATCCCTGCTATCCTGCTGCGGGCTGTAATCGACATAGGCGCATTCCGCATCGCGGATCGCGTGCCACACTGCCAAGGCAGCATCGGCGTCGTGTTTGGCCAGCCAGCGCAGCGCAGGCAGACCACCTCGAAATTTCGTCATATTGGTCCCTCGTGTTCATGTGCCGGACGTTGCCAGCGGGCCGCCTCTTCCGGGCGCTTCATGGATATGTTGGTTTCTGGTTGCATCCGCATTCACAAGCGATAGGATCGCCGCATGCTCGAAGACGATGAACCCGAAATCATTGAATCTCCGCTGTCTCAGAAGGTCACTCGAGACGGCAAGACGGTCTCCGTTGAGATTTATCGCGGCGAGGGTGACGAAAGCTGGATTCTGGAAGTCGTCGACAGGGAAGGTGCATCCACACTCTTTGACGATAGGTTCCAGTCCGACCAAACAGCACTGGCCGCCGCGATAGAGTTGATTGACCGAGAGGGCATCGACGTTTTCCTCGATGACCATTCCGGGACCATCCACTAGCCCCAACTTTTTCTTTTTCATTTTGCACGCGCTTTTCCCTTCCCGGGGACGCGGGTGCGTGGCGATTGGGGCTAGACTTGTTGGATACCCCCATCATGCGGCGCGGGCCGCTGGTTGGGGATTGTTATCGTTCGCGGCAGGCCGCAAGTCAGGGCGCAATGCCCAGAACTGCTCCCAGGAAATCCGGCGCATCTCTACGCCGCTGTCCGTGATGTAGCTTCGACGTGTCATACTCATGCTGCCTCCTCATAGTCATCGTTGTCGGCGAGCGGTACGTACCGGATGGAGCCGTCACGCCCGACGATTGCTTGCGCCCGCAACCCGACAAGCTGGCTAGAATCTTCGACGTCGATTCCAGCAGCCTGGGCCAACTGCGCCAGGTGTCCTTGGCCCAGGCTTTGTACTTTCGGATCGACGTGCTCGGCGTAGAAACAATGCTCGACATCGCCGTGCAGGAGCCGGCCTGTGTCGATGTCCATTGCCAGCGTGACCTTGGTGCCGTTCCCGTCCCAAGCCGCGGTCGCCGTCTTCACCGTCACTCCGTGCATGCCTGGCGGTATAATTGCGGAGACGTCGCCAACCCATTCAATCGGCTCGTCGTCGTTAGCCGCTGGCGCTGTCTCGACTGGCTTCTTCGGCACAACCTGCCTGTCGGCTTCGTCGTATTTTTCTGCGGCAAGCCATTTCTCCAACGGCATTCGCTTCTGCCCTGCCTTTGCAGATGCAGCCCAAGACGCGGCGCGCGCAGCAACATGCTCGACATCGGGTTCGTCAATTGCGGCGAAGGCTTCACGGGCCGCCTGCTTATTGCCAAGCCGGCCGTACGCTTTCCAAATCTTCTCAAAACCCGCCGCCCCATCGGCCGTAAGGCCGGATGGTGGCGCGGCGGATACTGCGTTAGTACTACTTACCGTGACCCCGCCTGTCGGCGGGTCAGGTAGTAGAGTCTTCGGGTCACCATAGTGGCCCGGCTCACCCTCAACTGGGCCATTGGCGTGACCCACTACTGGGCGATTGGCGTGACCCAGTTCAACCGGGTCAGTGCATTGGCCCGGTTCGGGGAATTTACCCAGTGCGGCAAGCTCCAGAACATTTAGAACAGGAATGTACCGGCTGGCACCTTTGCCCTTGCCGCGTCCTTTATAGGTGCGTGCGACCCAGCCGGTCTCCATCAATGCGATTATGGCGCGGCCGACCGTGCGATTGGAAAGTGTGGCTGCGCCTTCGGGGGCGCGCTGCTTCATCACCTTCGCGACGTGCCTTTGGGAGAGCAGCGCATCGCCGTGCTCATCGTGGTACCACGCGCAAAGGAAACGGTAGACGATCCGCGCATTTTCATAGAGGCGCGCATCGAAGTCTATGAGCTGTGCCATCCGGAACTGAGCTACAGGGCTGGGAAATGCATCAACCTTGTGAGTCCAATAGGCTGGGCTCTCCGAAACTTTATCGGCTGGCTTCGACATGGGCGACGGCCTTTTCTGCAATGAGATCTGCAATAGTGATGGGAAGCGTGACGGTCTTGCCGCCATGGTGTTGCGGGCCGTAGACACGCCAACCGCGTGCCGCCCTGGTCAATTTCAGGTCATAGAGGCGAATTCCGTTGTCGAGCTCTACGTCGAAACGCGCGACAACATTCGTGCCGGCGGAGCATCGCCGAACGTCAAGAATTTGCATTGTTGATGTTCCTAGTGGGTTTATGGGCTCGCCGCGTTAGCCGCGGTCTTGCTTGGTGCCCAACCGGCCAGCGGCGGGGAGATGGGTTTCGATGCGGGGATGGCCGGCCAGTTGGGGAGGTGCGCTTACGCGCATTTCTTCTTTGTTAGGGCAGGGGCGTTGTCATTGGCGGCCGCGCGATTGGCAGCGAGCCAGCTATCGAGATCATCGGTAGAATAGATTACGGATCGCCCCAACCGAAAGAACGCTGGGCCGCCGCCGTAGATGCGCGCCTTATCAAGAAAAGACTTCGAAAGGCCGCAGTAGTCGGCCGCCTGCTGCACCCTGATATTGGGCATGGTGTCACCTCCATGTATGATGTTGCATGAAGGACGATATGCGCTTTCGCATATTTCTCTTACCGTGCTTAAATCAATGGTCCTGAGTGCTTTGGTCTATCGCGCGGATTTCTTCGGCCGCGTTGCCGTACTTGGCTATGGCCTCCTCGATCTGCCTAGGATGCAGCATGAATCTAGCGCCCAGCTCCGCTACTCGATCCTCATAGCCCATTCCCTGTGCTGTGAGATCGTCGTTCTCCGTACCAATGTCCCACCAGCGATGCTTGGCTCCGAAGGGCTGCCGGCCACGCTTGTTGATTGATGCGCGTAGCTCGCGGGCTAGTGGGCCATCGCCTGCTTCTGCAAGGAAACGGAGTGCCTTTTCACGGTTGGCTTTTCCTTTGTTCAGTTCGTCTTTTGCCCAGATGGCGCGAACCTCAATTGGAGGGAGTTTGGCCATCACTTTCCTCCGATCGCGGCAGCGATCTGGCCAGCGATTGCATCCGCTGCACGGCGAGAAGCATCGACTGCGACATGCGCATACCGCGAAGTTGTCTTCGCATCTTTATGTCCGAGCAGGGCACCAACTACTGGCAAGCCCAATCCGCTACCCGCACCAACGCTAGCGAAGCTGTGGCGCAGATCGTGGATTCGCAGTCCTTCGAGGCCTGCACGGGCGCAGATTGCGGTCCATGGCTTCTTAAGGTCGGCGCGTGGTTTTTCATTCTCGGTGCCGGCGTCGCGTCCGGCGATCACGAATCTGCCGATGCGGGGCAGGGACTTCAGAACATCTTGCGCGGCAGACGAAAGCACCACCGTTTTCCTTCCGGTCTTGGAGTCGGGCAGGAATAGCAAACCGCGCTCTGCGTCCACATGGGACCACTCGAGATCGAGGATCTCGCGCAATCGGCAACCGGTCAGCATCAGCAAGCGGATAGCACCTACAGCATGGGGACCATGAACGGTGCGTGTCTTGTTCTTTGGAGCATGTTTCGAAGTCGAAGGGGCGTGTGGAATGCCGATGGTCTCAGCCTCAATCATCGCCTCGCCGAGACGTTGCATCTCCTCGCTCGACAGGTAACGTTCGCGACCGTCCTCGCGGAACCGTTCGACGCCCTTGGCGGGGTTTTTGCCATCGGGATCAGCCCAGTTGAAAACGGCAGATACTACGGCCAGCGCTCTATTGGCTACAAACTTCCCTGCGGACTTTCCGACTGCAGAATGCATCTCGATCACATCGGCGCGCGTAACGTCCTTGAAGCGGCGAGATCCAATCCGGGGATTTATGTGAAGGTCGAGGAGGTACTTATAATAATCCGCGGTGCGCTCCTTGCGTTTCGCTCGCGCGTGTTCCTCGACGTAAGAACTGGCGACGTCTGAAAACGAACGGGCCGCTCGTTCTTCTGCCTTCTGCTGCGCTGGATCTGCTCCAAGAGCGACACCAGCCAGAAGCTTCTGTGCGGCTGCGCGTGCTTGCTCTGCGGTGAGTTTGTCGGTTGTCCCAATCTTATGCCGCTTCTTCGCGACACCGCGACCGCCAGCGCCAGGACGATATTCCGCGAACCATGTAGACACGTTCGCCCCTACGCGGAGGCCAAACCCCTTCAACGTCTGATCGTAGTATACGCCCTTATCGAGACCTGAAATTGCCTTTGCTGTGAGTTTGATTGTCGCCACTTCGCCCTCGTTTGTCGCCACCGTGTCGCCACCATATTGGGTTTTGATAGCCAAATTGCAATAGGGTCCGAATTGGACGAAATTGGAAAGCTCATAAAAGTCAGATATTTGGATGTGAATTTTGAAATTCAGTCAAACACCCTGATATTCGATGTCTATAACTCTTAATCAGCGGGTCACAGGTTCGAGCCCTGTATCACCCACCAAACCTTCTCTCATTAGCGTTTGCTCCAAAGCTCCGGGGTCCCAGACAGCCGAGCTATGCATGTTCCGCGCGCCGTTATGCATCAGGTCATAGCCGCAAGGATGGACGTTGAAGACCGTTTGGCGGCATTATGGGATATCGACGTTTCCATGATTGAAGCCGGGCAGGTTTGAGCAGCAACACCGATCCCCATATCAACGAAAGCCGCCGCAGCGAAATGCTGTCGGTGCTGAGGCGGCGCGGCATTGCGTCCGAAGCCGTGCTCGATGCGATGGCTGAAGTGCCGCGCGAACTGTTCGTGCCTCCGCATCTCTCCGAACTCGCCTATGAGGATGGTGCTCTGCCCATCGGCGACGGGCAAACCATATCCCAGCCCTATATCGTTGCCCTTATGACGGAAGCCGCCGATCTCGGGCCGCAGAGCCGGGTGCTCGAAGTGGGCACGGGGTCCGGGTATTCGACCGCGCTTCTCTCCCGCTTGCAGGCCATGTGTTCTCGGTTGAACGGCATGATTCGCTGGCAATTGCGGCGCGCAGGCGCCTGGCCGACGCCGGCTATCTGGACAATGTCAGCATTGTCGTCGGTGATGGAACGCTGGGACTGCCAGAAGAGGCGCCGTTCGACGCCATCGTCGTGGCGGCAGCGGGGCCGCGTGTGCCGGAGGCGCTGCGCGTGCAGCTTGCACCGGGCGGGCGGCTTGTCATGCCGGTCGGTTCGGCGTCCGGTCCGCAAAAGCTCAACTGCGTTGTCCGGGAAGGCGAGAACTCTTTTCGAACGGAGACGCTGGCGCCGGTCTCCTTCGTGCCGCTGATCGGGGCGCAGGGCTGGCAGCGTTAGGGCGGATTGGGCATAACCGCCAGGCCGGGAAGTGGAAAAATGAAACTTCGTTTGGAACCTTTGTTGCCCGGGCGGGTTCATGCTCTAGGCGCGCCCCCACCATCCCCCCGACCCGAACCAAGCGCGCCGTTTGCCGGCCAGTTTCACTGGCCGGCTTTCTTTTGTGCGGATCAGTAGTCTTTTTCGAAGAAGATACCGAGGCTTGAATTGCCGTCGGACCCGACTGCACCACGCGCCTTCAGATCTTCGGTGATGTCGAGATTGATGGTGCCGCGTGTCGTGCCTTTCGCGCCTGCCTCGACCCCCAGATAGATGTTGTCCTGGATATAGCGACCGGCTCGGACAGCGGCGTTGCCCTCGCTGTCGGTGACGACATCCAGATCGTCCAGCCCGGTGGCGTTGCGCAGCGAGCCAAGGAGCGAGGTGTTGGATCCTCCGGCAAGCTCGGCTGCCGCCGCCGCAAGCTGGGCGATCTGCACGGCGGAAAGCTCGTCGATGCCGCGGTTGAAGATAAGGCGCGCCAGAACCTCGTCCTCAGGCAGTTCGGGCTGCGAGGAGAATGTGATGTTGAGGTCGGAGACACGGCCTCTGACATTGATGAAAACGATGATGTCGTTGCCGCGCGAGCGGGCGACGAAATCGAGCTGCGGGTCGAGATCGCCCACAAGGGTCACCTGGCCTTCGTCGAAGGTGATGCGCTGGCCGATGATGGACAGGCGCCCACGGATCAACTTGAATCCGCCGACCGGCTGGATATTGGTCACCGGCCCCGTCAGCCTGACCGAGCCGCCGAGCTCGGCATCGAGGCCCCGTCCGCGCACGAAGATGCGCGCGGGTGCCGTCACATTGACGTTGAGCCGCATGACGCTCGGGCGCGCCGAGGGCATCGGTGTGCCGTCGTCGGCGCGTGCGCGCTCCAGTGTCCGCTGCACCGCCGGCGGTGGGTTGAGATGACGCACGTCGATCGCCGAAGCGCCGCCACCAAGGCTTTCAGGCACAATGATCTCGGCGCGTTCGATGTTGACCTCGCCGGCAAGCAGTGGGTCGCGGGTGAGGGGGCCGGTCATGGAGAGCGCGCCGTTGACGGTCGCCGTCACCATCTCGCCATCGGTGTGTCTGGCATTGTCCAGACCGATCCTGAGATCGGCGGGAAAGCCTGCCTGTGCATTGGTCGAGATTGTGCCCGAAACCGAAACGCGGCCACCGGCTGCCAGCGCCGCCGACCCTTCCGTGATCGATATGCGATCGCCATTGACGGCTGCTGCCAGGCGTACATCGCTGATGCGCAGATTGGTCAGCGGATCGACGGCGGAGGCATTGGCGGTGGATATGGTGCCGTTGATGACCGGGTTGGCCACTGCGCCGGAAACACGGATATTGGCGGAGGCCGTGCCGGAAATCTGGGTGCCACGGTCGGCGAGGATGCGGTTGGCGATTGAAAGCGGTGCGGTGCCCGCCACGTTGACGCCAAGGCCTGCGCCGGACAGCGGAATGGTGCCGCTCGCCTCGATGCCCAGCCCGGACGGGCCGTCGGCGGTCAGGCGGGCGAGCTGTACCGCATTGCCCGAATAACGCCCGCTCGCAGCAAGCTGAAGCGGGCCAAGGCCCGCGCTGGTCAGGGGCGCGGA
>NZ_BAMP01000041.1 GCF_000615975.1 Nitratireductor aquibiodomus NL21 = JCM 21793 | reverse complement strand
CGGCGCGCAGGGCAAGGCGGCGGCTGGCGGCGAAGTCATAGGCGCGGGCGCTGTCCGGCAGGATGCCGGCGACGGCGGCAATTGGCGCATGGGAAAGCCCTTCCTCCAGCGCCCACAGAATGTCGATGGGCTTGCGCGCCTCGATCCGGATCAGGCGGTTTGGGTCGAGACCGAGGGCGGCGAGGCCCGGCGGATAGAGCGCGCCTTCGCTGTTTGCCAGGTGCGCGGGCACGGCAAAGAGGATGGGGCCGGGACGCTGGCGCAGAAGACGCGCCAGAAAACAGATGCCGAAGCCGGTTCCGGCGGCGAAATCGCCATGGCTTTCCGGAAGGATTTCGTGCAGCGCGCCGGTCTTGAGGCCATGGGCGGGCAAGGCGGCGTCAAGCGCCTCCGCGCCCAGCCCAAGCGCCGGGCGGGTGTTGGGCGTGAGCCTTTCCTGAGGGGCGATGCGGCGGCGTAAAGCCTCTATTTCGAACGCACGGTTCATGACGCAACTCCGGAACGCACTAACAGGACGCGGCGGATGCCGGCGCGCCTTGCGCCGGCGGCGGCACGCTTGCAGCGCCCTGATTCAAAATCGCAATGTTTTCCTTCAAGGGACTGATTTGACTCATCTTCGCGCCTGCGCCCGGCAGGGCCTCTGCGGGCGGCGCATCGCGCAGCCACTCTTCCAGAAGGCGCGTGCGCCGATGCGCGGCCTTGCCGGCGCATACATTTGCGAAAGGGCAAGACGCATTGCGGTTGCGGGCGCAAAACGCCCGTCCGAGATCCTGCATGAGGATGTGGTGTTCTTCGGTGTCGGAAGCCTCCCAGAGATCGGGAAGCTGGCGATTGAGAAGGCGGACCGAGCGTTCCGGCGAGGCCTGTTCGGGCACAAGGCCAAGACAGCGCGCCGCGCGCCAATGCGCCGTGTCGACGACAAGAACGCGCTTGCGCAATGTGCTCATGTTGAGCGTGGCAGTGCTGGTCTTGGGGCCGACACCATAAATGCGCTCCAGCCAGGACAAGGCGTCATCGACAGACCAGCCATGCAGGAAGCCGAGATCGAGCCCGCCGCTCAGACTGGCGATCTCCTGCAGGGCGCGGGGCAGGGCAACAGCCTTGCGCTCCGGATGGGTAATGCCTTCGAGCAGCGGGTCTACTTCGTGGAAAGAAGCCTCGGCCAGCCGTGTCCAGGAGCCCCTGAGTTTTGCCACTTCGAAGTGTTCGACAAGCCTGGCAAAGACATTCAACGCCGCCTCGCTGCGCGTTCTGGCGCTAAGCATCGCCAGAACCATCTGGCTGACCGGGTCTAGACGCACGAACTCCGCTGGCGGTCCGAAGACAGCCAGCAAGCGCCGGTGGAGGCTTGCCATCCGGTCGAATGGCACAAGGGGCAGGGTGTATTGCATTCCTGCATAATAAGAACAAAAGAGGAACAAATCAATCGTTCCGTGATCCCGGACGGGACCATGTGCAGAAATGAAAAGCCGCCAGACGATCGGCCCCACGGCAGGCACGATCAGTCTGACGGCTTACTCCAGCGCTCTTGTGGCGTTTTCCTGGAGAGTCCCCTCCGGACTCGCAGGTAGAGAAGCATCAAACGTGCCAAATATGTTTGTTCCGGCTTTTTCACGCCTTTTCATGGGGTTGCCCGCACCATCGCCGGTTTCGCGCAAAACGTTTGACGGTCATCGTGACACGAGGGCAGGCATCCTGCCCACAATGCAGGCAGGTCATCGCTTCTATGACGGGGAAGAATTTCCGGCTTTAGACAGCCACTTCAAGCCGATTGCCGCCGGTGGACTTGGCACGGTTGAGCGCCGTGTCAGCCTGCCCCAGCGCGATCCAGAAACTTTCCTTGCGTGGCAGCGGTGTGTGTAGCCCGACGCTGACGGTCAGCGGAATCTCGATCCCGTCGAGATGAAACGGCGTGTCGGCGACCGCGCTCTGGATACGCTCGGCAAGCCCGAAGGCGCGTTCAGCGTCATAGGCCGGCAGCACCAGGGCAATGGCCTGGCCGCCAAAGCTTGCCACCATGTCAGTCTGGCGGACGGCGGACTGAACGACCGAAGCAACATGGCGTAATGTCTGCTCGCCGGCGGCATGCCCATGCGCTTCAACCACCTGATCGAACTCATCGATGTCGATCAGGGCCATGGAGTAGGGCTGTCCTGCCCAGTTCATGGCGGCCGCGAGTTCCGGCCCCAGCTTGTCAAACACCCGTCTGTTCAAAAGCCCGGTTGCTGTGTCGGTGGTTCCCAATGGTGCCTCCTTCAGGCGTGGGGTGCCGAAATGCGAGCGCTGCAATTCGAGAATGCGACCGATGACCACGGCGGCAACTACATTGGCGACAATAGCAATAGATGCGACTTCGCCCAAGGTTTCCATGGCGATTTCCCGCGGCAGCAGGAAAACCGAGATCAGCGAAACTGATGCCAGAAGCCCGACCCCGGCCAGTGCCGGTATCGAAACACGCCGGCCCTTTACCATCTGGGCGAAAGCGAGGCCGATGCCACTGCAGATCAGAACGGCAAGAACGCTGCTCGCCACCGCGGCTCCACCGAGCCAGAGGCGACCGAGGACCGCGACCGCGGTCGTGACGGTCAACGTGATCCAGCCGCCATATGTCATGGCGAGGACGACGAAGACATTGCCAATATCGAAGGAAAAGCCGGAAGACGACGGTGCCGCGAGAAGGGCGGGGCCGATCGTGCCGACCGAAAACATTACAGAAACGAGCAGGTTGCGCTGCAGCGACGTCATGGTCAGTCGGGCGGCGCGCTCACAAAGGAGTACCGCGATAACGGCAATTCCCAGGCCCTGCAGGAACTCGGATGCCAGAGAAACCATCTCCATGGGGTCAATCTCCGCGGAAGCCTGTCCGACTGTCTCATCGTTGCCGGATATGACGGGCCAGTCCAGTCTCCTGAATTCGCTCACCTCGGGCGGAAACCCAATAGCAGCTTCTTCAGAAACAGCCTCAGAAACCAGCATGCTTCGCATTAGGTCCTGCCGCTGAAGCGTAGACCGCCGTTACTTTAGCTGATTGACAGTATGAATGATAAGGCAGGCAAATTACAAGAAATTCCAGCGAAAAGCTCCAGTTTTCACTTGTCAGTGTCATTTGGTCGGATGTGTGCTTCCGTAGGGTAACGTCATCTTTACGAGATCGGATTATTCATATGCCGGCAAAGTGGGGCGCGGAATGAGCTGGTTTCAGGCAGCATTTGACAGATTTTATGGACTGCGGATCTGGCAGCAGGCCTGCTTCGTCACGCTTTTTGCCGTTCTGGGCGCTGATGCGCTGACCCTCGTCTTCTACGCCATCTTCTTTTCAGACCGGCTTTTGCTGGATCTGGTCCTGACCGCGTTCATAACGGTCGTGATCGCCTATCCTATTTCCTTCGTCTTTCTGCGCAAGACGGCGACGGTTGCCAGACTGGCCGCAGAACTGGATATGGCCGCCGCTACGGATTTCCTGACGGGGCTGCGCAATCGGCGGGATTTCATGCGGATCGCCGGTGAAACCATCGACGCCACCGACGCATCGGCGGGCGTGGTCCTGTTTATCGATGTGGATCACTTCAAACGCATCAACGACCGTTTCGGTCATGCAGAAGGCGACAGGGTTCTTGTTCTCATTGCAGAAGCGATCAGGCAGAGCGTCCGCACAGACGACATCTGCGCCCGCATCGGCGGCGAAGAATTCGCGGTCTTCATGCCCGGTGCGGATCTGCCGCTGGCCCGCATGGTTTCCGAACGCATTGCAATCACATGCCGCCTTGTCGGTTGCGGCGCCAGCGTCGAAGACATATCCACGACCGTCAGCATCGGCATTGCGGTACATCGGCCCCTGCAGTCCCTTGATGCGGTCGTCAAGGAGGCTGATTCGCTGCTCTACAAGGCAAAGCAGGGCGGTCGCGACCGCGTGGTGCACCACCCGCCACAGGAGATTGTCGCGTAGGTTCAGCCCTGGGCACTGTCTGCCGGACTACTCGACCTCGATGTGAAACACAGACCAGACCCAGCTTCGCTCTTCTTCTTCGGGCGCCTTGCGGCCTCCCGTGTCGTACACCAGCCACAACGGGCCAAACCCGCCGATGCCAAGTGGCTTCCCGTCGACCTTCATGGCCAGAATCCAGTCGTGAGAGGCCATTTTATCCGCGCCCATCTCAAAACCGAAGCCATCAAGGGCGTATAGCGTGGCCGTCTTGCCCGATGCCTCGGCAGTGGCCAGCACATCCCTGAGAAGCGGGCCTTCCATGGCGAGCGTGCGGGGCCAGTCCTCCGTATCGGCGTTCACCTTGATCGTTTGCTGCGGCAGAGCGGCAAGAGCATCCCAGTCGAACGTGTAGGCCTTGTCGAAAGTCTTGTCGTGAAACTTGAGAAAGCCGTCGAAGAATGGATCGAATGCCTCCCGGTTGGTCTTCCCGATCGCGCCGCTGACTGTCAGCACAGTGCCTTCGGCAAGGCAGGGCGAGGCCGCCGGGAAAAGCAGGGCGATGGCAACGGATGTCGATCTCAGCAGGCCGCGCATGTGTCTCTCCCAATGGTGTCGGGGCGGGATGTCCTGGTTCCAGAGTGTTTCCGCTTTCCTGGAATTGTCCTGGATGTGTAAGCGCGGGCGCTTAACGTTGCGTTAAGAAATTGAGCGAGGGCGACTCGAGGCCGCGCCAGGCCGCAGGAGAGCTAGAGTCCACTACTGTCTCGTGGAGGCCATTTGCCCGCGTCGATGGCGGCGTGAAGCGCGCGCGCCTTGGCAAGCCATTCCTCTCGCACGGATGGAGGCTGTAGCTTCCAGCTTCCGCGTTCCAGTGCCGCAAACATGGTGCGCGCAGTGATCTCATACTGGTCCATGGCGAAAGAATTAGCGCCGCGCGGCCCGTCGGCAATGGCGCCAACGAGGAATGCTGACAAGCACCTTCAGCATCCCGTGTTAAACGGGCCGGGTAATATCGATGAACTGGGAAAACTGGTCGGAGTGGCAGGATTCGAACCTGCGACCCCCTCGTCCCGAACGAGGTGCGCTACCAGGCTGCGCTACACTCCGATGACCAGACGGCGGGCTTATAGCTGCCGTCTTTCGACTGCGCAAGATCAAACCGTCATCAATATGGGCTTTCTACGTCTCCCATCTCCACATAGACGGATTTGACCTGTGAATAATGGGCAAGTGCCGCCATGGCATTTTCGCGCCCGAAGCCGGACTGCTTCACACCACCGAAGGGCAGTTCCACCGGGGTGAGATTATAGGTGTTGATCCAGCAGGTTCCGGCTTTCAGCGCACCGATCACGTGGTGGGCGCGGGCCAGGTTCTGCGTGAAGACGCCGGCTGCAAGGCCAAAAGGCGTGTCATTGGCGCGCTCGATCACCTCGTCCTCGTCCTCGAAGGTCAGAACGCTCATGACCGGGCCGAAGATCTCCTCGCGGGCAATGCGCATCCGGTCAGTGACATCGGTAAAGATGGTCGGCTCGACATAAAAACCGTCTTCAAGGCCCTGAAGCCGTGGCGCGCTACCGCCCTGGTGCAGGGTTGCGCGGTCCTCGCGGCCGATCTCGATATAGCGCAGCACCTTGTCATACTGCGCCTTGCTGATGAGCGGGCCGAGATGGGTCTCGGGGTCAAGCGGATCGCCCAGGCGAATGGCGCTGGTGCGCTCGGTGAGGCGCGACAGGAAGCGCTCGTAGATGCTGCTCTGAACGAAAACGCGCGTGCCGTTGGAGCAGATCTGGCCCGTCGAATAGAAATTGCCGAGCATGGCCCCGCCAATGGCGTTTTCCAGATCGGCATCGTCGAACACGATCAGGGGTGACTTGCCGCCGAGCTCCATCGTCGCCGGTTTCATCTCGCCGCCGGCGAGCGCTTGCACCTTTTTGCCGGTCTCGACGGAACCGGTGAGCGAAACCTTGGCCACCTCCGGATGGGCGACAAGCGAGGCACCGACATCGCCCAGCCCCTGCACCACATTGAAGAGGCCGTCGGGCAGGCCGGCCTCGGTGAAGATTTCGGCGAGCCGGAGTGCGGAAAGCGGGGTCACCTCGGACGGTTTGAACACCATCGCATTGCCCATGGCGAGGGCGGGACCGGATTTCCAGCCGGCAATCTGGATCGGATAGTTCCACGCGCCGATGCCGACGCACACGCCCAGCGGTTCACGGCGCGTATAGCCGAAGGAACCGCCAAGCTCGACCTGCTCGCCATTGAAGGCGGCGACAGCGCCGCCGAAGAATTCGAGCGCCTCTGCAGCGGAGGGGGCGTCGGCGACAAGCGTTTCCTGCAGCGCCTTGCCGGTGTTCAGTGTTTCGAGCTTCGCCAGTTCCTCATTGTGCTCGAGCAGGAGGTCTGCCGCCCGGCGCAGGATACGGCCGCGCTCGACCGGCTTCAGCCTGGCCCATGTGGGCTGGGCGGCGCGGGCTGCCTCCACGGCCAGTTCGACAATGTTGGGCGTTGCCGAATGGACGCGGGCGATGATCTCACCGGTGGCAGGATAGACGACCTCTATCACCTTGCCCTGTTCGTCTTCGACATAACGGCCATTGATGTAGTGCGATGCTTTTGGCTGCGCGCGCATGGGGTCTCCAGCTTTCGGAACGGGGCATCGTTTCATGGAAACGCGTTCCCGATCCATTCAATTTATCCGCATGGGTTTTCTATCGGTCGGCTTCCCGCCAGCGCGGGTTGATCCAAGGCTCCTGATTGGAAGGACTGAGTGGCGTGCGACCGAGAATATGGTCGGCTGCCTTCTCGCCGACCATGATCGAAGGGCCGTTCAGATTGCCGTTGGTGATACGGGGGAAGATCGACGAATCCGCGACGCGCAGGCCTTCCACCCCGATCACCCGGCATTCGGCATCCACCACGCTCATGGCGTCGTCAGGCGCACCCATACGGCAGGTGCCACAGATGATAGGCGCTTTCGGCGTGTTCGCGGATGAAGGCGTCCAGTTCCTCGTCGCTTTGAACAGTCTCGCCCGGCGCGATCTCGCGGCCACGATAGGGCGTGAAGGCATCCTGCGAAAATATTTCGCGGGTGAGGCGAATGCAGTGGCGGAAGTCGCGCCAGTCGTCCGGATGGGACATGTAGTTGAAGCGGATCTCCGGCTTCTCCCAGGCGTCGCCCGACCGAAGACGGATTGTGCCGCGCGATTTCGAACGCATCGGCCCGACATGGGCCTGGAAGCCATGGCCCTTTGCTGCCGCCTTGCCGTCATAGCGGATGGCGACGGGCAGAAAATGGAACTGGATGTCGGGATAATCGACCCCGGCGGCTGAGCGCACGAAAGCACCAGCCTCAAAATGGTTGGAGGTGCCGAGGCCTGATTTCAGGAACAGCCACTGCGCGCCTATCAACCCTTTGGAAAGGAGATTGAGCTTTGAGTAGAGCGTGATCGGCTGAAGTGATTCCTGCTGGATATAGAGTTCCAGATGGTCCTGCAGATTGGAGCCGACACCGGGGCGATCCGCCACCACATCGATGTCATTCTCGCGCAGGTGCTTCGCCGGGCCGATGCCCGAAAGCATCAGAAGTTTTGGCGAATTGATCGAGGAGGCTGCGACGATGACCTCACGTCGCGCTTTAACGAGCTGAATCTTTTTGTGAGATTCGATCTCGACGCCGATGGCACGTTGATTCTCCATGACAATGCGCCGGGCGAAGCCATTGACGAGACTCACATTCTCTCGCTTGAGCGCGGGCTTCAGATAGGCATTGGCGGTGGACCAGCGCCGCCCCTTGTGGATGGTCTGCTGGAGCGCGCCAAAACCCTCCTGCTTGGAGCCGTTGTAATCTTCCGTGGTTTCGAAGCCCGCCTGGCGGCCGGCCTCTATGAAAGCTGAAAAGAGCGGGTTGTCGCGTGGTCCCTTGCGGACATGGAGCGGGCCGTCCGTGCCGCGCCAGCCGGTCTCGCCATCGGCCATCGTTTCCATGCGCTTGAAATAGGGAAGGACGTCGGCAGAAGCCCAGCCGGTCGCACCCTCATCTGCCCAGTGGTCGAAGTCGCGCGCGTGGCCGCGCACAAAGACCATGCCGTTGATGGAAGAGGAGCCGCCGATCACCTTGCCGCGCGGTGTGGCGAGCACGCGGCCGCCCAGATGCGGTTCGGGCTCGCTCTCAAAGCCCCAGTCATAGCGCGCCATGTTCATGGGGAAGGAGAGGGCGGCAGGCATCTGGATGAAGGGGCCGAAATCGCTGCCACCATATTCAATGACGATGACGGAGTTTTTGCCGTCTTCGGAAAGGCGGTAGGCGAGCGCGGCACCGGCGGAGCCGGACCCGATGATGACAAAATCGGCCTCACGCATGGGGCAGGCTCCCGAATGACGGGTGCCGGGCAAGGGCCATGTCGAGGTAGTCTTCGACAAGGGCGATGGCTGCGGCGGAATCCTCGACGCCTTCGCCGAGCGCGCGGCGCAGATAAAGCCCGTCGATGAGGGCGGCGAGGCCCCGCGCGATGTGGACAGCGCGCGCGCGCGGAAGGTGGGTAAGCCCGCTCATCAGGTCGCTGTGAAGGCGGTGAACATAAATGCGGAAGAGGCGGCCGAGTGCCGCATCACGCCGCGCCTCCACGTAGAAGGCGAGCCACGCGGCGATGATTTCGGGGCGGAACTGATCGGGCGAGAGGTTCACCGCGATGATCGCGCGAACACGGTCTGCGCCCGCAAGCCCTGCCATGGCCGGGCGGACCTCATTGCCCAGCTGTGAAAGGATGTGGCGCATTGTTGCGAACAGAAGATCATCCTTGCCGCCGAAATAGTGGTGGGCAAGGGCTGTCGAGACGCCGGCCCGGCCGGCAATGTCCGACATGGTGACGTTGAGCGCACCGCGCTCGCCAATGGCGCTGATTGCCGCATCGATGAGCGCGCGTCGGCGTATGGGTTCCATTCCGATTTTTGGCATGGGTCACATTTATTATTGATTGACTAATCAATCAAGGAAATTTGTCGGGCTTCACGGGGAGAAGGTCACGCTCCAGGGAGGAGGACTTGGATGAAACGTCAGACAGAGAACAGGGGCTTTGCAGAAAATAGTTCATGCTTGAACAAAGTCGGCAGCGGATTTATGGTGCCGCTCACATGTTTGCTCTAATCTGCGGCATAGAATGCCGCCCTCCGGGAGAGACGAGATGACCGCATGCATTGTGGGCTGGGCCCATTCAAAATTCGGCAAGCTGACCGATGACACGCTTGAAGGCTGATCGTTCAGGTGGCGCGCGAGGCGCTGGACCATGCCGGCATCGAAGCAGAGGATGTGGACGAGATCGTGCTCGGCCATTTCAACGCCGGTTTCTCGCCGCAGGATTTCACGGCAAGTCTCGTGCTGCAGGCCGATGACCGGCTGCGTTTCAAGCCGGCGACACGGGTGGAAAACGCCTGTGCGACCGGCTCTGCCGCAGTTCGGCAAGGAGCCCGTTCCATCGCCGCGCGCGACGCCCGCATCGTGCTTGTGGTGGGCGCGGAGCAGATGACGAAAACACCTGGGCCGCAAATTGCCGAGAACCTGCTGAAAGCGTCCTATTTGCCCGAAGATGGCGAGATTCCGGGCGGCTTTGCCGGCGTTTTCGGGAAAATCGCGGATGCTTATTTTCAGAAATATGGCGACCAGTCGGACGCGCTGGCGACACTCGCGGCCAAGAACCACAAAAACGGTGTCGAGAACCCGTTTGCGCAGATGCGCAAGGATCTGGGTTTCGATTTCTGCCGCCAGGAGAGCGAGCGCAACCCCTATGTGGCCGGTCCGCTGAAACGCACCGACTGTTCGCTCGTTTCGGATGGTGCGGCTGCGATCGTGTTGACGGATACGCAGACCGCACTTTCGATGCGCCGCGCGGTGGCGCTCAGGGCAAACGAGCATGTGCAGGACTTTCTGCCCATGTCGAAACGCGACATTCTGAAATTCGAGGGCTGCGAAGAGACCTGGAAGCGTGCTTTGAAAAGCGCGGGCGTGACGCTGGACGACCTCTCTTTCGTGGAGACCCATGACTGCTTCACCATTGCCGAACTGATCGAATATGAGGCGATGGGGCTTGCAAAGCCGGGCGAGGGCGGAAAGATCGCGCTCGAAGGCCAGACCGAGAAGAACGGGCGGCTGCCGGTGAACCCCTCAGGCGGGCTGAAGGCCAAGGGGCATCCGATCGGTGCGACCGGCGTTTCCATGCATGCGCTGACGGCGATGCAACTGACCGGCGAGGCCGGCGGCATCCAGATCCCCGACGCGAAGCTGGGCGGCATCTTTAACATGGGTGGCGCGGCGGTCGCCAACTATGTGTCGATCCTCGAACGGATCAAGTAGCGGGCTGTCCCTTTTCGCCGGCCGTCGCTGAGGGCCACAGTTCGACGCGGCCAAAGCCCGGCACCTTGAGTGCCGGGCGGCGCAGATCGAGGCCTGCGACCAGCCCCAGAAAATGCAACTCGACACCGGAGCGCAGACCGGCTGCAATGCCTGCCAGCCCGCCGAGCGAGACATGCACATCGCTCCAGTCTGGCGTGTGATCAAACACGAAAAGGCCCGGACGATAATCGCGCCCGACAGCGGTCGGTGGCAGGGCGATGTCGAGATCCGGCAGACTGCGCAGCACGTGTGCGGTGAAGGAGTTGGAGTTTGGTCCAGGCCAGATCCCGTAGTCGCCACGCTGCGAGAAGGGATAGCTGGCTATGGCCGCTTCCACTTGCGGCATGAGGCGTTCGGCTTCCTCTCCTGTGATCGCGGCCACGACATAGGGCGTGTTGGAATACCAGCGCCCATCTGCCGGATAGGCGTTGCGGCGCACGGGGTTTCCCCAGCCGACCTTGTCATAGCGGTCATAGGATGAAGCACGAGCGCGCTTGAGCACGAGCCAGCTATGGACGGACAGGGCGCCCTTCATGCCGCCGGTGCGCGCGGCCATGACATAGATCGCTGCCCTTGGGTCATCGGTTGCGTGTGGAAGAACGCCGCTCGCCGACCAGTCGGCGCTGCGCCACGAGCCCGGCCTGTCCTGCATGGTCCACCATGCCAGCGAGGCGAAGGCCGGCAGAATGAAGACAAGGGTGATAAACAGCAAAGTCCGCTTGAAAAAACGCATGAGGGCCAGTCTATTGCGGTCGGCTTGATTTGAAAGTGAAACCCGCAAATTACGGTGAAAACATGGGCAATCCGGTTCTGGTCGAAGTGCTGCGCGGTAACGTTGTCGAGAGCAGGCACCGTGGCGCCATAGCCGTGTTTGAGGCGGATGGCGGAAAGGTGATGAGCCTTGGCGACGTCGATCGGCCCGTGTTTCCACGTTCTGCCGTAAAAGCCATTCAGGCGCTGCCTTTCGTGGAAAGCGGGGCGGCGGATGCGTTCGGCTTCGGCAATCGGGAAATCGCGCTTGCCTGCGCATCGCATTCAGGCGAGCCGGAGCATGCGGCGCTGGCGACTGCCATGGTGGAACGGGCAGGGCTTGGCAGCGACGCGTTCGAATGCGGGGCGCATTGGTCATCAGAGCAGCATGTACTGATCGCGCAGGCGCGCGATCTCGTGGAGCCGACGGCGGCGCACAACAATTGTTCGGGAAAGCATGCTGGCTTCCTGTGTACCTGTGCGCATCTGGGCCATGATACGCAGGGCTATGTGGCGCTTGGACACCCGGCGCAGGACGCCGTGAAGGCTGCCATGGAGGACGTGACGGGTGCAGCACACGAGACCGACCTCTGCGGCACGGACGGCTGCTCCATTCCCACCTATGCCGTGCCGCTGAAAGCGCTCGCGCAAGGGTTCGCGCGTATGGCGACGGGGACCGGATTCGCGCCCGAACGTGCGAAAGCCGCAAAGCGCATATTTGCCGCCTGCATGGCGGAGCCGTTTTATGTGGCAGGCAGTGGGCGCGCTGATACGCGGATGATGGAAGCGGGCAAGGGACGCATCTTCACCAAGACAGGCGCGGAAGGCGTGTTTTGTGCCGCAATTCCAGAAAAGGGCATCGGCATTGCGCTCAAATGCGATGACGGGGCCACGCGTGCCGCAGAAGTGATGGTCGCCGAAGTGCTGGCGCAGCTTCTGGATGGTGATGCATTGGCCGAGACGTTGCGTGAGATGGCCCGACCGGTTTTGACTAATCGACGCGGGTTCGAGGTGGGGTCGTTGCGGCCCTCGGAAGCGCTGGTCGGATAGGGCGTTTAGAGCGTACCCGGTGAAAACAGGACCCACGGTGAACGGCATCGGTCTGCGCTGACGTGGTGCGTGTTTCGACAAGCTCACCATGAGGGAAGTGGTCGCTGCCACAAAGGCTGGCGGAATCGCGGCGCAACGGGTGTGAGACCGATTCCCTCCCCCATGGTGAGCTTGTCGAACCACGCACCGCCCTTGGCCACGCAATCATTGCGTGCCCTATGCGGCGAAGAGGATCGCGGCAAACTTCCGTGATGTCCTAACCCGCCCGGTTGCCAGCCAGCGTCAGATGCGGGATGGTCTCGCTGCCGGAGCGCAGCAGATCGCCTGTTGCAGCATCGGCCCACCGATGGCCGACGACCGCGCCATTGGGTGTATCCTCGAAGACATTGCCGGAAATGGCGGCTTTTCCCGAACCTTCGACGACGGAAACGATGATGCCTGTTTTCGCCTTCCGGATGACGTTGCCCGAAGCGGTGACGTTGCGCAGGAAGGGCCCCCAGCCCATGCGAATGCCCGCAAGCGGCGCGTTTTCGATGATGTTGCCGGTGATGGTGCTGTCGGCCTCGACATTGATGCCGATGCCAAAACCGGCCATGGGCGAGGGGTAGGGGCCATCTTTTGAAAGATTGCGGATGATGTTGCCGGTGCAGGCGCAGAGCCGCCCGCCCTTGTCGAAATTGGCCATGGAGATGCCGTGGGCGGCGCCATCCACGAGATTGCCGGTGATGACGGCACCCTGGAAGGCGAACTCCGCATAAAGCGCGGTTTCGCCCGAACGCAGGCAGGTGTTGCCGGATATCTGGAGATTGCCTGCGCTGTTGCCGCGTATGGCGGAAAAGGCGCAGTCGGCAATTTCATTTTCTGACACACGGAGATTGTCGGCGCGATAGGCGTTGATGCCGTTGCCATACTGGCCGGTGCCGCCCCTGTCGGCGCGGATGCGGCTGATGCGGTTTCCAGAAACACGGCTGCCGTCCGCGCCAGGAGCGCTGCGGTGGATGAGAATGCCGCCATTGCCGCAATCGGAGACAGTGTTTTCAATGACATCAAGGCCGCTCGAATCGAGTGCGTAGAGCGCGTAGTCGGTTATGTCGGTGATGGCGCAATCGCGGATTTTGCCCTGCGCGCGACGGAGCGAGAGGCCATTGCCGCCGCTGTTGGCGAAGGTGCAGGCTTCGATGGAAAGGTGCAGTGTACCGTCAATGTTGAGCAGGCCACCACCTGAACCGGAAGGCGGCATGAGCCTGCCGTCGAATGCGAGGCCGGAGAGCGCGAGATGATTGCCCTCTCGCGCAGTCAGCAGCGACCCCAGATCATCCTGTTCCAGAAGGGTGGCGCCGGGAACACCGACAAGGCGAGCTTGGCGGGGCAGAACGAGACTTGAAAGACGATAACGACCCGGCGGCAGGAATATGGGAATGGCTTCTGCGCTTGCCTGTTCAAGCAGGGCCTGGAGGGCTGCAGTCTGGTTCTGGGCTGCGTTGGGTGTGAGGCCGAATTCGGCTGCGTTTGCGGCACCTGTTGCAGCGCGTCGCAGTGCGGCGTCAGCGAAGGCCGCACGCGGCATGGCAAGGCCGAGGACGGCAAACCCTGCGGTGGCTTTCAACAGGCGACGGCGGTTCATATTGGTACAACTCCGACTTGGTCTGCTGTTGCCCGCCGTTAAATGCAGGTTTTGTGCCGAAGGATCAGGCTTCGAACGGGACGGTGTGGTCGCGGAAAAAACGGGCTGCGCCTTCTTCGTCGATCTCGCCGGCGGCCACGAGAAGAACGAGTTGAATGACGTCTTCCTGCTCGGCTTCCATGCTGAGCCCGTTGAAGAAGAGAAAAAGGTCGGCCGCAGCGAGGCCGGTACGCTTGTTTCCGTCAACGAACGGATGGTTTTTTACGATACCAAACAGGTACGCTGCTGCGAGCGCACACAGATCCGGTTCCTCATAGGCCTGTTTCTGCAGCGGGCGATGAAGCGCACCTTCATCGCGGACGCCACTGGCACCGCCGTGAAGGCGCAACTGCTCGACATGCAGCGCTTCGACGAAGTCACGTGAGTGAAACTCTGTCACTTGGCCAGAACGCGGTAGGCCGTTTCGTATTTCTTCATCCGCTCTCGAGCGATCTTCATCTTTCGCTCGAATTCTTCGGGATCATCCGCGGGAGGACGAAGGCGCAGTTCGGTCCCGTCCTCAAGAAGGTTGAGCGTGTCGCCAGCACGCAGATTGTAACGCTCAAGCACCTCCTTCGGCAGGATGACACCTTCCGAATTGCCGATCTTGCGAATGGTCACGTTCATGGCTTTGGCTCCGTCTGTTATAACTTAAGGTATAACATGGCGCCGGCCATTTCAAGATCAGGGCGTCAACCTGCTTTCAGCAGCCGGTCGAGCAGTTTTTCGGCGGCTTCGGGAATGACCGTTCCGGGCGGGAAGATTTCGGCCGCACCGGCCTCGCGCACAGCTTCGAAATCGCCGGGCGGGATGACGCCGCCGGCGACCAGGAGAATGTCGCCATGGCCGCGCTTTTCCAGCGCTGTCTTGAGCTCGGGGATAAGGGTGAGATGACCGGCGGCCAGCGAGGAGGCACCGACGATCTGGACGTCGTTGGCAATGGCCAGTTCGGCCACTTCCTCCGGGGTCTGGAACATGGCACCGACCGTGACCTCGAAACCGAGGTCGCCGAATGCGGTGGCAATGACCTTCTGGCCGCGATCGTGCCCGTCCTGACCGATCTTGGCGATCAGGATGCGCGGGGCGGCTCCGGTCTTCTTGCGGAATTTTGTTACTTTCTGCTGGGCGCGTTCGAAGGAGGAGAGATCGCCCACCTCCTTGCGGTAGACGCCGGAAATGGTACGGATCTCCGCCACATGCCGGCCAAAGGCCTTTTCAAGGGCTGTGGAGATCTCGCCCACCGTGGCGTTCGCGCGTGCGGCGCGCACGGCGAATTCGAGCAGGTTTCCGTCTTCTGCGGCTGCGCGCGTGAGGGCTTCAAGCGCGCTTTCTGTCTCGGCCACGTCGCGGGTGCTTGAGCTGCTGCAGCTTCGCGAGCTGGCGGGCGCGGACCTCGGCATTGTCGACCTTCAAAACGTCGACCTCTGTGTCGCGCTCGGGCTGGAAGCGGTTGACGCCGACCACTGTCTGTTCGCCTGAATCGATGCGCGCCTGGGTGCGGGCTGCAGCTTCCTCGATGCGCATTTTCGGCACGCCCTTTTCGATGGCTGCCGCCATCCCGCCGAGGCTTTCCACCTCTTCGATGTGTTTGAGCGCACGATGGGCGAGGTCGTGGGTGAGGCGTTCGACAAAATGGGAGCCGCCCCATGGGTCAATCATGCGGGTCGTGCCGGATTCAAGCTGCAGGATAAGCTGCGTGTTGCGGGCAATGCGCGCGGAATGGTCGGTCGGCAGCGCCAGCGCCTCATCGAAGGCGTTGGTGTGGAGCGACTGGGTGTGGCCCTGGGTGGCGGCCATGGCCTCGACCATGGTGCGCACAATGTTGTTGTAGGGATCCTGCGCCGTCAGCGACCAGCCGGAGGTCTGGCAATGGGTGCGCAGGGAGAGTGAACGCTCTTTCTTCGGCGCAAAATTCTTTTGAAGAAGTGTCGCCCAGAGAAGGCGCGCGGCACGCATCTTGGCAACTTCCATGAAGAAGTTCATGCCGATGGCCCAGAAGAAGGACAGGCGCGGTGCGAAACGGTCGATATCGAGCCCGGCGGCAATGCCGGCACGGGCATACTCGATGCCGTCCGCAATGGTGTAGGCAAGCTCCAGATCAGCCGTCGCACCGGCTTCCTGCATGTGATAGCCGGAGATGGATATGGAGTTGAATTTCGGCATGTTCTCCGCCGTATAGGAGAAAATGTCAGAAATGATCCGCATCGATGGCTTGGGCGGGTAGATATAGGTGTTGCGGACCATGAACTCCTTCAGGATGTCGTTCTGAATGGTGCCCGAAAGATCCTTCTGCGCGACGCCCTGCTCTTCGGCGGCGACGATGTAGAGCGCCATGATCGGCAGGACCGCGCCGTTCATGGTCATCGACACGCTCATTTTATCGAGCGGGATGCCGTCGAAGAGCTGGCGCATGTCGAGGATGGAATCGATCGCCACACCGGCCATGCCCACATCGCCGGCAACGCGGGGGTGGTCGCTGTCATAACCGCGATGGGTGGCAAGGTCGAAGGCGACGGAGAGGCCTTTCTGCCCGGCGGCAAGGTTGCGCCGGTAGAAGGCGTTGGATTCCTCTGCCGTGGAGAAACCGGCATATTGGCGGATCGTCCATGGCTGGCGCGCATACATGGTGGGGTAGGGGCCGCGAATGAAGGGCGCGGCGCCCGGATAGGTGTCGAGAAAGCGCAGACCCTTCAGATCGTCCTGCGAATAGAAGGATTTGATCTCGATGCCCTCGGGCGTGGCCGTGGGCGGGGTCTTTGCTGGAAGAGGCGATGTGTCCGGATTCGACCAGCCGATGCTGGCAAAATCCGGGATCATGCGATGCCTCCTCCGGTCTCATCCAGACGCTGCGCCAGGAGCGGCTGACAGCGCACGGCGGCCGTTTCTCCCGAGAAGTCGGGCGATTCGGCCTTCAACGTCCTGACAGGACGCTCTTCCGCGGCGGGATAGATCGTCGTGCCGACAATGGGCTTCTTGCCATCATTGATGCGCTGCTCGCGGCGCTCGCGCATCTCAAGCACGCGTTCCTGAATGTGGCCATTCATCAGGCTGCGCAGCACGCCCCCCTCGCTCTCGATGCGGCGGAACTCGTCCCAGGCCTTCTCGCAAAGGGCTGCGGTAAGCGTTTCCATGCCGCCGGCGCCGGCGGCGGGATCGATGATCAGGTCGAGATGGCTCTCGCCGGAGAGAATAAGCTGCGTGTTGCGGGCAAGCCGTCTTGCATCTTCGTCCGGCAGACCGTGGACGATGGTGTGCGGCAGGACGGACAGCGAATCGGCACCGCCGACAGCGGCGGCAAATGCGGCGATGGTGGTGCGCAGCGTGTTGGTTTCTGGATCCTTCGCGGTCATCATCCGATAGGAGGTTTCGGCATGGATCGTCGCCAGCGACGGTTCGATGGAGCAGGTCTCCTGAACGCGCGCCCAGAGGCGGCGCAGAGCCCTGATCTTGGCGATGGACAGGAACTGGTCCTGATCGACGCAGAGCGAGAAGCCGATATGCGGCGCGGCATAGACAAGCGGCTGGCGGGCCTGCTCGAACATGCGCAGGTGCGAGACCGCGGAGGCCAGCATGATGCCGAGCTCCTGTGCCTCGGAAGCGCCCGCATTGTGGAACACACGGCCATCGCCCTCAAGCAGGATGCCTGGCAGGTCCATGGCGAAAAAGCCCGCAAAGGACTGCGGCATGGAGGCTTCGAGCGCCTCGATCGACATGCGCAGCTTGCCGGTGCCGGCAAAGGTGGCGGCCGGCGAAATGCCGAAGGACAGCGTCATGGCGGCCGGGTTGATGCGGCGCTCGGTGAAAATCTGCGTCAGCCAGTCGACGATGGCGCGGCTACTGGGATTTGCATCCATGCGCAGGTGCAGACCCTGAAGGTCGATGCCGTCGAGCGCTTTGGCAACCGCTTCGGGCGTGGCGGGAAGGCCATAGCCGAATGCGTTGGGAGCACCTTCGAAAACGAGCGCAAGCCCGGTTGCTCCCTGGGCAATGTCTTCCTTTGCCTGACGGTTCGCGCGGACCGGATCGGGATCGTCCATACGCTGGACGGTGGCCCAGCCGGACTTGTCCCGCCCGCGGGCAAGCGGCTTGGCATCCTGCATCCGCTCATAGAGCGCGCGCATGGAGATGTTGTCGTCCGTCTGCCAGGAAAGCGCCTCGGGACCGGCTTCTCCCTTGAGAGATTCGATCACCAGATCGCGCCAGCGCTCCTGGTCGATCTGAGGAAACTTCACCTTTTTCAGGATCGCGCGATCATCATGCCTCCCGATTCGCCGTTGGCCCGGAAATCCATGCCGCAAAGTGGGCAATGAATCCCGAGGGCAACCACCCGTTCATTGAGGGGCAAGTTTAGGACGCCACAGGAGACGCCGCAATGCACAATAGGCCGAATAGCCGGCTAGCGTTGCAGGAAAGCCGCGCTTTACTTCACGCACAACGGCGTTGAGACTTTATGCGAGGCTGACTATACGGAAGAGCACCAAGTTTCAGCGGGACCGGCAAGCGAGGCGGAATTCAGATGGCGGAAGACAGTATCTTTCTGGGGGCCAGCCGGCATCCCGACGACAGCTACCAGCAGGCCGAGCGCCTTCTGTTGAAATACGCCAACCGGCACGGCCTCGTCACCGGGGCGACCGGCACCGGCAAGACCGTGACGCTGCAGATCCTGGCGGAAGGGTTTTCCAATGCTGGCGTGCCGGTCTTCTGCGCCGATGTGAAGGGGGACCTTTCGGGCATCGCCATGATGGGCGAGGAGAAGGATTTTCTTTCCAAACGGGCTGATACGATCAAGCTCGATCCATACGCCTTCCAGGAATTTCCGGTCATCTTCTGGGATCTCTTCGGCGAGAAGGGGCATCCGATCCGCACGACCATTTCAGAGATGGGGCCGCTGCTTCTGTCGCGGCTGATGAACCTTTCGGATGCGCAGGAAGGCGTTCTGAACATCGCTTTCCGCATCGCCGACGAGGAAGGTCTCCTTCTTCTGGATATGAAGGACCTGCAGGCGCTTCTCGTTCACGTAGCCGACCGCGCCGACGAGATCGGCACGCGCTACGGCAATGTGTCGAAACAGTCGGTGGGCGCGATCCAGCGGACGCTTCTTGTGCTTGAACAGCAGGGAGCGAACTTCTTCTTTGGCGAGCCCGCGCTCAAGATTAGCGACATCATGCGCACCACGCCGGACGGGCGGGGCGCCATCAATGTGCTGGCCGCCGACAAGCTGATGATGAATCCGCGCCTTTACGCGACGTTCCTGCTCTGGCTGTTGTCGGAACTCTTCGAGGAGCTGCCGGAAGTGGGCGATCCGGACCGGCCACGGCTGGTCTTCTTCTTTGATGAAGCGCATCTGCTTTTCGATGAAGCGCCCAAGATACTGGTGGACCGTGTCGAACAGGTTGTCCGCCTCATTCGCTCGAAGGGTGTCGGTGTCTATTTTGTCACCCAGAACCCGCTTGATGTGCCCGAAACCGTGCTGAGCCAGCTCGGCAACCGCATACAGCATGCGTTGCGCGCCTATACGCCGCGCGAGCAGAAGGCGGTGAAGACGGCAGCAGACACGTTCAGGCCCAATCCGGACTTCGACTGTTTCGAAGCGATCACCAAGCTCGGGGTCGGCGAGGCGCTGGTCTCGACGCTGGAATCAAAGGGCGTTCCATCCATGGTTCAGCGGACGTTGATCCGCCCGCCTGCATCCAGACTGGGGCCCATCACGGACGCTGAGCGCGACAGGCTTTTGAAGGCAAGCCCGGTGTTCGGTCAGTATGACGAGAGCGTCGACCGCGAATCGGCTTTCGAAATCCTGCAGAAGAAGGCGGCCGACAAGGCAAAGGCCGAGGCAGAAGCACAGAAGGCCGAGGAGGCAGGTGAGGTCGAGGAGCGTTCGCGCTGGTCGCTGCCGGACTTCGGCGATGGCGGCACGAGCACGAAGACGCGGCGCAAGACCACCACCACACGCCGGCGCACATCCAACCGCCAGTCGGTGACGGAAGCGGCGATCAAATCCGTAGTGCGTTCCGTGGGTACGTCACTTGGCCGTGCCCTGGTGCGGGGCATTCTCGGTAGTTTGAAAAAGGGGCGCTAGAGCGCCCCTTAGAGTTCCATCATGAAAGGACTGCCGGCTTAAACGCTGCGCAGGCCGGAGGTGACGAGGATCGGGGAACCGTCCGGGACGCGATTATAAAGATCGATGACGTCCTGGTTGATCATGCGCACGCAGCCCGACGAAACCGATTTGCCGATGGTCCACCATTCAGGCGAGCCGTGGACGCGGTAGAGCGTGTCCTTGCCGTCTTCGAAAATGTAAAGCGCGCGGGCGCCGAGCGGATTGGAAACGCCAGGCTGCATGCCGCCAAGCCACTGGTCGTTGGCCTTGTCGTATTCTGCGCGATACTTCTCGAGCTCGGGACGGCGGTCGATCATCTCCGCAGGCGGGAACCAGCGCGGCCACTGCTGCTTGTACTTGATCTCGGCGCGGCCGGCCCATTCGAACCCGGCGCGGCCAAGGCCAACGCCGTAGCGCATGGCGCGGCCACGTTCACGCACGAGATAGAGAAAATGATTGGCGGTATCGACGACGATGGTGCCGGGACGCTCGCCTGTCGGATCAGCGACTTCCTGACGATAGTAACGCGGGTTGATCTTTTCGATCGGCACTGCGGGAATGTCGTATCCTGCATCAGTGACGGCTCCATACATGGAGCTGTATTGCACCGGGCCGGGCTCAGGCTCGGGCCGCTCGACGATTCTGGGCGTGTCACCTGAACTGCTGACACATGCGGACAGGCCAAGCGACGCGGCGCCAGCGGCGCTCATGGACAGGAAGCGGCGCCGGTTAAGGGATCGTGCGGCAATGGGAGAATTGGACATGGTTTCTTCGTAGACTCGCGTTTCGTCAGGACCGGTGAGAACGAACGTTCCATGTGAACGCCCACTCACCCTGGGACAACCCCACTTTCCCTCCCTGGGATCCGAAGAGTTATCGGAGTGTGCTTGATAGACCGAGTGACTTCGACTTGAAGGTGAAAAATGCCTCACGCACACAAGTTATCGATCAGGTGTGTTATAGATGCATCATAACACGGGAGGGCATGACGAAGAGAAGCCGCTACGACACCAGCCCGTCAAGAGAGGGAAGGATGAGATCGGACGGGAAATCTTCATACTCGTCGGGCTGGCCGGTCCGATTGAGCCAGACCGTGCGGAAACCGAACTGGTGCGCGCCGGCGATATCCCAGCGATTTGACGACTGAAACGAAACGGTCTCCGGATAGAGACGCCAGGTGTTTGTCACCATCTCGTAAACGCTTTGATCCGTCTTGAAGCGGCGGACGCTCTCGACCGAGAAAACTTCGTCCAGAACGGAATCGAGGGCCGATGAACGGATCGCCGATTCAAGCATTGCCGGGGAACCATTCGACAGAATCGCGAGGCGAGCACCACCCGCCTTCAGTGCTTTGAGAACCGCCGGCACTTCCTCGTAGCAGTCGAGTTGCCAATAGGCATCGAGAAGATCCTGCCGCAGGCGCGGATCGACGGACGGTATTTTGGCGAAGGCGTAATCAAGCGCCCGCTCCGTCATCGTCCAGAAATCCTGATACTGACCCATGAGTGTGAAAACCCATGAATATTCGAGCTGTTTCGCACGCCACAGTTCCGAAAACCGCTGTCCTTCCGGGCCTATTTCGCCTGCGTGGCGGCGCACGGCCGCATGTACGTCGAACAGCGTGCCATATGCATCGAAGACGAAAGCCGCGTGGCGCATGAAGACTCCTTCTGTGTGTTCTCTACTTGACCGCACCTGCCAACGCCGGTCAAGAAACGCCATCTGGCCCCATCGATAGCGATGCAGGAACGATTGACGAAACCCGATAAAGCCATTTCGATGAACGGCACGAAGCGTTGAAGAATTCGCATCTCTGCCGAGATGCGTGCGCAATCACAGGAAGGAAGACACAGCATGACCGTGGTGAGCGAAGTCCAATCGACGACCTGGACCTATGTTGACGGCGATTGGCACGAGGGGAACGTACCGCTCATCGGTCCGCGCAGTCATGCCATGTGGCTCGGTTCCACCGTGTTCGATGGTGCCCGTTGGTTCGAGAACGTGGCCCCCGACCTTGATCTTCACGCCGGCCGTGTCAATGCGTCGGCAGCCAATCTCGGCCTCTCGCCGAAAGTCTCGGCCGATGAGATCGTCGGGTTGACGAAGGACGGCCTGAAAAAGTTCGACGGGAGGACGGCTGTTTACATCCGGCCAATGTACTGGGGTGAGCATGGCGGTTATATGGCGTTCCTGCCGATCCTGAATCGAGCCGGTTCTGCCTTTGTCTGTATGAGGCACCGATGCTGGAGCCGACCGGGTTCTCGGTGACCGTCTCGCCCTTCCGTCGGCCGACCTTCGAAACCGCGCCGACAAATGCGAAGGCGGGGTGCCTTTATCCCAACAATGGCCGCGCGATCATGGAAGCGCGCAGCCGCGGCTATGACAATGCGCTGGTGCTCGACATGCTCGGCAATGTCGCCGAAACTGGCAGCTCAAACATCTTCATGGTGAAGGACGGCGTGGTCTTCACGCCTGCGCCGAATGGCACCTTCCTCTCAGGCATCACGCGCAGCCGCGTGATTACGCTCCTGCGCGAGGCCGGTGTCGAGGTGGTCGAGAAAACGCTCTCGGTGAAGGATTTCCTCGATGCGGATGAGGTCTTCTCCTCCGGCAATCATTCCAAGGTCGTGCCGGTGAGCAGGGTCGAAGACCAGAATTATCAGGCCGGGCCTGTGGCCAAAAAGGCGCGTGACCTCTATTGGGAGTGGGCCCATTCCGGGCTGCCCGCCTGACGCGCCGGGAACAATCGGGAGCGATGGGTATTGTCTCACTGGAGACGCACCCCCATCTGCGTCCTGCAGAATTCAACCACCTGTACGAGGGAGTTTACCACCATGGCTTTTGAACTGCCGGATCTGCCTTATGATTATGAGGCCCTGCAGCCCTTCATGTCGAAGGAGACGCTGGAGTACCACCACGACAAGCACCACAAGGCCTATGTCGACAATGGCAACAAGCTTGCGGCTGAAGCAGGCATGGACGGCCTTTCCCTCGAAGAGGTCGTAAAGCAGTCTCACGGCAAGAATGCCGGCCTGTTCAACAATGCAGCCCAGCACTACAACCACGTTCATTTCTGGAAGTGGATGAAGAAGGGCGGCGGCGGCACCAGCCTGCCGGGCGCGCTGGCCAAGGCGATCGACAGCGATCTCGGCGGCTACGACAAGTTCCGCGCCGACTTCATCAATGCGGGCGCGACGCAGTTCGGCTCCGGCTGGGCCTGGCTCGCCGTCAAGAACGGCAAGCTGGAAATCATGAAGACCCCGAATGGCGAGAATCCGCTCATTCATGATGCCAAGCCGATCCTGGGCGTGGATGTGTGGGAGCACTCCTATTACATCGACTACCGCAATGCGCGCCCGAAATATCTCGAGGCTTTCGTCGACAGCCTGATCAACTGGGATTACGTGCTGGAGCTATACGAGCAGACTTCGTAATTGCGATAGAGCATCGGACCGAAAAGTGGAATCCGGTTTTCGGGCTATTCCGATGCTCCATTTATGGCTTAGATCGTCCTTTGTGCGTCCGGATGGACGCACGGCGATCTAGACGATTTCACAATCAGTACAGTCTCGAACTGTACCAAAGGGCTCGGCCAGCGCCGGGCCTTTTTGATTCGCCGGACCATCTCGGTCCGTATGCGCCTTCACGAAACCGTGAGTGCGCATTCTGGAATAAATGCGGGTCAGGGGCGTTGGTCGGGGTATTGTTCGAACAAATCACCGGAGGGTTCTCATGAAGAAATTTGCGCTTGCCGTTTCCGCACTCTGCTTATCCGTTTCTGCTGTCGCTGCGGCGGACGATCCGATTGCCGTGCGCAAGGCGATCATGCAGCGAATGCCGCTTCTGCAGGGCTTGCTGGCGCGATGATGAAAGGGGAACTGGAATACAACCCCGCCATCGCCAAGGCGGCCATTCTGACGCTGAGCGCGAGTGCGAAATCCTTTGGTGATTTCTTCCCCGAAGGCTCGGGCGACGGCGACACAACGGCCGCACCTGCCATCTGGGGCGATGCAGAGGCTTTCAGGCCGCGCTCGACAAGTACATGACCGACACGGCGGCTGCCGTTGAAGCCTCCGGCAAAGACGGTCCTGCCGACCTTGCCGCCTTCCAGGCTGCGATCGGGCCCGTCTTCGGAAACTGCAAGAGCTGCCACGAGAATTTCCGCGTGCAGAACAACTGACCCGGGACATTTAGAGCTGTCATGAAGAAGACATTGCTGACCACCGCTCTCGTGGCCATCGCGGGCGGTGGAGTGGCGTTATGGATGCTGAGCGCTCCGACCTCACTGGAGGCCGGGGCACTTGGCGCGCTTGAAGCGCCGGACGTGGCGCGTGGCGAACAGGTTTTCTGGGCCGGCGGCTGTGCCTCGTGCCATGCCCGCCCCGGGGCTGACGGCGATGCGCGGCTGGAGCTTGCGGGCGGGGTGGAACTGAAGTCCGATTTCGGGACCTTTGTCGCACCCAACATCTCGCCGCATCCTGAGGACGGCATTGGCAGGTGGAGCGATATGGATTTCGCCAATGCGATGCTGCACGGCGTTTCTCCTGCGGGCGAGCACTACTACCCTGCATTCCCCTATCCTTCCTATGCAAGGATGACGGCGCAGGATGTGAGCGACCTCTTTGCCTTCCTGAAGATGCTGCCGGAAGTGGAAGGTGATGCGGGAGAGCATAAACTCTCCTTCCCTTTCACAATGCGCCGGGGCATCGGGCTCTGGAAGCTCGCCTTCATGCATGACGCGCCGGTGCTCGCGCTTGGTTCCGACGCTTCGGAGGCGGAAAAGCGCGGACAATATCTAGTGGAGGGGGCAGGCCATTGCGGCGAATGCCACACGCCGCGGAATTTTGCCGGCGGGCAGCTTTACGACCAGTGGCTTGCCGGAACCGTGTCGGCGGAAGGCGAGGGGGTCGTGCCCAACGTCACCTCTGGCGATGGCGGGATCGATTCCTGGTCGGCTGGCGACATCGCCTATTATCTGGAGAGCGGGTTTACGCCGGAGTTCGATTCGGTCGGCGGGGCCATGGTCTCCGTCCAGAAGAACATGGCCCGGCTTTCCAGGGAAGACCGCGAGGCGATTGCCGCCTATCTGAAGGCGGTGCCTGCGAGGCCTAATGGCTATCCATCGTCCCGGTAACTTTTAGCACGAAGGCATAGGTGAGCGCCTTTTCCTCGAGCCGCGAAAAGCGGCCCGAGGCTCCGGCGTGTCCAGCATCGAGATTGGTCTTCAGCAGGACCGGGTGGTCGCCGCCCTTGCGATCACGCAGCCTTGCAACCCATTTAGCCGGTTCCCAGTAGGTGACGCGCGGGTCGGTGAGACCGGCAAGCGCCAGAATGGGCGGATAGTCCTTCGCGCCCACATTGTCGTAGGGCGAATAGGCCGCGATGGTGTCGTAATCCTCGCGCGCGGCAATTGGATTGCCCCATTCGGGCCATTCAGGCGGGGTGAGCGGCAGCGTGTCGTCGAGCATGGTGTTGAGCACATCGACGAAGGGCACGGCGGCGACAATGCCGCCGAACGCTTCCGGCGCCATATTCGCAACCGCACCCATGAGCATGCCGCCGGCCGAGCCGCCCTCGGCGACGATGCGGTCGTGGCTGGTATAGCCCTCGGCCACCAGATGACGGGCGGCGGCGATGAAATCGGTAAACGTGTTGACCTTCTTCTCGCGTTTCCCGTCCTCGTACCAGACGTACCCCTTTTCCTTGCCGCCGCGGATATGGGCGATGGCGTAGACGAAGCCGCGATCGACCAGCGACAGGCAGTTGGTGCTGAAGGAGGCGGGCATCGCCATGCCGTAGGCGCCGTAGCCGTAGAGCAGGCAGGGGGCGGAGCCGTCGAGCACGATGCCCTTGCGATAGACGAGGGACACCGGCACCAGTTCGCCATCGGGAGCCGGGGCCATCAGACGGCGCGTGACATAGTCATCCGGATTGTGACCGGACGGCACCTCCTGCGTTTTCAGGAGCGTGCGGGTGCGGGTGCGCATGTCGTAGTCGAAGACCTGCTCCGGCGTGGTCATCGAGGAATAGGAGAAGCGGAGCGTATCGGTTTCGTATTCGTAGGACCCCTGAAGGCCCAGCGAATAGGCCTCTTCGTCGAAGGCGATGGTATGCTCCGAACCATCGTGGCGGTCGCGGATGACGATGCGCGGCAGACTGTCCTTGCGCTCGAGACGGACGAGGTAATCGGCGAAGGCATGATGGCGAGGATCAGGCGGCCGGGCTCGTGGGGCACAATATCCTGCCAGTTTTCGCGCGAGGGATCGCTGGCCGGCGCGGTGACGATCTTGAAATCCCTGGCGCCGTCCGCATTGGTGAGGATGAAGAAGATGTCGCCGCCTTCTTCAAGATCATACTGAAGGCCGGTCTCGCGTGGGGCGATCAGGCGCGGCGCGGCTTCGGGATCATTCGCCGGCAGGATGTGGCACTCCGACGTTTCGTGGTCATGGGCGGAAATGTAGACCCATTCCTGTGTGCGGCTGCCGGAGACGCCGACGAAGAAGCCCGGATCGGTCTCCTCATAGACCAGGCGATCCTCGTCGGGGTTTGCGCCGACGCGATGGAAGAACACTTTCGAGGGGCGGTGGTTTTCATCAAGGCGGGTGTAGAAAAAGCCGTCGCTTGCCGCATCCCACACACCGCCGCCGCCGGTCTCGGCGACCGTGTCGGCTAGGTCTTCGCCGGTGGCGAGGTCGCGCACGCTGATCGTGTAGAGTTCAGAGCCCTTGTCGTCATGGCCCCACAGGAGACGCCTGTGATCGGGTGAATGATCGACGCCGCCGACGCGGAAATAGCTTTTGCCTTCGGCTTCCCGGTCGCCGTCGAGCAGGGTCTCCTCAGTGCCGCCCGCGCTCGGCAGGCGGAAGAAGCGGGGATATTCGCCGCCGGTGTGGAAGCCTGCGGCATAGGCATAGGGGCCGTCTCTGGCCGGTACCGAGGTTTCGTCTTCCTTGATGCGGCCGCGCATCTCGGCAACGAGTGTTTTCTGCAAGGCTTCCGTATCGGCCATGAGCGCTGCCTGATAGGCATTCTCGGCTTCGAGATGGGCGCGGATGTCGTCGGCGAGAAGGCTCGGGTCGCGCAGGACCTCCTGCCAGTTCTCGGCGCGCATCCACGCGTATTCATCCGTGCGCTCGATGCCGTGACGCGTGTCTTTTACGGGATGCGCGCGGGGCGAGGGGGCTTTTGCGTCCGTGGCGAACGGTCTGGAAGTCATGAGGTTACCTTGTGGATATCTGCAGGAGGCGCGCGGGATGCGCCGCAGGGATTGCTCCATACATGTCCCGACCGAATGGGGCATGGCAATGGCCTGTTGTGTTTTTCAGGCGGCTTCGGGAACCGGGACATATCCGGTGAACGGGTTTTGCATCTGGCGTGATGGGTGGTTTAAGCTGTGCAATCTCCTGTGAATGGCGGCGTTTCATCGCGCTTTACAGGTCGGTTTACGCCTTGTGGTGCCTGAGGCGAGTGTTTATGTCACCGTAAGTTTTTCAAACGTGTCCTGAAACACGAATTTAGTTGGGGAGAGTTCATGACGGCAGACGGCCAGTGGCTGACATTTCTCGCTCTGTTGCTGCCGTTTGCAGCCGCCGCCATCGCACCAGTGCTGACAAAAGCGCTGAAACACAACGCGGCATGGGTGCTGGCCCTGGCCCCCGCTCTCATCTTTCTGCATTTCACTGGCTTTGTCGGAACGATCTCCAGTGGAGAGACGCTGACCGGGGGCTATGTGTGGATCCCGAGCCTGTCGGTCGATTTTTCCTGGTTTCTCGACGGTCTTTCCGTCACGTTTGCGCTGCTGATCACGGGTATCGGCGCGCTGATCGTGCTTTATGCGGGTGGTTATCTGAAGGGACATGAACATCAGGGGCGCTTTTTCTCGTTCATCCTGATGTTCATGGGGTCCATGCTGGGCCTTGTGGTGGCCGATTCCTTCCTGACCCTGTTCGTTTTCTGGGAATTGACCTCGATCACATCGTTCCTGCTGATCGGCTTCGATCATTCACGGGAAGCCTCCAGGCGTGCAGCACTGCAGGCGCTTGTGGTGACGGGGCTTGGCGGGCTTTCGCTTCTGGCCGGCCTTCTGGTGATCTGGAGCGCTACGGGCGTTACCTCCATGTCGGCGCTGCTCGCAAGCGAAAGCGCGCTGCGCGATGCACCTCTTTACATGGCTGCGCTGGTCCTGGTTCTTGGCGGCGCGTTTACGAAATCGGCGCAGTTCCCGTTCCACTTCTGGCTTCCCAACGCGATGGAAGCGCCGACGCCCGTTTCGGCCTATCTGCACTCGGCCACGATGGTGAAGGCCGGTGTCTATCTCCTGATGCGCCTCAATCCGGTGCTCGGCGACACTGCGGCATGGGAGACGATCCTGCCCATCTTTGGCGGTACCACGCTGCTCGTCGGCACGCTTCTGGCGGTGCGTCAGACGGATTTGAAGCTGATGCTGGCCTATACCACTGTGGCCTCGCTCGGCCTGCTTGTCATGCTGACGGGTGTGGGTTCGGAGAAGGCCGTTGAGGCGGCGGTGCTCTACCTGGTGGCGCATTCCATGTTCAAGGGCGCACTCTTCATGGTGGCGGGCCTGGTGGATCATGAATCGGGCACCCGCGACATCACGAAACTGGGTGGCCTGCGCAAGGCGATGCCGGTCACCTTTGCCGCTGCGGTTCTGGCTGCCGCGTCGATGGGTGGCGTTCCGCTGTTTTTCGGCTTCCTCGCAAGGAGGAAATTTACGCCGGTCTCGGTTTTGCCGATGGCTGGACCACGCTGCTGACACTGGTGGCGCTCGCCGGCAACGGCCTGATGTTCGCCATCGGCTTTGCCGTGGCGCTGAAACCGTTCCTCGGCGCGAAGACTGAAACGCCCAAACATGCGCATGAAGGGCCGATCCTGCTCTGGCTCGGGCCACTCGTTCTGGCGGGACTGGGGCTGATCTCGGCCCTGCTTTCAGGCGTGAGCCACGAACTCGTCAGCAGCCCGATGTCGACGGCCGTTCTCGGCGAGCCCGTAACGGTGACGATCTCGACCGTGCCGCATATCGGCCTGCCGCTCGCACTCTCGGTGTTAACCGTGGCGCTGGGCATTCTGGTTTTCATCATGCTGGGGCAGGGGCGTTCCACCATGGCCGGCATTCTCGCCGCCATCGGCTGGGGACCGGACAAGGGCTTCGACCAGGTGATGCGCGGCCTGACGCGCCTGTCTTTCCGCGTGACCAACATCATCCAGAATGGCCGCCTCGACTATTACATGACGGCGACATTCGTCGCTGTCGCCGTCGCTGTTCTGATCCCCATGGGGCTTTACGATGAATGGCCCGCAGCACCGCAGTTTCCAAGAATGCCGTTCTATGAATGGACCGTTCTGCTGATTGCACTGATCGGGCTTGGAGCGGTGATCTATGCGCGAGACCGGCTGACCGCCATTGTCTCCCTCGGTATTCAGGGATTTGCGGTCGCGCTGATTTTCATGCTGCTTGGCGCTCCCGATCTCTCCTTTACCCAGTTCATGGTGGAGACGCTTTCCGTGGTCATTCTGGCCCTGGTGATGACGCGTCTGCGCCTGTCGCCGACCGATCATCGTCCGACGGGCGAAAAGCTGCTCGACATTGCCGTGGCCGGAACGTGCGGTGCGGCACTGGGCTGATGCTGCTGCGCGTGACGCAGGTGCCGTTCAACACCGAACTCAGCGATTTCTTCTCGCAATATTCCCGCGTGATCGCCCATGGCCGCAACATCGTCAACGTGATCCTCGTCGATTTCCGCGGAACGGATACGCTGGGCGAGATCGCCGTGGTGATGATCGCCGGCCTTGCCATTCTGGCCCTGGTGCGCATCCGCAGTGTGAAGCCGCTGGCCGACAACAAAGAGGAGCGGTGAGATATGCGCACACTGATCTTCCGAACCGTCGCCCCCTATCTTACAAGCCTGATGATCCTGTTCTCCGTGTTTGTGCTTCTGCGCGGACACAATGAGCCGGGGGGCGGGTTTATCGGAGGGCTGATCGCTGCGTCGGCCTTCGCGATCTACGGTATTGCCTGCGGCGTTTCACCAGTGCGCCGCGCACTCTATTTCCACCCCATGGCGATCTCGGGGTTCGGATTGCTGGTGTCGGCGATTTCGGGATGGCTGTCCTTCGCCTTCGACGTACCCTTCATGACAGGGCTCTGGGCCAAGGTGAGCGTTCTCGGTGTCCCCGTGGACCTCTCCACGGTTCTGTTCTTCGACATCGGCGTTTACCTCGTCGTCCTCGGCTCGATCACCTCGATTGCGCTCGCCCTTGAAGAAAGGGAGCATGGATAATGGAAGTCGCCCTCTCCTTTGTGGTCAGCGTGTTCTTTGCTGTTGCCATTTATCTCATGCTGTCAAAGCACATCATTCGCATTCTCCTGGGGGTATCGATCTTCGGCAATGCGGTGAACCTGTCCATCTTCACGGCTGGCCGGCTGATGCGCGAGGTTCCGCCGATCATTCCCGAGGCATTGCAGACACCGGAGATCGCCACCGCCAATCCGCTCCCGCAGGCGCTGGTCCTGACGGCGATCGTGATCTCGTTCTCGCTCTTCGCCTTCCTGCTGGTGCTGGCATTCCGCGCCTATCAGGAACTGGGAACCGACGACACGGACGGTATGCGCGTTGCCGAACCCGAGGGTGAGCCGATGCCCCCGCTTGGATACTGAGACACCGATGGCCGCTGAAACGATCGATATTTCCAACGCAATGGTGACAGAGCCGACGGTGCTGGGCGACTGGATGCTGGTGGCCCCGATCGGGGTGCCGATCCTCTTCGGCGCCGTGCTGCTCATGGTTCGTCACGAAACCCGGCTGCATGCGGGCATTGCCATTGCTGGGCTGCTCCTGACGCTGGCTGCGAATGCGGCACTCCTTCTGCAGGTGCTGGCGGACGGGCCGCAGGTGATGACGATGGGGCGCTGGCTGCCGCCCTTCGGCATATCCTTTACCGCGGATGCGCTTGGCGCGTCGCTTGCCTTTGTCGCGACGCTGGTCGCGACTGTCTGCGCGCTCTATGCGATGAGGGACATTGGCGCGACCGGCCGTCGCTACGGCTTCTACCCGTTCCTGATGCTTCTGATGGCGGGTGTCGGCGGGTCATTTCTGACGGGCGACATTTTCAATCTCTATGTCTGGTTCGAGGTGTTTCTGATCTCGTCCTTCGGTCTTCTGATCCTCGGATCGACCGACCGACAGCTCGACGGCGCAACCAAATACGCCATTCTGAACCTGGTTGGCACGACGCTGTTCCTGACCGCGACCGCCTATCTTTACGGTACGTTCGGAACACTCAACATGGCCGACATTGCGCGCAGGGCCGGTGCCATGCGCGAGACCGGGCCACTGATGACGCTGAGCGTCCTTTACCTGCTTGCGTTCGGCATGAAGGCCGCCGCGTTCCCCGTCAATTTCTGGCTTCCTGCTCCTATCACACCCCTCGCATCGTCACGGCGGCGCTGTTTGGCGGTGTGCTGACCAAGGTTGGCGTTTATGCGCTTCTGCGCGTTCTGGTGATGCTGTTCCCCATTGAGCGGGCGGAGCTTTCCGGCGTCATCGCCTGGGTGGCTGCCGGCACGATGGTGCTCGGCATCATGGGCGCGATCGCGCAGTCGGATATTCGCCGCGTTCTGGGCTTCGTGGTGATTTCCGGCGTCGGTGTGATGCTTGCGGGGCTCGCATTGGGAACCGAGACGGGACTGACGGGGACGATCCTCTATGCGTTCCATTCCGTTCTGGCGATGACGGCGCTTTATCTTCTGGCCGGCGTGATCAAGGAGCTTGGCGGGAGCTATTCGCTGCATGAACTGGGCGGGCTCTACCGTGCCTATCCGGCGATGGGGGCTTTCGCGCTTGTTCTCATGCTTGCCGTGGCAGGCTGCCGCCGGCATCCGGTCTGTGGCCGAAAGTGCTGCTTGTACGGGCTTCGCTGGAAGCGGGCTGGCCCTGGCTCTCCTTCGCCATTCTGCTGACGGGGCTTTTGACCACGATCGCCCTCGGGCGCGTCTATATCCTGGCGATCTGGCGCAACAGGCCACAGGAGGCTCCTTCCGATGAGGTGGTTGCGGGCGCCCCCGGCTATGGATACGCCTCAATGACCCTGCTGTGCGTCCCGATTATCCTGCTTGGCGTTTATCCGGAACCGTTCATCCAGGTGGCCGAGGCTGCCGCTGCCGGGCTTCTGGATGCATCGGGTTATATTGGTGCGGTGTTTCCAGCGGAGGCAGCGCAATGAGACTGTCCCTGATCAACATCATTCTGGCGCTGATCTGGACCGCGGTGAGCGGTTCCTTCACCCTGCCGAATTTCATTTTCGGTTTTCTCCTCGGTGCCGCTGCGCTTTACCTTATCCGCGAACAGGTCGGGTCGCTGGGGTATTTTGCGCGCAGCATGCGGGTGGTCTCGCTCGCGCTTCTTTTTCTCTACGAACTGGTGCTATCGGCCTGGCGGGTCGCTCTTCTCGTCCTGTCGCCGAAAATGGACCTGAAACCCGGCATCTTTGCCTATCCGCTCAAGGTCGACCGGGATTTCGAGATTACGCTTCTGGCAAACCTGATCACGCTGACGCCGGGAACCCTGTCTGTCGACGTTTCGGAGGATCGCCGCTTTCTCTATGTCCATGCCATAGACTGCTCCGACCCTGATGAACTTCGGCGTGACATTGCCGAAGGTTTTGAACGAAAGATCATGGAGCGTTTCGATGAGCGCCAGTGAAGAATTTCTCGTCTTTGCCGAGTTTATTGCGCTCGCATTGCTGAGCCTGTCTTTTCTGCTGACGGTTGTTCGTGTTCTGGTGGGACCGAGCCTGCCGGACCGCGTTCTTGCCCTTGATATGCTGGTGACCATCGCCATCGGCTTCATAGCGGTGATCGGCATTCGCACCGGGTTCACGCTTTATCTTGATATCGCCATCGCTCTGGGGCTCGTCGGCTTTCTCGCAACGGTGGCGTTTGCCCGCTTCGTTCTCAGCCGTCGGTATGAGCAGGAGTTCGTAAAGCGCGATACGCTGGGCATTTACGGCGACAAGGAGCAGTGATGGGCGACGTGTTCAACATACTTACGGGCCTGCTCATCATTATTGGCGCAGCCTTCACACTGATCGCTGCGATCGGCATTTTGAGATTGCCCGATCTTTACACGCGCATGCATGCGGCATCCAAGGCCGGGACGCTCGGATCGGGGCTCATGCTTATCGCGCTGGCAATCTTTGCGCAGGACCAGGCCATCGTGACGCGTGCGCTGGCGGCGGTGGTTTTCTTTCTGCTTACCGCGCCGATATCTGCACACCTTCTGGCCAAGGCCGCCTATGCGGCAGGCTACAGGCTCTGGGGGCAGTCGGTACACGACGAGATGGCAACTCCTCAAAGCGCCGGTTCGCTTCCGGGCGAAGATAGAAGAAGTGAAGAAGAATAGAGAAAGTTTTTCTTCCAGTATTCTTTTTCAATTTTTCATGACGTCTCTTCCCGAACGAAAGACGCGGACCGGTGTGGTTTCGTACGTTTCGCGTGCGTGCAATCGCTTCTCCGCGCGCTACAGTCTCCGATTGTTACGCAATGCGCGGAAAAATTGATAAGGTCGACTTAGATTAGCCCTCAGTTTAAGATCAAACTTATCTGATTTTTGGAATGAATTTCGAATTTTTGAGATGGGATAAACAATCTGATTTCGCGTTCTGATAGTATTAATTTGAAATTGTGAGTTGACCGGCCGGAGGAAAAGAACGATATGATTGCGGCTTGTCGGGAATCGATCAAAAAATGCCTGAAGAACTAAAGATTCCTACAGACACCTCATCACTGGCGGCATGAGGTTGTGGTTTTGAATTTACGTTGGGGCAAGGTAACGAAATGAACGAAGATTCTGTAAAAAACGATGATACTCTTATTGAACTGACCGCAGACGTCGTTGCTGCTTATGTCAGCAACAATCCTGTTCCTGCATCCGAACTTTCCAATTTGATTGCGGACGTTCATGCAGCGCTCGGTCGAGTGAGTGGCACTCCGGAAGCTCCGCCTGCTGAAAAGCAGAAGCCGGCTGTAAATCCGAAACGCTCCGTGCATGAAGACTATATCATCTGTCTTGAGGACGGGAAAAAGTTCAAGTCGCTCAAGCGCCATCTGATGACGCATTACAGCATGACGCCGGAGCAGTACCGGGAAAAATGGGGTCTGGATGCCAATTACCCCATGGTCGCTCCGAGCTATGCCGTGGCACGTTCGAAACTTGCCAAGCAGATGGGCTTAGGACGCAAGCGCAAGGAAAAATAGCGTTTGGCGCGGCGAGGCGTCAGAGTAATTTTCTCCGAGGCGGCGCAATCTGCGCCGCTTCTTTTATGTTCCCGGCCAACATCTCACGATGTGGGCAGGCCGTGCGGTTGCCCATCGCCGTTCAATGGTGAAGCGGAACGTTTTGCGCCTCGTTCGACGCCAGGCGCTTGAGCGCCTGGCTGAGAGCTATGTGGCGGTTGAGGTCGTAGCTCCAGTGATTGCGCGCACCCTTCAGACGCTCGCGCTCCATCAGCCGTCTTAGGCGACGAAGAATGTTGATGCGCTCGGCGCCCGAGCTTTGCTGCGCCTTTTGCAGATCCAGTCCGCCCGTCAGGAACAGCGCTGCTGTCTGCCGCGCGTTCTCGTAGCGCTGCCGCTTGGCTTCGCGGAAGGCCAGGCTCTCCTGCTTTATCGATGTCATGCTCAACCCTTTTTGTCGTGAGCGACAACTATGCGGGCCTCTGGCGGGGCGGGGATAAACCAGTGCTGAAAATTGCAGGCCGGCTTTACTTCTTCCGCGATTTCAAACCTTTGCAGGATTTTAGCGGATTATCTGTTCGTAATTTGTTCCCGGGTGTGGATGTCTAGGTATAAGAATTTATTCCTCTTTCCTGTGAAGGGATAAAGCCTGTGCATTCAAACGCTGCCAAATCATCGGAACAAAGAGAAGGGCGGATCGCAACGCCTGGAGAACAGTCATCCGCAATGCTGCATCGCCGTTTGAGCCCGGTTGCGGAGGAGCGTGTCGGGGAGGTTTGCGAATGTGTTCTCGACATCGTTGCCGCACTCTTCAACGTGAGTGGGCGTGAGCTGCGCGAAACACGGCGCTCTTCGACCAGCGTGACGCGCGTGCGGCAGATCGGCATGTACGCTGCGCACGTGGTTCTTGGGCTCAACATGACCGAGGTGGGGCGCGGCTTCGGGCGCGACAGAACCACGGTCCAGTACGCCTGCCATATCATCGAGGACATGCGTGACGACGAGGAGTTCGACCGGATTGTTTTGATGACGGAACGCATCACTGCCGCGGCGTTCCGCAACATGGAGCTGCGTTGACATGGCTGCATTCAAGGAAGAGGTGCGCCATGCGCGCGAACGCCGGCGCTGCCTGCGGTTTCTGCAGAAGGGGCCGGCCTGGCAACAGCGCGGCGCGAAGGGGGATGCGTGCTGCTCGACGGCGGTGAGCGGGGCACGGTTTCGGTATCTCTTACCTTGCTGGGAGCGCTGGAGAAGGATGATCTCCTGCGCTGCAGTGAGGGCAGGGTCGCGTTGAGTGCAGCAGGTGTCGCCTGCGCGCGGCGGCTGGCAGCGCGCCGGGATCCTTTCAGGAGCCAGCATTGGGAGATTGAACGCAGGGTTCTGCAGCAGGGAACTGAGAAGGAGATCGTTTCGGCGACACTCAGTGAATCTCCGCTTGCGCAACTGGCGCGCCGGCGGACACGCAACGGCGAGCCCTTTCTGACCCGGGCGGAATTCGACGCTGGAGAGAAGTTGCGCGCGGATTACACCCGCGGGCAGATCATGCCGCGGCTGAGCGCGAACTGGATGGCGACCGTTGCGGCGGGA
>NZ_BAMP01000042.1 GCF_000615975.1 Nitratireductor aquibiodomus NL21 = JCM 21793 | reverse complement strand
GCGGAGCAGGTCACCTCAAGCCTGCGAAAGGCAGCCGTCTTGAAGCAAGGGCGGAAGCCCAAAGCGTCGGGCGGCGCCAAGCTGTCTGCCGTTGCGAGATCTATTCGATCGAAGGTGCGCAAAAAATACTCTGCGCGCTGGGTCAAGGAACCATAGTCGCCGTCGGGAAATGATCACTTGCGGGAGGCGGACTGACCGAGAGCGGAATCATGTGCCTCATCGCCTCCCCCAACCTCAAGCGCCCTGCCCCATTCCTTAGCCAGAGCCCCCAACGGCACGAGTTTGTCATAGATGGCAAGACCGAGCGGCGTTGCCGCATAGCCCTCCGGCACCCGATGCACCAGCATCGCCTCCTGCAACTCCTTCAGCCGCTGGTTCAGCGCCGCGGGCGAAATGGTTTCGCACCGTTCCTGCAGGCCGCGAAACGTTGTCGGGCCGCCTTCCGCCAACGACCACAACACGCCCATGGCCCAGCGTCGCCCAAGAAGATCGAACAGGGCCATCACCGGCGCGCCGGATCGCGATCCGCGCACGGGCTGGCCGGGCTTGGGGATGGGCGTTTTGCTTTTCTGCTGCATGCTATAATTTCCATAGCAATTGATATGATGACGTGCTATTTATTTTGTAGCATACTTGTCGATGACAGGAATAGACCATGAACGACAGCAGCTATGAAATCTGTGACGCCCGGTTCAAACGCTCGGTGCAGCTTGCCGAACCGGTGGAGAAACTCTGGACCGGTGGGCGCTGGACCGAAGGGCCGGTCTATTCGGCCCTTTGGCGGTCTGTGATCTTCAGCGACATTCCGAATGACCGGCGGCTGCGCTATGACGAACTCACCGGCGCTGTGGGCGACCACCGCTCGGGCCTTGGGGCCTACACCAATGGAAGCACGCTCGACCGGGAAGGCCGTCTGGTCATGTGCAATCACGGCACACGCTCGGTGACCCGGATCGAACTCGACGGAGGCCTCACCGTGCTGGCGGACCGCTATGAAGGCAAGCGCTTCAACTCCCCCAATGACGTGGTGGTGAAGTCCGATGGCTCCATCTGGTTCACAGACCCGACCTATGGCATCGAAACCGATTATGAAGGTTTCGCCGCCGAGCCCGAACAGGACGGGCAGCATGTCTACCGCATCTCCGCAACCGGAGAGGTGACGCGGGTGGCGACGGATTTCGTCTGCCCCAATGGCCTCGCCTTTTCGCTGGACGAGAGCATTCTCTATATCGTGGATTCCGGCGGCACGCGCTATCCCGACGGCCCGCGCCACATCCGCGCCTTCCGTGTCGAGGGTGACAAACTTAAAGGAGGCGAAGTCTTCGCCACCTGTGAGGCCGGTGTGTTTGACGGGTTCCGGCTGGATGCGCAGGGGCGCATCTGGACATCGACCGGAGAAGGCGTGCACGTCTACCACCCGGACGGGACCCTGATCGGCAAGATCTTCGTTCCGGAGGAGGTCTCGAATCTGACATTTGGCGGGCCGAAGCGCAACCGGCTCTACATCACCGCCAGCAGCAGCCTCTACACAGTTTTGCTGGCATCGTCGGGGGCCGTGCAATGACGCCCTTTCAAAACCCGCATGGGTAACGTGCACCCGCAACGTGAGGAGAAGGTGGACCGCGCCATTTGCCCCGAAGACCTGCCACAGTGGATGGTGGGTGAACTCGTCATCGACAGCACGCCGCTCGGCTAGAGCGGCATCAAGGTAATGCGCTACCGCACCCCGCCTCAGGAGATCAGCGCCCGGGGCTGACCGATTTTGCGGTTGTTGCCTACCAGGTTCAGGAGACGATCAACTGGCGCCACAACGGCAGCGCGTGGGAAAGCGCGTCTGTCGGTCCAGGTAGCGTTTCAGTGATGACCCGCTCCGAGACCTCGCATTGGCGATGGGACGCGGCGATCGAGGCTCTGCACATCTACATGCCCTTCGACGCGTTTGCGCGCACCGCTGAAGAGGCCTTTGAACGGGACATTGCGGAGATAGAGCTGAAGGCCAGCCTGGCGGCGCAGGACGTAATTCTGACAGAGATGATCCAGCGCCTTGCAACTGAGGCCTGTGAAAAAGGCCTTGGCGGCCCGCTTTATGTGGAGGCGCTGCGTTGCCAGATGGCTGTGCACATCCTGCGCAGCTATGCCACCATCAGATTCCAGCCAAAGGAACAGAATGACGGTCTGTCACAGGCACAACGCAGGCTGCTCATGGACTACATTGATGAGAACATCGGGACGAGCCTGTCGCTTTCCGAACTCGCCTCCCTTGTGGGGTTGAGCGTGTTCCACTTCAGTCGGCGGTTCCACCGGGAATTTGGCCGCCCACCCTACGCCTATGTGCTGCAACAGCGTCTGGACCACGCAAAAGAACAACTTTCCCGCAGGGACCTGCCCTTGAAGGTCATCGCCGCAGCCAGCGGATCCTCCGATCAAAGCCATATGACACGGCTGTTCAAGCGCACGTTGAATGTCACGCCTGGAGAGTGCGGTAATGGCGGCAATGCCGGATCTCATACTGGGCATGGTGATGATCTTCATGTCTTTAAAGGAAAGACACCCGCCGCCTGAGGTCTGGGACGGCGGGCGCAGTTTTGTGCAGGCGAGCGCCGACAGCGGCGCCGGCGATCAGAAATGTACATTCAGGCTGAGACTGGCGGAATGATCCTGAACGCCGGAGCCGAACTGGCCGCCATAGGCAAACCCCAGCGTGGCCTTATCGGTCAGGTTCACGTCGAACCCGGCCTCCAGCACCAGACTGTCCTGCGCCAGCGGCACGCCTGCAATGGTGAAGGCATCGCCACCCGAAGCGAAAGCCATTTGCGAGGTGGGCGCGCCGCCGAAAGCGTGCCGCCAGCCCAGCATGCCGCACAGCATGGCATCTGCGTCGCCCAAGCTGACAGCAGTTTCGGCGCGCAGGCCAAGGGTGGTGAAGGTTGCATCAACGGTGTTGGAATCCGCGGTCAGCGCCGCAGCACCACCGGTCTCGGTGAAGCCATCGGTCGACAGGTTCACATAGGCGAGATTGGCAAACGGTTCGAACCGGGCAGCACCTGTCTCGATGCTGTAAGCCGCCTCGCCCCAGGTTTGCAGGGTCCGGGCGCTGTACGATGCCGAGAGACTGTCCGAGAACCCGGTAAAAGCCACCGATCGCGATGTATCAAGGCTGTGCCAGCTATGAGCTAGCCCGCCGGTCAGGGTGAAAGCATCCCATTCGCCGCCGCCGTAGGCGCCCAGCGTGTAGGTATCGGCCGTGCTCGAGGAAAACCGATCATCGACGCTGAAGTGTGTGCGGGAATAGCCGCCCAGCATACCGAAGCGCGCATTGTCCCAGACCAGCGCATCGCCGCCCATCAGGAACCCGCCGATGGTGCGGTCCAAGGCGGCGGCGTTGCCGTCGCTGTTCCACCGGCTCCAGGAGCCGAAACCCTGGCCCCACAGGCCAAAGCTCTCGGAAATCCGATCCTCGATCTGGGCGCTGCTATCAGCCCCAACACCGCCGAGCGCCACGCGCAACCGGTCCATCGCCGCCTCGCGCGGGAAACGGCTGTCTTCGAGCAATGCCGTCTGCGCCGAGGCATGAACCTCGCCGGTCAGGCTATCGAACGCGGCCCGGGCATCCACTTCGTTGCCGACGAGCCCGATCAGCGCGTCGTAGACCGCGTTGCCGTTGCCCAGATCCTCCAGAACGGGTGCAACGGCCTGCTGGTTCGGCGTCCGTGCAATATCGGAGAAGAAGATGACCTGCTCGAAGGTCAGATAGACATTGGCCGCGTCATAGCTGTCGGTGAAATCGAGGAAGACATAATCGTCTGTCACGCTGTCGAACGTTCCAGTCACGCTGCCCGCCGTGACGATGGTGTAGGTACCCGGCGTATAGGTCGAACCGTCATCCGTCCCGTTCTCGGGCGTTACATGCACCGTGCCGCCATTGATCATCACCGTACCGCTGGCTTTCAGCAGGTCGCTGTTGGTCCCGGCAACGAAACCGCCGTCGTTGAGTTCGACGGTGTAGGTGGAACCTACAGCAAACATGGCCGAGGCGACATTCAACGTACCGATGGAGTTTCCCGGCGTCAGATTGCCGCCGAAATTGACCGTCAGCGCTCCCACCGTGCCGCTGCCGCCAAGCGAGCCGTCGTCGACATAGACCGTTCCACCGAGGGAATCGTTTACGTAAAGACTGCCGCCGGAAACGACGGTCTCTCCGGTAAACCCGGAAGAGTCGGCGGTCAGGTTCGTGACACCCGCGAAAAATTCGTTCGATCCAAAGCCGGAAATTGCCGCATCAAAATCATATGCAGGGTTGGTATGATTGAACACAAGCTCGCCATTGCCGCTGCCAAAGACAACGTCGGACGTATCCAGCGTACCTGCTGCGACAGCCGCATCACCCTCCGCCGCGCCAAAATTGATAACGCCTGATCCTCCACTGGCTGACGCTATCTCAACACCGCCAGTTGCCGAAACCCTGCCACCATCGGAAATTGTCAGCGTGCCGTCGCCATCCTCGCCGACATAAAGGGTGTTGTTATTCGTCCAGGTCGATCCCGCACCCGTCACCGTCACCGCGCCGACAGAACCAGAGTCATAGCCAATATAGCTGACAGCATTCGAGACCGTGCCGCCATCAGCTATGGACATCGTCCCTGTGCCTTGTTCGGCAATGTAAAGATCGCCTATGAGCGTCCAAGAAGAACCGCTACCAGCAATTGTTGCTGTGCCCGTAGCGCCGGAACTATTGCCGACATAGCTATAGTTGCCGGTCAGAGTGCCGCCATTTTGCACCGTCAACACGCCTGTCCCGGCCCGCCCGACCACGAAGGCGTCCGTTACATCCAGTTCGCTTCCGGTACCGTCTACAGCCAGAGTACCGTTCCCGGTCGCGTCAAAGCCAAGCATGACATCATCGCCGACAGAGGCCGTGGCGCCGTCTTCGACGTTCATCGTGCCGGTGCCGCTTTCACCGACATATAGATCGCTTGAATTCGACCAACTTGAACCCGCTCCGGTGACTGTCACCGCACTGATCGCACCTGAAACAAAACCGACAGTTCCCGCCGTATTGCTCACTGAGCCGCCATCAGCAATGGTCAAGGTGCCAGAACCCGCGAGACCGACATAGAGGGTCCCGGAATTGGTCCAGGTGGAGCCGGCGCCGGTCACACTCACCGCGCCCTCGCTGCCTGCGGCGTAGCCGATTCCGGCTTCGTGGTTACTGACCGATCCGCCGCTCTCAATCGACAATGCACCATCGTTGCCGCTGAACGCCCCGACTATCAGGTCGGCGGAGGTGTGGGTGATGGAGCCGCCATCGACAGTCAGCGTGCCGAAATTGACAATGGTGCCGCCGGAGTAGGTGTTGGTACCCGTCAGCGTCGTCGTGCCGGTGGCGGTGTGATTGACCGCCACGGTGCCGGTGATATCGATGGCCGCGCCGGCGCTGGTGCCATCATTGGTGAAAAAATAATCCGTGTCGGTGTGCTTGAAGTTGAGGGTGGCGGTGCCGGAGCCGCCAGTGACGGTGGCGGCATTGAGAATACCGGCGCTGGCACCGTCCCCGATATTGAGCGCGCCGGCGGAGTCTGCGTCATCGGCAATCGTGAGGGTGCCAGCGCCGGCATTCACGTTCACCGCACCGTCATCGGCAATCGTCAGCGTGCCGGTACCGGCGCCGCCGACCTGCAAGGTGGAAGCATTGTCCCAAGTGGAGCCGTCGCCGGTTACTGTCACCGCACCCACGCCGTCCGAGTCGTTGCCGATGATACCATCGCCGTTGCTGACCGATCCGCCATCGGCGATGGTCAGTGTGCCGATGCCCGAGTTGCCGACCCACAGGAGTCCGGAATTGGCCCAGGTGGAGCTGGAGCCGGTCACACTCACTGAGCCTGTGCCGGCCGAAAGGTTGCCGATGACGCCAGAGGTATTGCTGACCGCCCCGCCATCTTCGATGGTCAGCGTGCCAGCGGCGGCATTGCCGACATACAGCTCGCTGGAATTGGTCCAAGTGGAGCCAGAGCCGGTCACCGTCACCGTTCCGGCGCCGCCCGAAAAGGCACTGATATAGCCGGCCGTATTGCTGACCGTACCGCCATTTTCGATGGTCAGTGTGCCGGTGCTGAATTCGCCGACAAGAAGACTGTCGCCGATATTCCACGGACTTGTTTGCGTACCGCCACCGCCGCCATTCACGGTTTCCGAGGCATTACCGGTGGTGCCGGTGGTGTCATCGATCACCTCTTGCGCCAACGCCGTCTGCAGTAAGACGAAAACCAATGCAGTTGTCGTCATCAGCGCCAGAAGGATAGGGCCAACGGGTCGACGAGCAGACCTCACCCGGCGGTTTACATTTCGGTTGTTTCTTTTCTGCACTGTGGGCACCCCGAATACAGTTTTCCCGCCGCCTCGAATCGAAGCGGTTGGCTCATTGCTTCAAGGTTTAGGAACGCAGGCACGTCGGCGCATGCGACGTTTGTGCGATATCACGGCGATTTTCTTCAGTTGTTTCGCACGAATATCGTCAGCGGCAATAAAGGTTCAGGGCCGCGATTGCCTACGCACGATTTGACCGTTGGGGCAAACCGCTCAAAGATGTGGATGACGCCGATGGCGTCACCCTACTTGTTTCCGCGAAAAAAGCCGATGTGCTGACGGTTTACACCGCTTGCGTGGCCTGTGTGTGGCTGAGCGGACTGGGGCCGTAGGCGTTGTTGCCCGGCATGCCTTTGAGGAACCCCAGTTCGACGATCATCCATAGCCCCACGGCCACGGTCACCAACGTCACCACCGTCGCCCCAATACCGGGAATCATGATCTGAGTACCGGCCAGTTCCTCAGCCGAATAACCAATCTTGAAAATGCTCATGACCTGCATGAGAACGCCCGGCGCGATGAACACAATGGCCCATGGCATGGCGGACTTGCCACGATCGTGAAGCCGCTTCACGACAATGGCGGACCAGAAATAGGTGATCGCCGCCGCCACGGCGAGTTGCACAAGCATCACCATGATGCTGTCGGACGCGGCCGAGTTCATTCCCACCGCAGCAACAGGTGAAATCTGCAGCATTACCACCCCTGCAACGACCGCAACCGCAACCAGTGCCAGAAAACCGAGCCAGAAGCCCTTGCGCGAAATGCGCCCGCTGAAACTTGTAAAAAGGTCCATTTCTTTCCTCCACTATTGTGTACTGGCGCTGCTATTGGCCGTGGCCCCAATGGTCAGTTTTCCGTTTGAATCGAGCGCGGTAAAGTCGACGCGCTCCATGGTGGTGCCGCCCACACCATCAGTGGCGGCTGTATTTACCAGGCTATTGGCAGCATCGCGCCAAACCGAGGGCTCGCTGCCATTGATCGCCGAAGCGATCCAGGAAATCATCAATGCGCCCGCGCCTCCCTCGCCTCCGTCCCAGGGCCGGGTGGATATATTCAAAAGCGGCCCTTCCGGCTCGGCATTGGTGATCAGCGTACGTCCCTCCCCGAGGCGATGCAGGCAACTGATGACCGTCTTTGTTTTGTCACCCGGCTTGGGATTTTCCACACATCTCTGTTCCTCAAAGCTCAGGGTTTCCCCTGCGGCATTCGACGCGGCGCCAACCCGCTCGATGAGTTGATCGATAGTTAATCCCAGATTTTGCGCCTGTACCGGCGCCGTGGTGAGCAAAATCCCCATAGTCAAGGATGCGCCGATTGAGAAAATTGACCGTTTCATGGACATCGTATTTTCCTTCTGTCTGGTTTCGATGTGCCTGCTATTCGGCACCGAGTGGCGGGCCGACGAATTCAAGCTGAAACATCTTTGAAATCCGCTGCATGGCCGGAATATCGCGCGGCACTTCAAGCCCGGCTGCCGCGACTTCTGCAAAGAATGTTTCGAACCCGCCGGGCGTGAGAACGGTGAGCATTTTTGCGACGCCTTTACCGCGCACACGAAATGCATGCGGCGTGCCACGGGGAATATGCACTACCCCTCCAGCTCTCAGTGTCAGACGTTCGTCTGCTCGCGCGAAATCGACGGCGCCCTCAAGGACATAGAACGTCTCATCCGCGTCGTGATGGACATGCAGAGGTGGCCCAAAGCCGGGCTGATCCTCGGAACGAAACATACCCATTGCTCCGTCCGTCGTTTCTGCAGAGAGCAAGACCTCATATCGCGTCCCCATCCAGGTCACGTCGTGGATAACTACAGTATCGGCGCGCCCCATCGTAATCCCTCCTGTTATCAGGTGAGAGGTTAGGGAGCGCGAAACGATCGATCATGCGACGTTTGTGCGATATCGAGGCGATTTTCTTCAACTTTTCAGCGGGAATGGAGGAACCGCATCAGCATCGCACAAACGTCGCATGCACGGTTGCGCTCGCGCCTGTAGCTTTCCCGGGGCAGGAAAACCAGGAGAACGAAATGAGGAACCGCGCAATCGTGCTGGGTGCGTTGATGGTCATGGGGGTTTCCGTTCCAGTGTCCGCGGGAGCATGGGAGCTGATTGGCAAGAAAAACGTCACCGACCGACTGGACCATGACATCATATTTAAACCCGGCCCACGCCGCTTCGCGCAAATCAGGCTCTGTGTCAGCCGAAACCCGGTGCGCTTCTACGATGTCGATGTGCGTTTCGCCAATGGCGGGCACCAGGACGTAAAAATCGCCCGCCGGATCGAACCGGGTCATTGCACGCGGGCAACCAACTTGAAGGGGCCCGGCCCGCGTGACCTGCGCTCGGTCAAATTTCTGTATGAAGAGTCCAGCCTGAAACTGCGCCGCGCCACCGTCCGTCTCTTCGCGCGCTGAGCGGATGTAGTATCAGGTTGCCCCAAGTCATAAGAAAAGAGGCCTCCAATGACCCGCGCTATCCTTCCAACAGTGCTTTTCCTTCTGTGCGCCGCTCCGCAACCGGGGTTTGCAGAAGACTGCCGCGACAGGTTCACCCGATTGCTGATCCACGGCAATGGCGACGGGCCTGTAAAAATTCATGTCACCCAAGAGATAGTGGGCGGCCCGACCACAACCAACTATTTCCACCAAACCGAAGCTGGTCATTGGATGACCGAAATGATCGAGCCAGAAAATTCGCCCTGGGTGCTGACCTACGACAATGTCATGTACACCTCGCAGGACAAGGGAAAGACCTGGACCGAGCTTCGTGCGCTCGACACAAGGAATAACCAGGCGGACGCCAAGGACGGTTTGCGCGAAGACGCCAAGACCGCAAAGAACGTCGTCTGTGGTAAGGAAACGCTGGAGGATGCTGTTCACGACACCGTTGAAGCGGACTATTCGTCCCAGCGGGGAACGACGGAAATCCACGCCAAGTTCTGGGTGGACCAGAAAAGCGGCTACATTGCCAAGACATTCTATCACATGAAGAACGACGGCTTTGAGAGCATGACGACACAGCTCATCGAGCCCGCCCCTGACTTGCTATTGCCAGTTCCCGAATAATGCGAGCTGGAAATTGTGATACCGATGCCGTGCACGCGCACAAGCGAAAACCTTCACGCTTGCATTTCTTGTGCAATAGATAAGCGTTGTCTAGAAATACTACCGTCAGCCGAAAGGCAGAGGCTGCGAGCTGCGGAAGGTTATGTCGCGCAGATTGTTGTTATGCGTCGGAGTAAGTCACTTGCGGTCGGAAAAAAAACAACAGATTGTTGCGCTCGCCCTGGAAACGGTTTCCAACGCGGCCAAAGTCGAGCGTTTCATCAATGAACTGTCGACGATCTACGACAGATCCGTAGATGCTCCAACACGAGAGCCTGGCACGGACACCGGGAAGAAACAGATACTTGACCTCACCAGCGCCGAATATCATTTCGAGAAGGCGGCAGATGCATTCATGCGGCTCTGGCGTGGCGATGGCGTCAGATCGCCTGCAATTCGCGACGCCGGTGATGTCGTGCTGTTGGACAGCAACGCAACCATCCTTTCGGTACAGATCCAGGACGACCAGGAACCGCTTTTCGTTGTCGGAGAGAGCGTGTTTTCGGCGCCCACCGATGCGGATACCGAACATGTTCTGAGCGAAAGCCTGAGACAGGTCGCGCGCACCGACTCAGAGGCCGTTTTCAGCATATTTCCTTTCTACGCATTAGACGGACAGCGCAGCTTGTGGGCACTTTCTTCCGCCAGAAACCATGAGAGCGACGCTGTCGCACGGCTCAGCCGTATCGACTTCGAATGGTCACAGGCAGCGGGCGTTGCAATGGCCGAAGCGTTTGGCTTGTCGGACTCTGAGCAGGCGGTCCTAAAACCCTGGTGAGAGGTCAAAGCCTCTCCCATCTCGCACATAGCCGTCAGCGTTCGATTCAGACGGTCCGTACTCAGGCCAAATCCCTTCTGGCCAAAACGGGAGTTGGTTCCCAGCTCGATCTTGTTCGGCTGTTCGCAGCGATCACCCTGAGCACGCCGGAGATTGCTGCCCCGGCATCTAGCCAGCCGAACGATCCGACACCAGCGGGCAGCCTTTCCCTCACCCTTCCAGACAAACGACAGATACAGGTGGATGTTTACGGCCACCCCACCGGGCATCCGGTGATTTTCCTGCACAACATGTTTTCGGGAACGGTTATGTCGCCTCCCGTTGTCGAGGCCCTGAAGCGGCACAGGATCAAGCTGATATGTCCATGGCGCGCAGGGTTTGCCATGTCCACGGCTTACCCGAGCAAGCCCTCGTCCCCTGAGCAGGCATTCGCGTCGGATCTCGAATTCGTGCTTGACGCGTTCGGCGTTGAGAAAACGATCGTGGTGGGGCACATGTCGGCTGCGGTTTATGCGGCGGCGACTGCGGCGCTGCTGCCGGATCGCGTCAACAATGCCTTGGCCATCGCCGGATTTCCACCGTTCCTGAATCGCGAATATATCCATCGTCTGCCGGCATGGCCTCGCCTCTATGCGTATACGGCACGCTATTTTCCGAAGGCGCTTTCACTCCTCGTGCGGGGAACATTCGGTCTGCTGATCGACAATCGGCCCGAAGTCCTGTTTGACAATCTCTACGCTTCGGCACCGGTTGATAGGAAAGCGATATCCTCCGCCAGCGTCAGGACGCTTTTCCTGAGTGATTTCCGTCGTGCCTTTCAGCAGGGGACCGGCAGCTATGAATACGACGCCGCTTTGGCGGCATCCGATTGGTCTGTATGGCTGAGGAAGCTCGCACCGCGCACCATGACGTTCGTCCACGGCATGCAGGATCCTGTAACGCCGTTCGATCTGGTGGCTGAAATCGCAACTATGCGCGCCGAGCTTGAGATTGTACCCATCGATAATGCCGGTCAGCTTGTCCTCCACCAGGCCCCCGATCGGATCGCGAGCCTGATCGCGGATCTGGTTGGGTAAGACTGTAGGTATCGACAGGCTGATATAGCCGAAACCAAACCGGATCGTCCGGGGTGCTGGCTGGAATACCCTGCATGGGGTAAGCGCTAGCGATCACAATAAGATAGCTTCCACCTCGCGAGGCCTTGATATGGGCGCGAAGAGCGACCGGTAATGGAGAGCCATTCTCCTCCGGAAAGCGATATTTGGCAGTGTTCCGACGCCGCGTCGCCGTCAGGCGAACAAGGGGGAAGCGATGGCGAGCGCGACAGAGATCGTCGGACAAATTTACGACGCGGCATTTGATGCCGAAATCTGGCCGGAACTGTTATGCGCCATCGCCGATTATACCGGCGTAGAAAATGCCGCGCTCGTCGCCACTGACCCACAAATCAATTATTCGTCGGTTGTAACACCCCGCGCAGACCCTCAGGTCGTTTCAGACTATGCAGACCATTGGTGGGAGCATGATCCGACCGCCGAAGCGACGGCAAGAATGCCGGTCGGACAAGTGACCAGCCTTGACGACACTGGCCGCGCCAAGTTCTTTGCCAGCCGATTTTACAACGACTATTGGCACGATTCAGGTTTGGGTGCCGAGCGGGTCGCCACCAATCTGTTTACCGACAACGACGGATTCGCCAGCGTCGTTCTGCAAGCTTCGCCGCGTCGTGACGAGATCGAAGACGATACAAGGCACCGCTTTCTGCTTCTTGTCCCACACTTGATCCGATCGGCCGACATTGCCCGTCGGCTCCAACGGATGGCTTTTGAGAAGGCGGCCCTGAACGCCGGCTTTGGCACCCACCAAACAGGCACCATCATCGTTGATGCCATGCGGCGCGTCCTTTTTGCCGACGACGCAGCCGAACAGCTCTTTGCAGCGCGCTCCGGCATAAATGTCGTGCACGGGCGAATTCACTTTGCCAATGCGAGCGCCGATGCCGCACTGAGCGCGGCCGTCAACGCCTGTTCCCAAACGAGGTTCAACGCGCCGGCCGGACGAAGGATTGACCTCAATCCAACCCAGCCAGACACGACCCTTACTGTCGATATCAGCCCTTTCCGCATCGCAGGCGTGGCGCCCGGCGAGCCGCGGCCTGCCGCAATCCTCCTCATTGACGATCCTGGCCGCCGCCGGCGTCAGCACGCCGACGCCTTGCAAAAGAACTTCGGCTTCACGCCCGCCGAGGCAAAGCTTGCACTTGAAATGCTGAAGGGAGATGGGCGTGCCGCTGCGGCCAAGCGCTGCGGCATCTCGATCAATACCGCACGTACACAACTTTCAAGCATTTTTGAAAAGGCCGGGGTGGTGCGTCAGGCTGAACTGATCAAGGTTCTGATGGACCACGGAAGAGCATACTGATCGAGATGGCGTGAGTATCGGTGCCTCGAAATCCGCCGCATACATCGGACTCAGCAACTGATCGAAGCCCTCATGCCGAGGGAACCGGGAGCAGGTTCCATCTGTCAGAGTTTGGCAAGGCAGCTTTCAAACACCTCCACAGCAGCAGCCGAACCCACCTGTGGAATGGGCAGTCCATTCGATCCTATTACAATGGACATCTCATTTCCCGAGGAAAGGCGCTCAAGCACGGCGTCGATGTCATCTCTGCTGGCAAGGCGAGCCCCGTACCGGTCCACTTGTCCAGCATCTTCGTCCTTGTATTTGTCCAGGCGCATGGACAACAGGCTCTCACCATCGAACGCAATCCTTGCCTCCATCACCTCGGGCGCGGCGTCGGATTTGCGCAACGTGAGGAGAAGCGGGTAAACAGAATTCGATCCGTCCGTCATAACGCCAAGAGCAAGGCCTGTTTCCCGCCCGCTGGACCACAGCAAATTGCAGGATTTAAACGCGTTGGAATGTACTTCCGGCTCGGTGTTCGACGACCACCCTCCCCCGGCGAGGGCAGGCACGCCAAGGAGTGTGGTCATTGCCACCGCCATCGCCGCGCTGCAAAATACCTTCTTCATAGAATTCCCTCCATTATGACTTCGGTGCCAGGGGGCCGTGTTATCGGCTATCGCTTCTGGAACAAGCCCACTGCACCGCCCAGAAGCGAGCCCTCGCTGGTTTTCTTGCCATCCTCGGAAGGTGCGTTCTCCAAATCCGGTCGGCCATCCGACTCTGAGCCAAGCTAGCTATGCAGAATTCATCCCGCATGCGACGTTTGTGCGATGCGCGATGATTTCGCTTGCTGTAGTTTTTGATCAGGCTGAGATCGGCAAAGTAACGTTAGGCATTGAAAACATGAAGATATTTGTACGCCTGGATAAGCGGAGCTTCTGCAAAGTGCCCGACTGGGGTTTCTCGGCTTAAGAGCCAAACGACAGGAGCTGCCAATGCCTGGGACCGCGGCCCAACATGGCAAAGACAATACGCCGCCAGATCGCGGTGCCAAAGTGCTGCGTTATTTCAGCACCTTCCTTTTTGTCGTAGCGCTTCTGTCGTGCCTGGCTCTTGCGTTCACCAGTTTCGATGCGGTTCGCATGGCAATCTTCGGTGCCGATGGTCAGGCAACCGTTGTAGATATGCGCACGGATACCTATCGCACGGTTCGAACCTATGGCAGCGGCAGCGGTACTGTCTTGGATGCGAGGCTGCGGACGGACTATTACGTGACCTACAAGTTCAACGCCGATGGCCAGGAATACCAGCGGGAACGCAGGGTTTCAGAGGCATTCTATCGTGATCTCTCCGCTGACGAAACAATCGCCGTTCGCTATCTGCCGGGCACCCCTGAAGAAAACCACATCGACAAGAAGTGCATCTCTTGGAGCATAATCGTGCCCGCACTTATCGCGGTTTTCTTTTTTGGCACCGGCTACCTTTTTCATCGAGTCGCTAAAATTGCCGCCAAAAATTCGGCGGCCGCCCAGCCAATATCGGCCGATTAATTCCAGACGCTCGGCAAGTTGCTGCGCGGCGTATATTCACTGCCGGGAGCTATTTTATCATGTTTATCTTCCTACCAACTTGGGGCTGGTGGCTGCTGCAGACGCGCAATGGAAAACGGGAAGCTTCATGGCGCATATGGTTCCTGATCTTCCTGCTGCCGGTCGGTTTCTTTTGTGCGTCAGCCTATCTGGCCTGTATCACGCTGATATTTGTTGGGAATGCGGAACGCACGACCGGAGAGGTCACCCGGGTTTATGAATGGGAAGACACAACGCCTTGGTCTGAAAGCAAAATGACTTACAGCCCGGTTTTCCGTTACCAAATCTCCGATGGCTCCCTGATAGAGGCCAGCACCGGGCAATCTTCTCCCAATTGGGACTTCGAAGTCGGCTCGATCCACGAGATACTCTATCTCCCGGATCGTAAGGCGGATGTGAAGCTCGATAATTTCGAGGCGCTTTGGGCGCTGCCGTCCATGATTGCTGGAATTACGCTCCCAGCTTTACTGCCCTCCTTTCTGGGAGCCATGCTGTTGTTACGCTGGCTTAGAGGCGGCACACAAACAGTTCCATCAAGAAACAACGGCTAATGACAGCGGGCATTTGATGCAGATCAAGGAGAAGAGGACCGCGCTTTTCGTTTATCTCTATATGGCGGGTATAGCTGGCATCTTCATCGCGCTTGTCGGCTACGGCATTTGCGACCAGCAAACACGCACCTCTGCATTCGAGCGCGCCGGCATAACGACAACAGCGACCTATGTTGCCAGCCGGGGGCACAAGGGGGCGTCGTGTAAGGCATCGAGTCCGGCCAACTGTCGGTATCGGTATTGTGGCCAGGTCCGATTCCTTGTCGATGGCCAGACCTTTACCGCTGAAGCACCGGTTTCAGCCGAGTTTCACAGAACGGTCGAACCGGGTGATACTGTCCGGATCCGCTACCTGTCCGATGAGCCGGAAACTGTGCAGATCGGTCCGAACACCGATCCTGGCGAGCGTCTGCTTCATCGGCAGATGCGGGGCTTCCACCGTCCGGATAATCTAAAGTTTCTCCGAGGCGGAGTATCTCATGCGTCGTTCTCCCCATCCCCGATCATGCTTTTTTGAGCAGCCGGTTCTCAAGCGTCAGGTCGGCGACCAACTCCTTCAGGGCTGCAGATTCCGACCGCAGTTCCTTGACTTCGGGCGCCGTCGCCTGACGGGTCGTGTCGCCTGCCAGCCGGTTCTTGCCCGCTTCCAGGAACTCCTTAGAACAGGAATAATACAAGCTCTCGGCAATCTCCTCCCGGTGTAACGTGATCGACCTTGCCGTCCCCACCGCCCTCGGGTCCGGTCTGCGGCCGAAGGTTGGGGCAGACGGTACGCTCGGCCAGTTTGCGACAAAAGACTTCGAAATCCTTGTGCTGATTCCGATCGGTCAGCGTGGCCAGATGGTAACGGAACTACGACTCGCTCAGGCGATAAGCTAACCTCTGTTCACTGTCGGAGAACAGGTGCGGCCGATTGGCCCGCATGATCTGTGACGGTGTTGCGCGGTGATCCAGTATTTCTCGAAACTCCAATCGCTGGCCGAGAGCGCGCCGCTGTGTCGCACTGAACGAACGATGAACATAATCCGATTTCCTCCGCCTGTGGACTCAGGCTAGGGTCGGCGAGAAAGGATAAACCCGGACATCAAGGATAGAGGGGCGGCCTGAGGTTGTTCGCGATCTATATCGCTGGAAACTTCCCTTTAGAGGATTACGAGAAGCTGGCGGATTTCCTAATCGCCAGCGAGGTTCTCGTGCCTGCCTTCATACCGGCGGAAGTTGGCCTTTTGTCTCTTGATGCTGTCACCTACGCGTCTCATGTCGATAAACTGCAGACCGTTTTCGTTCCGGACCGCAACATCGTGTCCCGACTGGTCAAGGTGGTCCGAGACGGTGGGGTGGGTAAGCGGGATGTCCCCACCCAAGTCGCTCTGACAACGTTAGCTGTCGCGCAAACGGCGAACTTCCTCATTGATCCCTCAATCTCTTTTCACGAATACGGCCACAGCCAAGGCAATACCGCAGCCAACAGGGAGCTTTCGCTGTTTCGTGTCGCCGATCACGCCGATGCGAGGCAGTGGATCGATTTGGCGCTTGGTCGACGCGATAATTTCGTGCCGACCATACCGGCACCTGCGGTCGAGTCTGTCGACCTAGCTTTCCCGCTGCATCGCTGGAGGCGCAACTACGTGGCCATGTTGAAGGTTGGTGAATTGCTTTTGGGGGATCTTAAGCCGGTCGGCAAGATGGCCGCGCTGCTCGAGTGGATGGAGAGAGACTTCCTCATTGCCGCGCCGGCCGCGGTCCTCGCCGCCTACTTGTTTGCTCCCATTCCGAAAATCGGGCGGGCAATGAAGGGAATCGAGGCCGCAGACCGGGAGCGGGCAATAGCAGGGATCAAGAATGCCGCATGGGACGTGACCCACATCAGCGAAGTGGTCCGAATGGCCCGCGAGCACGAGAAAGTCGGCAACAGGTATATCTTCGTGACGGCGGACCGCGTCCTCCGCCTTGTGGCGGACATGGTTATGAGGCTTTCGATCACGTTGTCCGCAGGTGACCGGTTGGAAGGGCCTTTGTCGACCTGGTGGACGAAAAAACAGGCGAAAGTCATCGGTGATCTCTTGGCACAAAAGGTCTCAATGGCTGCAGAAATCCGTCCTAAATATCGGGTTTCGTTCACCCGTGAGCGGCTCGACGAGATGACCGCCGAGGGGGAGGCCAAAATCAGAGGCTACTTGGCTTGATCAGCGAACACGACCCGCCGTATGGCGCTCGCGGCCCGATTCCCCATTGGTGAGAAAGGCAGACGTTGAAATGCGAACGGCGGCGCCAGCATGGCGCTGGAGGAGGCGTTCAGGGGACAGTTCCTTTAAACGATGGTCCCGCGCAGCTTGAGGAGCCACTCCGTGTTTAGGGAGGCAGTTTGCGGAGTTCACTCCGCTTGTCCAGGCTTCACGGTCCAAACTGCATGCGTCTTGTCGCCAACCTCGGCCAACACCTCGTCCACATCGACCGGATAATAGTGTTTCGTCACAGACGACATCGGGTGAAACTCCGGCGTGTGGCTTGTGACCTGTCCCGCGTCGTCGCAGAAATGGTGAGCGGCGCCCGGGAACATCTCCATCGGCAGTGGGATCTCGCGTTCGGATTGTGATAAACGTTCAGGCCTTCGATCCAGTCCTCCTCATAGCCGGCCGAATTGACGATCACGCGAAACATCTTCGGCTCGATGGCATCGGGATTGTGATCGACCATCAGGCCTTCGCGTATGATTAGCACCTGCTTTGATCCGAACTTGCCGAGAATGCCCATGCGGTTGAACTTGGCGATCGTGCCGCCGTTGCTGGAAATCACCGCGCTCACATGCGCGGCCTCCGGCAACCGGAAAAAGCCTGACGGAATTGGCGCCTTGTCACCCCATTGGTGCGTTTCGATCTGAACCGGGGTGATCACCAGCTTGCCCTGACCATCGAGCGCGCCGGTGTGCTCATAGCCAAACAGGTAGCGCTCCAGCGCCGGCTGCGAGTGCACCATCGACAACGGTGCCGAGAAGTCAGCGATGGCAAAGACGAACGGCTTTCCGGCTACGTGCGGCTGTTTCCAGTATTGCTTTTTGAGCTTGGAGAAGAGGGCGCTGCCGAACTTGATCGGCATGTACTCCTTTACGTAGTGCTCCAGATCCTCCGGTGTGTTGATCGGCGGTGGAGGGAGGATCTCGCCGTCCTTGATGGTAGGCCCAACTGTCACGGCCTCGATGTAGAGTTCCCCCAGCATGCCGGAACAGCAGAAATCAGGTACATTGCGTTCGCGTGACAGGTCAAAGCCGGCTTCGATCAGCGTGGCGAACAAGTAAAGTTCCCAGATCCTCTGGTCGAAACCGGTGGTCTGGAACTGCTCGACGAAGTTGCCGTCGGCATCCTCGTACCAGCGCATCATCGGCTCGATGATCTCCCGTGCCGGAGAGTATCCTTCATTCGTGGTCAGTTGGACAAATGCCGGATTCAGCCGCTTCTCCTCATGTAAATGGGTGAAGAAATCGACCGGAGCGCCCTTTTCGTCGCCCTGATGGTGTTGATCCGCATTTGCCTGGGCAGCCTTAGCCATCCCCGCGAACAGCGCTTCCCGTGCTTCCTCGGGGGTCTTACAGAATTCGGTGACATCGACACCGCGGAAGCGCAGCTTGCTGTCTCGAGCCAGCACTATGCCGCCGAAATCCTCATCGGTGATGTCGAGGGTCGCGATACCCAGCACATCGCCGTTCTGGGTCTCGAAAAATTCGAGCTCGTCGAAAACAATGAATGACCCCGGCTGGCGCGCATACCCGCCCAAAGCGTTGAAGCGGGTCAGTGAAATTGGTGTTATCGCGAAGTCGTCCATGGCCCCCTCGTCGTTCATCTGCGGTATACTGCCGATCTCGTTGAAACTTTTTGAAACCTTCGACGGGTTTTTTGCTGGGCATATCCGTCTTCCTCGTCGATGGTGCAGTGATCTTCGCGTGTCCGGCGCGTATAACCTCACATCTGCAATTTCTCTTCCAATGACGCCAGTAGGTCAGCGTGTTTGCGCGGGTTGGACTGCTTCAGCCTGCGAATGTTCTCAAGCTTCCATCTCACGGCGGGCATATGTTGCAGTGAAGGAAACGGCATGAGCCTCCAGTCGGGTTCTCCAGCTTTCAGGCCGATGAGAAATTCCCGCTCCGTGCGCGTCAGGCTTTTGGGCAACTCCTCGAACAACCAGATGAGGGTTTCCTCAAGTGCTTCCAGGTCGACTTCATCCCGCGTCATGCCGACGAAGTCATTGCGATAGGTGGCCTCGAGCGGTTGCGGGTTCGGTGTCAGGATTTCGTTGATAGGGCGATTGTGGGCGGCGACGTAGGCGACGAATGTCTGGCGTATGTCGGTGGTCAGCCCTTCATTCCGCCGCAGCAGCAGGCAATCGAACCAGTCGCGCGGGTGCTGCCGATCCATCGCGGCAACAAGTTTGCTGCCATAGAGTTCCGCAGGCGCCAGGATCGGCAGCCTGAGGATGCGCTTGAATTCATCCGTCGCCGATGCGCAGAGCGCGGCCGGACGCACGGGCAGCAGCGTACCACGGCCGACCGGGTTGACCTCCACCTTGACCTCGGAAAGACCCCGGCGCACAAAGAACTTGATATCGCCGGTGCCGGTCGAGGCCTGCCGCCTGACGGCAAGTCCGCGCCGCTCCAGCTCGGTCGCTGCCTGATCCAGTGCCTGGGATATGGCGCCGAGCGCTTCCTCGCGCACGCGATTGCCATGAATGTAGACCACGTCGATATCAACCGAGAGCCGGGGCATGTCGCGGTGAAAAAGATTGATGGCTGTGCCGCCCTTCATGGCGAAATCCCCACCCTGAAAAATGAGCGGTGCGACATCGAGCAGAAGCTGCACGGTCTCGAAATAGCGTTTATCCACGGTCAGGTCCTGATCGTGCCGGTTGCGTGGCGCCGTACATAGGGCGTGGCCGATCCGGTGTGGATCCGGGTCATGTCAAGTTCCTCCATGATGGGGAGGGAAGCCTGTTTGGCGAGATTCAGGAAAAGCCGCACCGCCTTGATGCTGCGACAGCTTTCCAGAAGCGGTTGCATCAGCGTCGCACGCAGGCCGAAGAGACTTTCGACGAGATGTGTGGCCTCTTCCAGCGTTTGATGTTGCGGAACCCCCCACAGCATTTCCAGCACGGCGCGTTCGGGTTCGGCTACCCGCAGACTCGCCATGTCGCGCCATGGCGCAACGCCCTGGTCATCATCGTCAAAAAGGTGACGCTTCCGCACTGTGAGCGGAAAATGCGCCTGCATCCATTCAGGCAGGCGGAACGGGCTTTGCGCGAAAAGTTCGGTATCGGGGCGATGGGCAAGATTGTGCTGATAACCGTGCCAAGCGAGCGCTGTCTTGCCGCCGATATGGAAATGGCCCGGCAGGCCGCCAGGGAAAGGAGCAGTTCCGGTTCATCGCCGGCGCGCAGGAACCAGCCGTGCCCCAGCCTGATGAGCCAACCCGCCTGAACGTAATGATAGGCAAGCTGCGCCGACACGCCCTGCTTGGCAAGCCAGACCGCTGTCAGCGGTTGACCCGGCCGCGCATGCGTCAGCACTTGTTTCAAAAGGCCGTACTTTTCTAAAGCCATGCTATATATTTGGGCTGAAGTGCTGCACTGTCAAGATAGGAATTTTCAGAAACAATATGCTTTATAAAGTGAAGCTTTATAATTCCTCTCCCGATGGGAACAATGAAGCCCTTCCTCCCCCGGCGAGCAGGTCAGCGAAAGAGCGCTTTAGAACGTTGGTTCCAGCTTTACGCAGTAAGCACACCTACGCTGCCAGAGCCCGAGAGGACAATCGGAGCCTGTAGCGTATTTCCGGTAGGTGTGTGGATTGGCGGTAGCGGTCCGCCGCTACCACCTATCTCCATACCGACATCTACAAGACCAGGTCGGCGGCGAAGAGTCTCATATCGGCGGGAAAAATCGTCGGAGTACGGAGCTCTCCTTTTGCCCAAGCGTCAACAAGATCGGCCCATTCCTGAAGCATGTTACGACGCTGCTTCTCGTATTCGGCCTTATTGTAAACACCGCGAGATGACCGGCTATCCTCATGGGCCAAGCACTTCTCGATCCAATCGCGGTTGAAGCCGAGTTTGTTGAGTAGGGTAGCTCCCGTGCGGCGTAAGTCGTGAACCGTAAACTGAACAAGCGGAAGACATTGGCGCGTCAGCATCGTAACGCGAAGGGAGCAGATAACGCGAGTTGCCTGCACAGGTCTTTAAAGCGACCATGATGTCGAGTGCCTGTTGAGAGAGATAAACACTGTGGGGTTTGGAGCGCTTCATACGCTCTTTTGGAATACTCCAAACCGCGTTTTCGAAGTCGACCTCGTCCCACATCGCGTCCTGGAGTTCGCTCTTTCGCACCATTGTGAGGAGGATGAGACGCAATCCCAAGCGTATGGTCGGAAGCGTCGGCACCTGTTCAAGCAATGCTAGCATGATACGAATTTCGATCGGTGACAATGCACGGTCTCTCGGTTCAAACGTCGCGATGGAAGACGGCCCGACATCGTCGGCCGGATTCTTCAGCCTCTCTCCGTGAAGGATGGCGAAGGCGAAAATCTGTTTGATGATGTCGCGGACATGAATGGCGGTTGCTGGGGCGCCGCGATTCTTGACCTGACCACAGAGCTGCCGGATGTCCTCCGGTTTTACCTCCGTCAGAAGCCGGTTCTTGAGCGCGGGAAAGATGTCCCGATTGAAGATGGTTTTTCGCATTGACCGGGTGCTTTCGGCCATACGAGCTTCCTGCAGCCAGCGCTTACCGAACTCTCCGAAGCTCTTGGCTTCCTTTAGCCGTTGCTTCGTACGCTGCTTCTCTTGAGCGGGTGGACACCGATCGGCGAGCGTCGAGGCATTTCTCACGCGCAATTGCCAGAGAGATACCGGCCCTTCCATATCGACCCAGGACGATGGTTTCTCTTCGGCCGTTGAGACGGTAGTCGTAGCGAAATGTGACGGTACCGCTCGCACTGACATGCGCATACATCCCATCCCGATCGGTGATCTTGTATGGTTTTCCCCTTTGTTTCAGCTGCTTAAGCGCTGCATCAGTGAGCATCTCGGCCTCCAAAAGACGGCAAATACCGTCAGCCCGATAACGAGCTGCTGTGCACGCCTTTTCTCAATTAAATCAGTGAGTTCGGTGTCGAAAAATACCGTCACAAGTACCGAACGGCTCGACGGTATTCGCTGTAGCGTCCGAATTCAAGCCTTTGGCATACCGTCAGAGATACCTTCAAAGTGGTTTACATGCCCAATTTGGCGCCGGCTGGTTAGAATGAGATCAGGTTGGAAAGTTTTTTGATTTCAATAAATTAAGGCTGGCGGAAATTTCCTCACACCAGCCTCTCTTGGAAAATCGCTATTCCCACTCGATCGTGCCGGGCGGCTTGGACGTCACATCGTAGACGACGCGGTTGATGCCCTTCACCTCGTTGATGATGCGGGTTGCCGCGCGGCCGAGGAACTCCATGTCATAATGGTAGAAATCGGCCGTCATGCCGTCGACAGACGTCACCGCCCGCAGTGCACAGACGAATTCATAGGTGCGCCCGTCGCCCATCACACCCACCGTCTGCACCGGCAGGAGAACAGCAAAGGCCTGCCAGATCGCGTCGTAGAGACCGGCCTTTCGGATCTCGTCGAGATAGATCGCATCGGCGGAACGCAGGATCTCCAGTTTCTCGCGCGTCACGCCGCCGGGGCAGCGGATGGCGAGGCCCGGTCCCGGGAAGGGATGACGGCCGATGAAGCTGTCGGGTAGGCCGAGTTCCTTGCCGAGAACACGCACCTCATCCTTGAAAAGCTCGCGCAGCGGCTCCACCAGGCTCATGTTCATGCGCTCGGGCAGGCCGCCCACATTGTGGTGCGACTTGATGGTCACGGAAGGACCGCCGGTAAAGGAAACGCTCTCGATCACGTCGGGATAGAGCGTACCCTGCACCAGGAAGTCGGCGCCACCGAGCTTTTTTGCCTCTTCCTCGAACACTTCGATGAACAGGCGACCGATGGTCTTGCGCTTCTTTTCAGGATCGCTCTCGCCTTCCAGCGCGCCGATGAAGCGGTCGGAGGCATCCACCAGGATCAGCGGCAGGTTGTAATGCTCGCGGAACATGGCGACCACTTCTGCCGCCTCGTTCTTCCGCATCAGGCCATGATCGACGAGAATGCAGGTGAGCTGATCGCCGACAGCCTCATGCGTCAGAAGGGCCGCCACGGAGGAATCGACGCCGCCCGAAAGCGCGCAGATCACCTTGCCGCCGCCGACCTGTTTGCGGATCGCCTCAATCGCCTGCTCGCGATAGGCCGCCATCGTCCAGTCGCCCGAAAGACCGGCGATCTTGTGCACGAAATTGGAAAGGAGCTTTGCGCCGTCGGGCGTGTGGACCACCTCGGGGTGGAACTGAACACCGTAATATTTGCGCTCCTCATCGGCGATGGCTGCAAAGGGCGCGCCCGTCGAGGTGCCAACCACGCGGAAGCCAGGCGGAATGGCCGTCACCCGGTCGCCATGGCTCATCCAAACCTGATGGCGGGTGCCTCTCGCCCAGACGCCCTCAAACAGCGGGCAGTCATTCTCGATCTCGAGGAAGGCACGGCCAAACTCACGATGGTCGGACCCTTCGACCTTACCGCCAAGCTGGGCGCACATGGTCTGCTCGCCATAGCAGATACCAAGCACGGGAAGGCCGGAATCGAAGATCACCTGCGGCGCGCGCGGGCTGCCGATATCGACAGTAGAGGCCGGGCTGCCGGAAAGGATCACCGCCTTGGGCGTAAGGCGCTTAAACGCCTCCTCGGCCGACTGGAACGGAGCGATTTCGCAATAGACTCCGGCCTCGCGCACCCGCCGCGCAATGAGCTGCGTGACCTGGCTGCCGAAATCAACGATGAGAACTGTGTCGGGATTGGATATCGTCATGGCGAGCCTTTAGAGAAAGATGCGTTTCGGTGCAAGCGGCGAGGCCGTTTTTTGACTACAGCAGGCCATCGGCAATGGCCCGTTCGAGGCGGTTCACCGCGTCGGCAAGCTTTTCATCGATGACATGCAGATATTCGGTCCAGTCGTTCACGCGCTGCAGTTCCGCCGCCCCGTCGGAGATGCCGCGCAGCGCTACCAGGTCGAGACCGAATCGCTGGCACGCGCGCAACGCCGCGAAGGTTTCCATATCCACCATATCGGCGTTGATGCCGTCATAGGCGGCACCGGAAACGATGTTGCCGCCGGTCGACAGCGTCGCCTCGGGGATGCCTGGAATGCGATGCGTCAGCGGCATGATCGCCGGATGATCGAGAAAAGGCGTCACACCTTTCTCAAATCCAAGCGGTGAAGCATCCATGTCGCGGTAGGAGACCGAAGTCGCCTGATAGACTTCCGTCTGCTTCAGACTGCGACTTCCGGCGGATCCGAGAGAAACGAGCAGATCCGGCAAATGGCCTTCGGCATCGAGAAGCGCCAGTTCCGCACCAAGGACCACCCCCGCCTCCACCGGACCCACACCTGTCATCAGCGGCGTGAAACGCTTTTTCAGATGCGGTCCGTATTCGGCATCCGCCGCCATGACGAAGAGAACGCGCTTTCCGGCGAGCACCGCCGGCTCCACTGATGCCCGCGTCATCCTTCGATACCCTCGCGTCCGATGATGGTCATCATGGTTCCGGTCATGGTGGCGATCAGCTTGGCGTCCCCCTCGGACGAATAGGCATAAGCCTGCCCGTCAGCCACGATGATGGTGCGACCGGGCTTGGTGACGGTGCCGCGAAACAGGAAGCGCTCGCCGCGCCCCGGTGCAAGCAGGTTGACCTTGAATTCGATGGTCAGCACCGCCGCGTCCTCGGGCATCATGGAAAAGGCGGCGTAGCCGCAGGCGGAATCGAGCGCGGTGGAGATCACGCCCGCATGGAGAAATCCATGCTGCTGGGTCAGCGCCTCTGCATAGGGCATCTCGATCTCGACAATGCCCGGCGTCACCAGCGTCAGCTCGGCGCCGATGGTCTGCATCATTTTCTGACGGGCGAAGCTCGCGCGAACGCGGGCCTCGACATCAATGGGGTTTGCTGCTTTGCTCATTGTCTCGCCACGCCTGCCTCAGACGCGCTCCAGTGCGGCAAAATGAAAGCCGTCAGTCGCCGTACGGCAGGGTGAAAGGGCGATGCCCGTGGTTCTGTCAATTCTCGCCTTCGCGGCCTTTCCGGAAAAGTGCCTTTCCCACAGTGCCTCATGGTCCACCGGGCGGAAGTCCGGATTGGCTTCAAGGAAGGCCCGCACCTGATCGTCGTTTTCCTCTGCAAACACCGAACAGGTGATATAGGCAAGTCGCCCACCGGAACGCACGAAGCGCGCCGCGCGCCGCAGAATTTCGGCCTGCTCCGCCTGCCGCTGCTCGAGCTGTTTTTCACCGAGCCGCCATTTGGCATCTGGCCTGCGCCGCCAGGTGCCTGCCCCCGTGCATGGCGCGTCGACAACGACCAGGTCGAGCCGTCCCTCATGCGCGGCGAGCACTTCCTGATCGGCCACCGCCTGCACATTGCGACAGCCCGCCCGCTTCAGGCGCTCGAAAATGGGCGCAAGCCGCTGTTTCTCGGCGTCGAAAGCCTGAATCTGGCCGGTGTTCCCCATGGCCGCTGACATGGCGAGCGACTTGCCGCCAGCGCCAGCACAATAGTCCAGCACCTGCATGCCTGCTGCGGCTTCGGTGAGAGTGGCAACGATCTGCGAACCCTCGTCCTGAACCTCGAACCAGCCCTTTTGAAAAGCGGGCTCTGCCTGCACATTGGGGTGCCGCCCCTGCCCTTCGATCGGGCCGATGCGCAGCCCCTGCCGCGCAAGTTCACTCTCGTGAACGCCGGTGCGCGCCAGCGCCTTGGCCACCTTTTCGCGCGTGGCTTTCAGCGTGTTGACCCGCATATCGAGCGGCGGGCGCTCCGCAAGGGCCGCAGCCTCGGCCACCCAGTCGTCACCCCAGGCGCGCCTGAGAAGCGGCTCGCACCATTCAGGGCATTCCGCGCGCACGCCGTCAGGCGCCTCGCCCAGAGGGTGCGCGGCGATGCGGTCTCCTTCCTCGCCTGAAATCAGTGCTGGTGCAAAATTGTCTTCCGCCAGCGCTCCGTTCAGCGCTTCCGGGTCATGTCCCGCCTCGATCATCAAGGCTCCGAAGGCCAGCGCACGCGGCTTTCTTCCTGAAACATCCAGGCCGCCGAGCGCTTGCGGCGCAGCGCATCATAGACGAGGTTGCCAATGGCGGCGCGATCCTTGGAGCCGGCGAAACGATGGGACAGGCCCCAGTCTCTCAGCGCTTCCGCAGCCGGGCGATAACGCCGGTCAATGTCTTCCAGAATTTCAATGGCCGCAGCCAGCCGTCCGCCAAGTCGCATATGACACCTTTGCCGGTTACCCGAATGGCGCACAGCTAGCCGGAAGCAGGCCTTTAGACAAGTAAAACGGGCGTGGATCGCTCCACGCCCGCACTTTATCAAAGCCTTTTCAGCCTTGCCTATTCGGCAGCGCGCTGTGGCGTCTTGCCGGTCACGGGCACGGCGTTGGCCTCATATCCATGCTCTTCCTTCAGCGCCTTGCGCACGCCATTGCCATAGTCCGGGTGGATCTTGTCGAAATGGGCAAGCTGGCGTTCGATGATTTCACCGGGCACGCCACCCATCGCAGCGGCAATATTGGAGAACAGCCTGTTCTTTTCTCCCTCGTCGAAGAGGTTGAACAGCGCGCGGGGCTGGCTGTAATCGTCATTGCCGATGCGGTGATTGTAGCGGTCCGCATCGCCCGAGATTTTAAGCGGCGGCTCCTTGGCAGCCGGGTTCTCGACCGGACCGCCAAAGGAGTTGGGCTCATAAAATGCGTCGGGATTGCCCGTCTTGATACCTCCGAAAGTGTTCATCTCACCATCGCGATGATAGTGGTGAACCGGGCATTTCGGCTGGTTGACCGGGATCGTCTCGTAATGCGTGCCGAGCCTGTAGCGGTGTGCGTCCGCGTAGGAAAAGATGCGCGCCTGAAGCATCTTGTCGGGCGAATAGCTGATGCCCGGCACGATGTTCGACGGCGAGAAAGCCGCGTTCTCGATCTCGGTGAAGTAATTGTCCGGGTTGCGGTTCAGTTCCATCACACCAATATCGATCGGCGGATATTCCGCGTGCGGCCACACCTTGGTCAGATCGAACGGATTGTAGGAGGTTTTCTCCGCATCCGCCTCGGGCATGATCTGAACCTGCACCTTCCACTTCGGAAAGTCGCCATCCTCGATCGTGCCATAGAGCGCTTCCTGATAGCTCTCGCGGGTCTTGCCCACCACCTGCTCGGCCTCCGCATTGGTGTGGTGTTTATGGCCCTGCATGGTCTTGAAGTGGAATTTCACCCAGAAGCGCTCACCCTTGTCGTTCCAAAGCGAATAGGTGTGTGAGCCGTAGCCGTTCATGAACATGGGCGCCGTCGGCAGACCGCGGTCGGACATCAGGATCGTGACCTGATGAAGGCTTTCCGGCGACAGCGACCAGAAGTCCCACATGGCCGTGGGCGAACGCATATTGGTGCGTGGGTGACGCTTCTGCGTGTGGATGAAGTCGGGGAATTTGAGCGGATCGCGGACGAAAAAGACGGGCGTGTTGTTGCCCACCAGGTCCCAATTGCCGTCCTCGGTGTAGAACTTCAGTGCAAAGCCGCGCACGTCGCGCTCGGCATCGGCCGCGCCCTGTTCGCCGGCAACGGTGGAGAACCGCGCAAGCATCGGCGTTTCCGCGCCCGGCTGCAGCGCCTTGGCGATGGTGTATTTCGAAATGTCGCCGGTGATCTTCAGCACGCCATGCGCGCCCCAGCCCTTGGCGTGAACCACGCGCTCGGGGATGCGTTCACGGTTCTGGTGAGCAAGCTTCTCGATGAGCTGGTAGTCCTGAAGAAGAACCGGACCACGCTCACCCGCGGTCACGGAATTCTGGTTGTCGCTGACGGGGGCGCCAGCAGACGTGGTCATCGTGCGTTTGTCTGCCATGAAAGAAACTCCCTTGCTTGCTCTCCGGTTTGCCCGGCTGCCGGTCTCACCTGCGGCGTGGCTTGGAACAATTCTAAGGTATCGACGCCGCTCGATAAATTCCAATTGTCTTTGATATTCGATGCGATAATCTAAGCTTATGATACGCCTCACCATCAGACAGATGCAGTATTTCGAGCGTCTGGCCGAAACGCTTCATTTCGGACGCGCCGCCATGAGCTGCGGCGTCACGCAGCCGGCGCTTTCGGCACAGATTTCTGAAATGGAATCCCAGCTTGGCTTCAGGTTGTTCGAGCGCGGCAGCGGCGCCGTGCGGCTCACTGCCGAAGCGCAGACGATGCTGCCGCGCGTGGCACGCATCCTCTCCGAGATTCGCGATCTGGAGGGCGAGGCCAGACGGGACCGCAAGGCGCTTGAGGGTCGCTTCCGGCTTGGCGTCATTCCCACAATCGCGCCCTATCTGCTTCCCGAGCTTCTTCCACTCCTGAAGCAGAGATTTCCGCAGTTGCGGCTTGAGGTGCGCGAGGCTGTTACAGCCGCTCTGGCTGAAGACACTGCGTCCGGTCGCCTCGACGCCATGATCGCGGCCGAACCCGTCGAAGACAGCCGGCTTGTGCCGGATCTCCTCTTTGCGGACCCGTTCTACCTTGCGGTCCCGACCGCCGACGCAGCACGCATCGCCCCGCCCGTGGCGCAGGAGAGCATGGCGCTGGAACGGCTGATGCTTCTGGAAGACGGCCATTGCATGCGGGGCCAGGCGCTTGAAATCTGCGGGCGGGTCAAACCAGTGACGATGGAGACCTTTGGCGCAACGAGCCTGACGACGCTTTTGCACATGGTGTCGCATGGGATGGGTGTTACCCTCATTCCGCGGATGGCGCGCGCCTCGGCGAATCTTCTGCCGTCCGTCAGCGTGCTGCCGTTTCTCGACCCCAGCCCTTCCCGCAGCATATGCCTCGCGGGCCGCAAGTCCAACCCGCGAAAAGACGATTTCGCGGCTTTGCGCGAAACCGTTCTTCAGGCGCACGAGGCTCTGCTCGCACGCGGGTAATCTTCAGCCCGCATTCCACAGCGTCAGCGCAAGCAGCACCCACATGGCGCCCAGTGCGAGAAACCCAAGCGTGAACATCGGCTGACGGAAGCGTATCCGGTTCGAGGTGACGTGTACCCAGGCGTGTGCATAGCGCGAGAGCACGAATGCCCAGGCCAGCCAGACTGCAATCGGCCCGGCCCCGCCCGTTACAAACAGTGCCAGGCACGCCGCGTGGAAAAGCACCGGCAGTTCAAACTGATTGGCGAGATTGTTGCGCACAAACAGACTTTCGGCCGGCTCGTCACGGTTCTCCCTGAACTGGGAAACGCGTGCACTCCCCGTTTCCACAGCCTTTTTTCGACGCATGCCGATCAGCACATACACGGCATAAACGAGCGCGACATGGGCGATCATCGGCCAGAAGATTGCGTGTTGGGACATACCCCTCTCCTCCCCGTTTCCAGCTTCCAACGCTGATTCCTGATTTTACCATCAGCGTTGAAACGCCGACGTTTGGCAAGGGTGGCGCTATCGCAAGGACAAAACCATGAAAGCTTACGTCGCCGAGTGTTTTGGAACGTTCTGCCTGGTCTTCCTGGGATGTGCCAGCGTCACCGCCGGCGGGTTCGGAAACCTCCTGCCGCTGGGAGGTCTCGGCATTGCCGTTTCATTCGGCGTTGCGGTGATTGCCATGGCCTATGCCGTTGGCCCCGTCTCCGGCGCGCACCTCAACCCTGCCGTGACCGCCGGCGTTTTTCTGGCCGGTCGCATGCCTCTCAAAGACGTGGTGCCCTATATGGTCGCGCAGATCGCCGGAGCCGTGATCGCTGCCGCAGCACTGTGGGGCATGGCGAAGGGTTCTGATGCCGTCGCCCCCATATCCCGTGCAGCCAACGGCTGGGAGGGCGCGGGGCTTTCCCCCATGCCCACCGCCTTCGCACTCGAAGCGCTGGGAACTTTTATATTCGTGACCGTTATCCTGGGCGTAACCGCGAAGAAGCACCGGACCCCGCTGTCCGGCATGGTCATCGGCCTCACGCTGATCGCAATTCACCTGTGCCTGATCCCCGTCACCGGCACCTCGGTCAATCCCGCACGGTCCGTTGGCCCCGCGCTTTTCTCTGGCGCACGCGAAATGAACCAGCTCTGGCTCTTCATCGCCGCCCCCTTTGTCGGCGCGGGCGTTGCCGGCATCGTTGCCAAGACGACACTGATGGAACGAACCTGACCCATGAAAAAGGGCCTTGCGGCCCTTTCTCGGAAAGCAGGAACTGGAGTACGCCCTCAGGCGCCGCCGGGGTAGTTAGGGCTTTCACGCGTGATCGTCACGTCATGCGCGTGGCTTTCGCGAAGACCGGCGCCCGAAATACGAACAAAGGTCGCCCGTTCGCGGAATTCTCCAAGATTTGCCGCGCCCACATAGCCCATGGCCGCCTTCAGGCCACCGGTGAGCTGGTGCAGGACACCGCCGGCCGGGCCTTTGTAAGGCACCTGCCCTTCAATGCCCTCGGGGACCAGCTTCAGCGTATCGCGCACCTCGGCCTGGAAATAGCGGTCGGCCGAACCGCGCGCCATCGCGCCGACCGAGCCCATGCCGCGATAGGCTTTGAAGGAGCGCCCCTGATGCAGGTAAACCTCGCCCGGGCTCTCATCGGTGCCCGCGAGGAGCGAACCGACCATCACTGCCGATGCACCGGCTGCCAGCGCCTTCGCCAGATCGCCGGAGAACTTGATACCGCCGTCGGCGATCAGCGAAACGCCTTCCCTGTCGGCGACCTCCACCGCGGACATGATGGCCGAGAGCTGCGGCACGCCGACACCGGCGACAATGCGCGTGGTGCAGATGGAGCCCGGCCCGATGCCGATCTTGACGCCATCAGCGCCCGCATCGATCAGCGCCTTGGTGCCATCCGCGGTTGCCACATTGCCTGCGATGATGCGCACGGTGTTTGAGAGCTTCTTGGCTCGCGCAACGGCGTCGAGCACGCGCTGCGAATGGCCATGGGCGGTGTCGATCACCAGAAGGTCCACACCGGCATCGATCAGGCGCTCGGCGCGTTCGAAACCATCATCGCCGACACTGGTTGCCGCCGCCGCGCGAAGTCGCCCCTGTGCGTCCTTGCTCGCATGTGGATTGAGCTGCGATTTCTCGATGTCCTTGACCGTGATCAGGCCCACGCAGTTGCCGGCATCGTCGACGACCAGAAGCTTCTCGATACGGTGCTGGTGCAGAAGTCGCTTGGCCTCGTCCTGCGCGACGCCCTCCTTGACCGTCACCAGATCCCGATGAGTCATCAGTTCGCGCACGGGCTGTGCGGGGTCGGAGGCGAAACGCACATCGCGATTGGTCAGGATGCCGGCCAGCCGCCCGGTCGCATGGCCTCCCGCGCCGCCATTCTCCACCACCGGAATGCCGGAGATGCCATGCGCGCGCATCAGGGCCTGTGCTTCGGCCAGTGTCGCATCCGGGCCAATGGTGATCGGGTTTACCACCATGCCGGATTCAAACTTCTTCACCTGGCGCACCTCTTCGGCCTGCTCGACCGGTGTCAGGTTGCGGTGGATGACGCCGATACCGCCTGCCTGTGCCATGGCGATTGCGAGGCGCGATTCCGTCACCGTGTCCATCGCCGCGGACAGGATCGGAATGTTCAGGTCGATGTCGCCGGCAATGCGCGTGCGCACATCCGTCTGACCGGGCATCACCTCGGAGTGGCCGGGCTGCAGGAGCACGTCGTCGAAAGTGAGCGCCTGGGCGCCGGTTGCTGTCTCGATGATTTTAGCCATGGCCGACCCTTTGGAATGAGAGGACGCGCGACCCCGCCACGAAATGGCACGGCCCCGCTTATGTGATTCCCTTTCAGGATTGGCGCTGGCTGGTACCACGTCAGCGCCGGCTTGAAAAGGTGGTGCTTTTTCAATGCGTGAGAATTGTTTCGTCCACACGACATGACAGCACCAACACAGCCGCAGCTTTGCCACAGGACAGACGCGCTTCCCGGTGCTATAGCCCGGACGCTGATCCGGACTGCCCATTCCCCCACATCTTCACCCGGCAGACCGGCACAGGAACAGAATGCCTTGAACCGCACACTGCCGCTCATACTCGCCGTCGCGCTCTTCATGGAGCAGATGGACTCAACCGTCATCGCCACGTCGCTGCCGGCCATCGCTGCCGATATCGGCACCAGCCCGGTAACGCTGAAACTCGCCCTGACGAGCTATCTCGTTTCTCTGGCGATTTTCATTCCGATCAGCGGCTTCATGGCTGACCGCTTCGGCGCCAAGCGGGTTTTCCGCATAGCCATCGCGGTCTTCGTGATCGGTTCCATCGCCTGCGCCTTTTCCAATTCGCTGGGGGCGTTCGTGCTTTCGCGGTTTCTGCAGGGCATGGGCGGCGCGATGATGACACCGGTCGGCCGCCTGGTTCTCGTGCGCGCGGTGCCACGCGAGCAGCTTGTGAAAGCCATGGCCTGGCTGACCGTCCCCGCTCTGATCGGTCCGATAGCCGGCCCACCGCTCGGCGGCTTCGTCACCACCTATTTTTCCTGGCACTGGATCTTTCTGATCAATGTGCCGATCGGGCTTCTGGGGATTGTCATCTCCGGTTATGTCCTGCCCGATTTCGCAAGGGAAGAAACCGGGCGACTGGACCTTTCCGGCTTCCTGCTGTGCAGTATCGGCGCGTCGGGACTGGTGTTTGGCCTCTCGGTCATCAGCCTGCCGGCGCTGCCGCCCGTCATTGGCGTCATCACCGTGGTGATCGGCGTCCTGGCCACGGCGCTTTACATTCGCCACGCCCTGCGCACCCCACGTCCCATTCTCAATCTCGGCCTTTTCGCCAACCGTACCTTTCGCGCGGCGATCATCGGCGGCTCGCTGTTCCGCATCGGCGTCGGCGCCGTGCCATTTCTGCTGCCGCTCATGTTTCAGGTGGTGTTCGGCCTCACCCCGTTTCAGTCGGGTCTTCTGACGTTCGCATCGGCATTCGGTGCCATTGCCATGAAATTCATTGCCACCACGGCGCTGCGCCGCGGCGGGTTCCGGGTTGTTCTGGTCGCCGCATCGTTGCTTGGCGGCGCGAGCATCGCCGTTAACGCGCTTTTCACCCCCGCGACACCGCACTGGGTGATCATCACCGTGCTGATCGGATCCGGCCTTCTACGCTCCCTGTTCTTCACATCGGCCAACGCTCTGGTCTTCGCCGAGCTTGGCGATCGGGAGGCAAGCCAGGCCTCCACCATCTCAGCGGCAGCCCAGCAGGTAAGCATCGCGCTTGGTGTCGCTGTCGGGGGAGGAATCCTGGAGCGTCCGCCTTCATTACCGGAACGGAGCTGGGTATCGACGCATTCGTCAACGCATTCCTGATCGTCGCAGCGCTTTCGGCGCTGGCGGCCGTACCGTTTCTCACCCTGCCGCCAGAAGCCGGCAGCCGGGTGTCCGGTCACAGCAGACGCCGAAGCAGGGTCACGGAGCCGGCTCCGGCGGGCGAGTAGCTGGTCCGCTCCTGCCCTCACCCGTCGTTTTCGGGATTGGCTTCGGTGCGACCCTTGAACCCCTTGGCCAGAAGATAAAGCTCGACCGATTCGGCGCGCGAAGCCTGGGGCTTCACGTGGTGGACGGATTTGAAATTGCGCTTCAGCTGATCGAGCAACCCGGTTTCGGCGCCGCCCTGAAAGGTCTTCGCCAGGAAGTGCCCGCCAGGTTTCAGCACGGAAAGCGCAAAATCCGCCGCCGTCTCGCACAGATGCATGGTGCGCAGATGGTCGGTCTGGCGATGCCCGGTGGTCGGCGCAGCCATATCGGAGATGACCAGATCCGGCGCTTCACCAAGCGTCTCCAGAAGGCGCTCCGGCGCATCATCGTCCAGAAAATCCATCTCCAGAACGATCGCGCCCGGCACGGCATCCATGCCCAGATAATCGATGCCCACCACGAGCGGGTTTTCAGGCGTGGATCCAACACGCTCGGCCGCGACCTGACACCAGCCTCCCGGGGCCGCACCGAGGTCGATCACCCGTGCCCCCGGAAAAAGCAATTTGTGGCGGTCGTCGATTTCCGTCAGCTTGTACGCCGCTCGCGATCGCATGCCCTCGGCCTGCGCGCGATGCACGTACGGGTCGTTCAGATGCCGCTCGAGCCAGCGGCGCGACGAATTTTTCAGGCCGCGCTTCTTCTTGACCCGTGTTTTGAGCGCGCGTGCACCGCCGCCCGCCTTGGCCGGTTTCTTGCTCATCCGCCCAACCTCATGTCCCTCGTCCCATCCGCCGCCGGCGCCGCCAGGCACCATCGGCGGCCATCATTTCGTTCAGCATGCCTTCGCGCAGACCGCGGTCGGCCACCCTTAACCGCTCCGAGGGCCAGCGCCGGCGGATCGCCTCTAGGATGGCACAGCCGCCGAGCACAAGGTCGGCGCGATCCGCGCCAATGCAGGGATTGGCCTTGCGCTGTTCGAAATCCCACGAGAGCAGCGTGTCGATCATGCGGTCGACATTGTCCCGCTCCATCCACAGCCCGTCGACCTGTCGGCGATCATAGCGCGCCAGTCCCAGGTGAACGCCGGCAAGCGTCGTGACCGTTCCAGACGTTCCAATGAGATGAAACCGCCCCCCTGCAGCGATCTTTGCAAGCCGCCCGCCATCATCGAACCGGTCGAGCATCTCGCCCACGGCGTCGACCATGGCGAAGAAGGTTTCGCGCGTCACATGGTGGCCGCCAAAGCGCTCGGCAAGCGACACCACGCCCACGGGCAGTGATGTCCATGCGACGATGTGATCGGCGAGCCGTGGCGTGCGGTGCCGCGAAATGTCCACGAGGGCGATCTCGGACGATCCGCCGCCAATGTCGAACAGCACCACGCCCTCCGTGCCGCGTTCCACCAGCGTGCTACAGCCGGCAACCGCCAGCCGGGCCTCGGTCTGCCGGTCGATGATCTCAAGGGCAAGCCCTGTCTCGCGTTTCACACGTTCGATGAAGGCTTCGCCGTTATCGGCCGAGCGGCAGGCTTCCGTTGCGATCAGCCGCATGCGTCGGGGCTTCCGGTGCCCGAGCTTTTCCGCGCAGATGCCAAGCGCCGTGACAGCCCTGTCCATCGCCGCTTCGCTAAGACGGCCTTCAAGGCTGAGCCCTTCTCCGAGGCGCACGATCCGCGAAAAGGCGTCCACCACGCGAAAGTGCCCGGGCCGCGTCGGCACGGCCACCAGAAGCCGGCAATTGTTGGTGCCAAGATCGAGCGCGGCATAGGACGTGCGCTGACCTTCCTGCGCCGATTCGCGCCGCCTTGCCGGCTGAGGCCGGTTGGGCTTCCCGGTCTCCGGCTGAGGCGGGGC
>NZ_BAMP01000043.1 GCF_000615975.1 Nitratireductor aquibiodomus NL21 = JCM 21793 | reverse complement strand
GCCGCCTGCTTCCGGGCATGATCCGCACACAGGACGGACGCTGCGTCTGTCCGCGCGGAACACGTCTGGTGGCCGGTGCCTGCCGCAAGCCGGAGGTGCAGCGTCAGTGCCCGCCGGGAACGACGGGGCGCTATCCCAACTGCGCACCCATCGTGCGGCCCCGCTGCCCGCGTGGAACGACTGGCACGTTCCCCAACTGCCGCCCGGTTGTGCAGCGCCGCTGCCCGCAGGGCACAACGGGAACCTTCCCGAACTGTCGTCCGGTCGTGCAGCGCCGTTGCCCGCCGGGCACCACGGGCAAATACCCGAATTGCCGGCAGATCCGCGTGACGCCGCCGGTCAACCGGGTGCCCCGGCAGCAGCTTGATCGTCCCCTGCGCATCAATCCGCAACTCTTGCGGCCGCGCGACAAAGGCAATCAGCTCCAGTAACCGGAGCACCTCTGAAAATGGCCCCGCCGGTTTTTGCCGGCGGGGCTTTTACAATGCTCTCGAGGCAGGTATCTTCTCTTCACCCGCTCCCGATAGAGACATCACCGCTCCGCGGCTGCGTCCAGTTCAAAGCCTGAATATCCCGGCGGACGCACTTTCCCGGTGAGCACACGCGTTTCAATTTCGAGGCGATACCGTCCTCCCCACCTTCGCCAGTGTTTCTTGATACGCTTTTCCACCCAGGCAAGGCGGGTTCTCGCAAGCGTTCGGCTACCTTCATTATCAAGATAGCTCAGCCGAAGGACGGAGGGCTCCCTGTCGAGAATCTGGATCAGCTGGTCGATACCCGACAGCCAGCTCTGACTGAGAGCGCTTGTCCCGCGAACGAACGCATCGCTACGCAGATCCAGCCGCACAACGCGCTGGATCGATGCACCGAAATTGACCTTCATCATCTTTCCTGCCGTCAAACGTACCACACGCACATGTTCCGTCGTAGGCCGGTATCCGGAGGGCAGCGTACGGGCATCGAGCTTAATGACAAAGTTGGTCCCAAGGCGCTGATCTGGTAGCGCAGCGCATGGTATGTGGAAGCGCCCGGCCGGGTCAGTTGTTATCAGCTTCCCCTCCACCACGGCCAGCCGCACGCCCGGCAGGCCAGGCTCCTCGTCATCTGGATATCCGTTGCGATTTCTGTCGTCGAAGACCTTGCCGATCACGTCACCGCAGTCGAAGATGGGTTCCGCTTCGATCTGAACGCTGGCTTTGGCTTCCGCGGAGATCCGGCGGCCGAGAGGATCGGTCAGAACCGCCGTATTGACATAGATGCCGGGACCTATGGAGGCAGGCGCGTTCATGCTCAGACGGATTTCGACGGAGCTTCGCGCCTCCACGAAAATGTCGTCGAACAGCAGCGAACGGCCGTTGACGACCGGGGCTGCCGGTGCTCCGTCAACCACTGCAGAACCCTCAATGAAGCGGAACCCGGCGGGAAGCTGATCCTCGACTTTCAGTCCGCGAACGGGCACATCGCTGTTGTTGGCAACGACGATCGTAAACGGTGCCTGTTCGCCCCGGCGGATCGACGATCTTTCGGCCATCTTGCTGATTGTCAGGTTTTTGCCCCCTGCAGGCAGGGTAAACGAGAACACGCTTTCGTTTGACGCGAGCTGAAATTCTTCGCCGCCGCCGTCCACAACCGAGCCATACGCGACAGCTGAGTTCCTGACAGCCTCGAGAAGTCCCGCGCCATTGTCGATGTCGGCCTGTGTGAGGAGATATGTGGCCGAGAATTGCCCCGTATCATCGGCATCCAGAGACTGGGTTTGCGGCCGGATATCAGACAATCGACCATTTGCGGCATGCCCGTTAAATTCCGGACCTTCGTCCTCGATCCGAATGTCGGTTACGGGGAGTTTGCCAGTGTTGACGACTTCGTACTCATAATGGAGAACGTCACCAGGAGAAGCCAGTCCATCGCCATCGATATCGGTGAATCCGCCCGTCTTTGTCAGGCTCAGCCCGGGAAACTGGAGCGGAAGAACAACGCATTGTTCAGAGGGGCATTCCGGGTCTGCCGCATCGGGTTTTTTGGCAAGATTGACGACCGTATCAGCCGTTTCCGAAAGCCGCTCGGCGACCGAGGCCTCAACTGTCAGAACGAGCTGCCCGTCAACACTGCCCTCACGCTGCGGAACCGTTAAACCTGTCCAGTCGATGATCCCGTCAGCATGGTCTCCGCCATCGCTTGCATCGACAAACATGAGATGCGTGTCCAGTACATCACGAACGGAAAAACTGTCGGCAGCGCTGCCCGCATTGGTCAGAACGATCTCGAAAATCAGAGTTTCCCCGAGTTCTGCCAGCCCGGGAACGGCACCATCCTCCGACACGAGGGATTTGGAAATACGCACATCGGGCGGGAGATGGTTTTCGGTGCTGCACGAGATGCAGTCTCCATTGCTTGCGACCACACTGTTGGACAGTGTCACCGGCGCCCCTTCGGCCACGACTGCCGTATAAGTTATGCTGTGGCTTCCAGCCGGCATCCCTGCGGGCAGTGTAAAGGACAATTCCGGCGCCGCGCCCGTCTCCGCGGTGAATGGACCGGAATTCGTGACACTGCCGAAGTCGAGCCCGGCGCCGAGCGTATCGGTTAGAATGAGATCCTGCGTGGTCGCCCCTTCAGCAACCACGGTTGTCAGCGTGTAGGTAAGCGTGTCCCCGATCTGGACATCCGCGCCGTCTCCAACATCTGAACTCTTTGTCGTGTTGAGCCTGACAAGCGGGTTTGCTGTTGCGCACGAACCGCATTCACCTACATCCGCGACCACCGCATTGGATAACGGTCCCGACGCGTTGTCAGATACCGTCGCCGTGTAGGACACACTGTAGGTGCCGGCAGCCGTTCCGGAAGGAAGCGTGAAGGTGAGTTCCGGTGCGCCACCGGTATCGGCGGCAAACGATCCGATATCTGTTACACTGCCGAAGTCGAGTCCCGGCCCCAGCGTGTCTGTCAGGATCAGATCCTGCGTCGTCGTTCCGCCGGTAACCACGCTCGTCAGCGTGTAGGTAATCGTGTCGCCCGCCTGAACGCCAACACCATCGCCCACATCCGATACCTTCGAGGTACTGAGCTCCACCAGCGGGTTGCTCGTTGTACAGGGATTGCAGTTCCCCACATCTGCGGAGGCAGCGTTGGACACCGAGCCCGATGCACTGTCCGAGACAGTTGCGGTGTACGACACGCTGTGTGTTCCTGCCGATGTTCCTGCTGGAAGCGTGAACGACAGAGTTGGCGCCCCTCCCGTATTGGCAACAAACGCACCGGGTGCCGTCACACTGCCGAAGTCGAGCCCCGCGCCCAGCACATCGGTCAGCACCAGGTCCTGCGTTGTCGTCCCGCCAGTAACAATGCTCGTCAGCGTGTAGGTGATCGTGTCGCCCACCTGAACGCCCACCCCATCGCCCACATCCGATGCCTTGGACGTGCCGAGCTCCACCAGCGGGTTCGCAGTGACGCAGGGATTGCAGTCCCCCACATCTGCCGTAACGGCATTTGACACCGAGCCGGAAGCACTGTCCGAGACCGTCGCCGTGTAGGACACGCTGTAGGTACCCGCCGCAGTCCCCGCGGGAAGCGTGAAGGACAGGGTCGGCGCGCCACCCGTATCAGGCACGAAGGAACCCGGGGCTGTCACAGTGCCGAAGTCAAGGCCCGCGCCCAGCACATCGGTCAGAACCAGATCCTGCGTTGTGGTGCCGCCGGTAACCACACTCGTCAGCGTGTAGGTAATTGTGTCCCCCGCCTGAACGCCCACGCCATCGCTCACATCCGATGCCTTGGACGTGCTGAGTTCCACCAGCGGATTGCTCGTCGCACAGGGGTTGCAGTCCCCCACATCTGCTGTGACGGCATTCGACACGGAGCCGGATGCACTGTCCGAGACCGTCGCTGTATAGGACACGCTGTGTGTTCCTGCCGCAGTCCCCGCAGGAAGCGTGAACGACAGAGTTGGCGCACCACCCGTATCGGCAACAAACGCACCGGGCGCCGTCACACTGCCGAAGTCGAGCCCCGCGCCCAGCGTGTCGGTCAGAACGAGGTCCTGTGTTGTGGTGCCGCCTGTCACCACGCTCGTCAGCGTGTAGGTAATCGTGTCCCCCGCCTGAACGCCAACACCATCGCCCACATCGGACGCTTTCGAGGTGCTGAGTTCCACAAGCGGGTTGCTTGTCGCACAGGGGTTGCAATCCCCAACATCTGCGGTGACGGCATTCGACACCGAGCCGGATGCACTGTCCGAGACAGTTGCGGTGTACGACACGCTGTGTGTTCCTGCCGATGTTCCTGCTGGAAGCGTGAACGACAGAGTTGGTGCCCCTCCCGTATCGGCAACAAACGCACCGGGCGCAGTCACACTGCCGAAGTCGAGGCCCGCCCCCAGCACATCGGTCAGCACCAGGTCCTGTGTCGTCGTCCCGCCAGTAACAATGGTCGTCAGCGTGTAGGTAATCGTATCGCCCGCCTGAACGCCCACCCCATCGCCCACATCCGATACCTTCGAGGTGCTGAGTTCCACAAGCGGGTTGCTTGTCGCACAGGGGTTGCAATCCCCAACATCTGCGGTGACGGCATTCGACACCGAGCCGGATGCACTGTCCGAGACAGTTGCGGTGTACGACACGCTGTGTGTTCCTGCCGATGTTCCTGCTGGAAGCGTGAAGGACAGGGTCGGCGCGCCACCCGTATCAGGCACGAAGGAACCCGGCGCCGTCACACTGCCGAAGTCGAGCCCCGCGCCCAGCACATCGGTCAGAACAAGGTCCTGTGTCGTCGTCCCGCCAGTAACAATGGTCGTCATCGTGTAGGTAATCGTATCGCCCGCCTGAACGCCCACCCCATCGCCCACATCCGATGCCTTGGACGTGCTGAGTTCCACCAGCGGGTTCGCAGTGGCGCAGGGATTGCAGTCTCCCACATCCGCCGTCGCAGTGTTCAACACCTGTCCCGATGCAGCTTCGGTTACGGTCGCCGTATAGGAGACACTGTAGGTGCCGGCAGCCGTACCTGTCGGAAGCGTGAACGACAGGCTTGGCGCTCCACCGGTATCGGCAGTAAACGCGCCCGGTGTCGTCACACTGCCAAAATCGAGCCCCGGGCCCAGCACATCGGTCAGGACCAGGTCCTGTGTCGTCGCCCCGGCGGCAACCACAGTCGTCAGTGTATAGGTCAGCGTATCTCCAGCCTGAACACCCACGCCATCGCCCACGTCAGATGCCTTCGACGTGCTGATCCCCACGAGCGGATTGGCCGTGGCACAGGGGTTGCAGTCCCCCACATCTGCGGTGACCGTATTCGACACCGAGCCCGATGCGCCGTCCGAGACCGTCGCCGTGTAGGACACGCTATACGTTCCTGCCGATGTGCCGGCGGGAAGCGTGAAGGACAGTGTTGGCGCCCCACCCGTATCAGGCACGAAGGAACCCGGCGCCGTCACACTGCCGAAGTCAAGACCCGCGCCCAGCGTGTCGGTCAGAACCAGGTCCTGTGTCGTCGTTCCGCCGGTAACCACGCTCGTCAGGGTGTAGGTAATCGTGTCGCCCGCCTGAACCCCCACGCCGTTGCCCACGTCGGAAGCCTTCGAGGTACTGAGCTCCACCAGCGGGTTGCTCGTCGCACAGGGATTGCAGTTCCCCACATCTGCGGAGGCGGCATTCGACACCGAGCCGGATGCACTGTCCGAGACCGTCGCCGTGTAGGACACGCTGTAGGTACCCGCCGATGTGCCGGCGGGAAGCCGGAACGACAAGGCCGGCGCGCCACCCGTATCGGCAACAAACACACCAGGGGCCGTCACACTGCCGAAGTCGAGCCCCGCCCCCAGCACATCGGTCAGCACCAGGTCCTGTGTTGTGGTGCCGCCGGTAACCACGCTCGTCAGCGTGTAGGTAATCGTGTCGCCCGCCTGAACGCCAACACCATCGCCCACATCGGACGCTTTCGAGGTGCTGAGTTCCACAAGCGGGTTGCTTGTCGCACAGGGGTTGCAGTCCCCCACATCTGCGGTCACGGTATTCGACACCGAGCCCGATGCGCCGCCCGAAACAGTTGCGGTGTACGACACGCTGTAGGTACCCGCCGCAGTCCCCGCAGGAAGCGTGAACGACAGGGTCGGCGCGCCACCAGTATCCGCAGCAAACGCACCGGGTGCCGTCACACTGCCGAAGTCGAGCCCCGCGCCCAGCACATCGGTCAGAACAAGGTCCTGTGTCGTCGTCCCGCCTGTCACCACGGTCGTCAGCGTATAAGTAATCGTATCGCCCGCCTGAACGCCCACCCCATCGCCCACATCCGATGCCTTGGACGTGCTGAGCAACACCTTTTGATTGACCACCGTGCAGTCAATCTCGCTGTCTACGGCCACCGCCTCGGATGAGAGCGTGAAGGAGTTGTCGTCGAAGGAGACTGTCCCCCCGGATCCCATTCCGAGGCAGATAACGTCATCGAGAACCCAATTGGGCGGCAGAGTCTCGGAGATAACCGTTTCGACGCCGACGTCTGACAGGATCTGCGTATCGCCGCGCTCCGCAACACCTTCCGATACGGTCGTGATCGTCTGGCTTTGCCAGCCATTGTTGCCAGTGAAGGTAAAGCTGCCCACATCGTCAAAGGTCGTCTTGCGGACAGTCAATCTGGGCAGTTTGACAAACTCGACCGTGCCTTGTTCCTGATCGTTGGCCGTTTCGAAATCATCGTTTGTCGGATCGCCGTCTCCGTCAGGGACAGACCGATCAAGCGAGGCGGTGATGGGATGGCTTCCCGAGACGGCATCGGAGTTGGCCACGAGCGGGATGGTGAACGTGATGCCGCCACCTGCCCCTCCGGGGGTGGCCGCGGGCGCCAGCGGCGTGTTCACCGCGCAGGACACCGTCTGTCCGGAGACCGTACATCCCGGAACCGGGCTGGCCGTCCATCCTGTCGGCACGGCAATACTTATGACAAACCCATCCGAGGCTTCAACGGTACCCGGGCCCAGATTGGTGGCACTCACCGTCATGTTCATCGTATCGCCGGGTGCATTGTAGACGCCCGTCGGCGTGGAGATGGCAATCGAAAGGTCGGGGCGACCGGCAATCGTGAGAGAACAGGTGCTGTCCTCTTGGTCGATTTTTACGATTTTGCCCGCACAACTGCCGATCTCTGCGAACGCGTTCTCCGGAATTCCGGAAGGCCGTTGCGAAGCCGTGGCTCCATAACCTGATCCCGGCAGCACATAGACCTCACTGCTGGGGCTATAGTCCGCAGGGTCGTTGTCGGACAGGGAGACATATGGTTCAACATCCTCCCCCGATAGCCCGCTTCCATTGTCGAGAAGAACATTGTCCTTGGTCAGGTTGACCAGCCAACCGGCACCACCGATGGTCTGGTCCCATGCAAAATCGGAAAAACTCAGAGCGGCCGAATGTCGGGCTTGTTCCAATTGCCCGCAATAGACATTGATACCATCATAACCCCGTCCTCCGGCTTGCCTGTGGATTCCCGAAGCAGCTCGATAGGCTGCTTCGTCGCAAAACCACCCTCTGAAATGATGGGTAGCGTTGCTTTCATTCACACCAAGGGTCTGTATTCCCGCCGTCACAGACGTATCGACAGAGACCCAGTCTGAAGCTCCCAATTGAAGCGGACGGCACGCCATCCGCATGCTGGAAGCCCATGGAACTGTTGCCGAGGGTCCTACCCGATCGTACCCACCAAGCCGCTGAACAATCTGCCCGGCTGCGCAATATCGATTTCGCTTTGATCCCTGGTTTTGATAACCATACCCCAACACCTCCGGGGTCCCGTTCGTGGACGTATTTATCGTTTGAACCGTCCCGTTGGGGAGAACCGATATCGAGGCACAATACAGTCCAACCTGAGCTGTCATGCCTCGTACGCTGGACACGCTATCGCTCATGGAGACATCGGCGTGATAGAGCCCGCGAAGGACTGTGCCGGCAGGACATTTGTAACCCTCAACCGACCCCTTGTTAGACCCGATGGTGCCTACATAGTTACCGTCCCCCCGGAAACCGATGCCTATTTGAGAGAAGGCAGAATCCGAAAAAAGACAAACTACGAGAAAAAATATAAATCGTAGTAATATTCTCTCCACCGAAGGCACCAAATCTTGGAAAATATGAAAATTAATAGAAAATTAACCGGTTATGATAAAAAAACCGGAATAAAATATCAGTATCATATCTTAAAAGATGAAACTTCGAGAGAACCGGAAGAACGCCAGCACGGCCACAAATGTGTCGATGGTGGGCCCGGAGGGACTCGAACCCCCAACCAAGCGGTTATGAGCCGCCGGCTCTAACCAATTGAGCTACAGGCCCGGTGGGCGATGGATTAATTGCTTTTTCGCCGCCGCACAAGCCATCTTGCCGCAATCGATACACAATCCATCGCTAGGTGCCCTTTCGGGACATCGCAAAAGGAGATTTCCATGACCAAATCCATCTTCCCAGCCGCATTCGCTGCTCCCATGCTTGCTGCTTCGCTGTTTGCCGCAGCCCCGGCTCACGCCGATGACAAGGACATGCGAATCATCGTGACCGGAGAGGGAGAAGCCGCCATCAGTCCCGATATGGCGATCCTGACCATCGCCGTGGTGCGCGAAGCCGAAACGGCACGCGCCGCGCTCGACGCGAACAATGAAGCGATGACCTCCGTGATCGATGCGATGAAGGGAGACGGCATCGAGGCGCGCGACCTGCAGACGGGCGGCCTGTCCATCAACCCACGCTATGTCTATCCGAACGACAAGAATGACGAGAAAACGCCACGCATCGTCGGCTACGAGGTCGGCAACACGCTCACCGTACGCATCCGCGATCTCGACAAAGTCGGTGCCATCCTTGATCGGTCGGTCACTCTGGGTGTGAATCAGGGCGGTGGCCTGAGCTTTACCAATGATGACCCGTCCGCCACCATCACCGAAGCGCGCAAGCGCGCCGTAAAAGACGCGCTGGACAAGGCGAAGACACTCGCTGAGGCTGCCGGCGTTGAACTGGGCGACATCGTCGAGATTTCCGAGCAGATGCAGCACCGTCCGCCGATGCCCTATGCCGGCAAGGCCGTCCGGATGCAGGCTTCGGCAGAGGCCGTTCCAGTGGAAGCCGGCGAAAACGCCTATCAGGTACAGGTCAATGTGACCTTCGAGCTCGACAGATAAGCCGGGCATCACACGATAGAACACAAAAGCCGCCGGCGAATGCCGGCGGCTTTTATGTTTGGATGGCAGAGTCCAGGAAGTGTGAAACCGATCCGATCAGCGAATCACCGGGCAGCGCGGCGCACGGGCAAACACTACGTGCTGACGCCCCCAGTGGGTGCGTCCGGCCACGCGGATGATGTTACGGTTGGCCCTCACGACGCGGGCACGGCGCAACCCCATGCGTTCCGCCTTGCGAACCGCCTGACGCGGCGAGCAGGCACGATAATGGCGGCGAGGACGTTCGGCTCTATGGCTGCGTCCGCTATTGCCATAGACATAACCGCCCGACGGGCCGCCAATACCAAAGCCGAAATAGAGACTGTCCGCCTGAGCCGTGGCGGGCGCTGCCGCCAGAGTGCCCAGCCCGATCATTGCGGAAAGAGTGGCGATCTTCAGTTTCTGAAACATGGTGCTCTCCTTGCTGGTTCGGGACCCTCACGCCCCTTCATGGAGATCACGATGTCAAACCGCGCCTGAACGGTTCGGGAATGTGCCGTTCATACCGTGTTCAGCGACCCGCCGACAAAGCCGCAAGCCATTGCGTCCTGTTGCGCTGCTCGGTGATGCGCGTGATTTCGCCGCCATCGATTTCGAAGAACATGCCACCCGGCAGCGCATAGGTCTGTCCCGTAGCTTCCGGCAGACCGTCCGCCCTTGCCCGATAGGTGCCGCGGACGGTGAATTCCGCTGCCACACGCACACCGCCCGGCGCGCTCATGACGGCGATGTCGGCAAGGCGTTCATCGAAATGCCGCGCCGCAAGCCCCAGATGCCAGCGCAGTTTCTCGCGGCCAATCTCCCGCTCCCCGTCAAAGGGATCATGCGCCACATCCTCGCTGACAAGCGCCAGCGCTGCATCGTGATCACTGGCGTTCAATGCATCCAGATAGGAGTGCACAAGGCCGGACGCCTCTTCGTTGGACATGCTCGTCGCTCCTCGTTCATCGCTCATTCCGGAAGACAATCCCGCATCCCGTCTATGGTTCCTCATCCAGGATGAAGGCGAAATAATCCTCCGCCTCGGCCAGTTCGTCCTCGCTCGCCTTCACGCGGCCGCGCATGGAGATACCGGCCTCGTGCACCGTGTTGGGGTCGCCGGAAACAAGCGGGTGCCACCACGGCAGTTCCTTCCCCTCCGCCACCAGGCGATAGCCGCACGTGCTGGGCAGCCAGGGAATGGTTCCCACATTGTCGGGTGTGAGCCGCACACAGTCTGGAACGCGCTTCAGCCTGTTCTGGTAGTCGCTGCACCGGCATGTACCGCCATCGAAAAGGCGGCATCCCACGCTCGTCCAGTAAATCTCGCCGGTCTCCTCATCCTCGAGCTTGGCGAGACAGCATTTGCCGCAGCCGTCGCACAGGGCCTCCCATTCCCGGTCGTTCAACTCCGCGAGCGTCTTGGTCTTCCAGAATTCTTTCATCGTCATCATCGAGCTTTGGACCGCCGCGCATCGCGCGTCAAGCGCCGTTTCAGGCCGCATTTCCGCCACGCCCTCGCCATCATCACGCCATGGTTTCACACGCTCCGGTATCAATCGCGCGCAAAAGGGAACCGAACGTCATCGAAGCGGTTAAGCCGGCGATGGGACGCCTGCACACAGGAGAAAATCTATGTCGACGCGAAAGCGGATCATGACGACAACCGCCCTTGGCCTGCTGATTGCCGCCACACCGCTGGCGATGCAGCGGAGCCTTGCAGTCGAGCGTTCTGCCGGCATGGTGCTAGCACAGGCAGAAAAGCCCGAAGGCATGACGGAAGAGGCCTGGCGCGCGCTCTTGAAGAAGCGGGGCGGCGAGGCTCAGGAAGAAGAGGAGCCGGCTGAAGAAGAAGCCGCCCCGGCAACCGAACCGGAGAATGCACCGGAGGTAGAACCCGTCCCGCCGGCGCCCGAACCCACCCAGCCTGCCGCCGAGGAGGAAGTGCCCGCGGAGCCTCCGATCGAGACGCCTGAGGACATGGAAAGCGCTCCCGCGATGGAAGAGCCGACCCAGCCGGAGAGCGAGGCTGCACCAGAGGAAGTCCCTGCTGAAACCGAAGCACCGGAAGAGCAGGCTCCCACCCCGATTGAGCCAGAGGCCGAGGAAGAAGCGCCCCCGGCGGAGGATGCTCCTGCTGAGGATGAGCCTGCCGAATCCGAACCCGAAGCGGCACCGAAAGAAGCCCCAGCCGAAACGGAAGCATCGGAAGAACCCGCACCTTCGCCTCCTGAAGATGAAGCCGCTGAAGAACCGGCGTCCACTGCCGAGCCGCCTGCCACAGAGACGGAGAAGACCGCTCCGACCGCCGGCGAGCGGCCCGAGGCAGAGGGCGAAGCTGTCCCGCAGGCACCCGAAACCACGGAACCGGCCGATGACAAAAGGCCGGCAACCGATGCGGGCGAGCCGCAGGAAGAACCGGAAGCAGGTGCCCGACCTGAACAACAGGACTCCGAGCCTCTGCCTGAAAACGCCGCTCCGGTTCTCGACAGTGCAAAGGAGCCGGAGGCAGATGGCGAAGCACAGCCCCGCTCCGAAACCGAAGCACCTGAGGCAGACAGTGCCGAAGCTCCCGCAGAAGCACGCAGGGCACCTCCCCCCGAGAGCGATGCCGAGGCGCAGGCAGATGCTGTCAACGCGGAAACGCTTCGCACCGAGATCCGCAATATCCTTGAAGAGCAGGGTCAGCGCATCGAGATGGGTGCTACCCGGGAGGAACGCAGCGAGCGCCGGCGTGAACTTCGCCAGCGGCGCGAGGATGCCGAGGTGGTGCGTGAATTCAACGACAACCGCACCATCATCCAGATCAACAATCAGGTGTTCGTTGAAAGCCAGGACAGCGACCGTCTCATCCGTGACGATGACGAGGTTTTCTACGAAGAGCTGCCGCGTGGTCGCGTGCGCGAGGTTGTCACACGGCCCAATGGCGTCCGCCTGATCACCGTCCGCAACCGCTATGGCGATGTCATCCGCCGTGTGCGCATCGCGCCGGACGGGCGTGAGCAGGTTCTCGTTTTCGTGCCGGACGAGCGGCTGGAAACGGTTGACCGCTGGCACGATCCGGCACGCGACCTGCCCCCGCTCCGGCTGACGATCCCGGTCAGCGACTACATTCTTGAGGCCGAGCAGGTTGAAGATCCCGACCGCTACTATACCTTCCTGGAGAAGCCGCCGGTCGAACGGGTTCAGCGCATGTACTCGCTTGAAGAGGTGAAGCGTTCGGCCCGCGTGCGCGACATGGTGCGCCGTGTCGATCTCGACACGATCGAATTCGCTTTCGGCTCGGCCGATGTCGAAGAAAGCGAGATAGACGAACTCGAGGCAATCGCCACGGCGATCGAGCGCATGCTCGACGAGAACCCGGCCGAAACCTTCCTGATCGAAGGCCACACGGATGCGGTCGGTTCGGACCTGGCCAATCTGGCGCTGTCAGATCGCAGGGCCGAATCCGTTGCCCGCGCTCTGACGGATGTGTTTGGCATCCCGCCTGAAAACCTTGTCACACAGGGCTATGGAGAACGCTATCTGAAGATCGATACCCAGGAGCGCGAGCGTGAAAACCGGCGCGTGGCCCTACGGCGGATCACCCCGCTTGTCGCCCCGGTCGCGAGCGCTAACTAACCCGTGAGCGCTTTGCGCCTGGTGCCTTGAGAAAGGCAGGCGAAAGGAGCCCGGCCGGAAACTCCCTCCTCCGGCCGGGTTTTCGTTCTGGCATTGCGTACAATCGCTTCTGGAGTTTCCAGCCAGAACAGGAATGCTTTAGAGATCGACAGATATGTTCAAAGGAGTTCTCCCGTGACTTCGAAGCGCTTGGGCGGCGTTATCGCCGCCGTTCCCACGCCCGTGACAGAAAACGGCGAGCCCGACACGGCACGGTTCCTGCGCCATGCGGAATGGGCCCTCGACAATGGATGCCACGCCTTGAATGTCCTTGGCACCACAGGCGAGGCCAATTCGTTCTCAGCCAGACAACGCATGGCGCTCATGGAAGCCGCCGCCAGTGCTATCGATCGCGCCCGGTTGATGGTGGGCACGGGAACCCCTGATCTGGAGACGACCATAGCGCTCACCCGCCGTGCGCACGATCTGGCTTTGCCGCCGCGCTCGTTCTGCCACCCTACTACTACAAGGGCGTCAACGACGACGGCCTGTTCGCCTGGTTTGAGCGCCTTGTCGCAGCCACATCCGGCAACACCATTCCCATCTATCTCTACAATTTCCCGCAGATGACAGGCCTCACTTTTTCGCCGGTTCTCGCCCGGCGCCTGAAAGAGGCCTTTCCCGACCGGATTGCCGGTGCCAAGGACAGTTCGGGCGATCTCGACTACGCATCTAAACTCGCCAGGATCGACAGTTTCGATGTCTTCCCGAGCAACGAGGCCGCACTTTCCAAGGCAGAAGCGGAAGCTATGCCGGCTGCATCTCGGCCACCGCCAGCGTGACCGCACCGCTCGTCGCCAAATTATGGGCCGAGCCCACCAACGACGACGCACTCGAAGCAGCGTCGAGCGCGCGCACCGCAATTTCCGCGCAGCCGCTCATTCCCGCCATAAAATACCTGACAGCAAGACTGCACGATGATACCGGCTTCGCTCTGCCACTCCCGCCGCACATGCCGCTTACCGACGCGCAGAAAGCGGCCCTGGACGAAATCCCTCTCTAAAACAGCGAAACGGCAGCTCCGCATTGCGGAACTGCCGTTTTTTCTTCACTGGAGCCGTGCGAAGTGAATGGCTGCGCGTCAGCCCGCCTTCTCACCCAGTTCCGAGATGCCGCCATTGGCCGCAGACCATTCGAGCGGCTGGTTCAGGAACTTCTCCACCTCATCGAGCGTCTTCTCGTCGAACAGTTTCTCCGTGCGCGCAACCTGCAGCACGTCCCACCAGGTGGTGAGATAGTGAAGACGCATACCCGCATCCTCCAACCGCTTGGGCGTATCCGGAAAAATCCCGTAATAGAACACGGCGAATGTATCGGTCACTTCGGCGCCCGCCTTCCGCACCGCCTCGGCGAATTTCAACTTGCTACCGCCATCCGTGGTCAGATCCTCCACCAGGAGCAGCCGCGCACCCTCGTTCAGATTGCCTTCGATCTGCGCGTCCCGGCCAAAGCCCTTGGGCTTCTTGCGCACATAGAGCATGGGCAGGCCGAGCTTGTCGGAGAGCCAGGCGGCAAACGGGATACCCGCCGTCTCACCACCGGCCACCGCATCGAACTTCTCGAAGCCGGCATCACGCAGCACAACAGAGGCCGCGAAGTCCATGATTGCCGAGCGAATACGCGGATAGGAAATGAGTTTCCGGCAATCGATATAGACCGGGCTCTTGAGCCCCGACGTGAAGGTATAGGCTCATCGGCCCGGAAATGAACCGCCTTGATCTCGATCAGCATCTTGGCCACGGTCTCGGCAATCAGGGCGCGGTCGGGGAATGTGTTGGCGAACATGGCTGGCTCTCGTTTGGTGACGCGGCTTTCAGCTATCAGGATTGAACGCCGGGCGGAAGTTTTTCCGACAATATTCCGGTGGATGGCTTTGCACCATCCGTCCCACAATTTTCTCGACGCATCGTGTCGGAATGCGGCAAGGTTCGCCGTCTTCCAATCGAGAAAGGAACCGGAATGCTCTACGCGATTCTCTGCTATCACAATGAAGACGTCGTCATGTCCTGGTCCCAGGAAGAGGACGATGCAGTGCTTGCCAAGCGTCGGCGGGTTCAGAAGGAGCTTGTCGATACGGACCGTATGGGGCCGGCAATCCGGTTGATGCCCACTTCAGCGGCAACGACGCTCCGCGCTTCCGGCAACGAGCACCTGGTGCTCGATGGCCCCTTCGCAGAGACCAAGGAACAGTTACTCGGCTTCTACGTCGTCGATTGCGAGAACCTGGAAGAGGTTGTCGATTTCGCCAAACGCATGAAGGAAGGCGAGAGCGTGACCTTCGAGATCCGTCCGGTACAGATTTTTGAGAAAGGCAACCTGCCTGAAAGGGAACCGTCCGCCAAATGACCGAACTGGCCTGGATCGAGAATGCACTGACCAGCGCGCGCCCGCAGGCAATGGGCGCGCTCCTGCGCTATTTCCGCGACCTCGACCGGGCCGAGGAAGCTTTCCAGGAGGCGTGTCTCCGGGCCCTGAAGAACTGGCCGGTCAAGGGTCCGCCGCGCGACCCGACCGCCTGGCTGATTTTTGTCGGCCGCAATGCGGCGCTCGACGGTGTGCGGCGCGACAGCCGCAACACCGCATTGCCGCCTGAAGACAGGATATCGGATATCGAAGATGCCGAAGCCGATATGGCCGAGCGGCTGGACGATGCGCATTACCGGGACGACATCCTGCGGCTGATGTTCGTGTGCTGCCATCCCGACCTGCCCGCGACCCAGCAGGTGGCGCTTGCATTGCGCATCGTCTCAGGTCTGAGCGTGCGAGAGATTGCGAGCGCCTTTCTGGTTGGCGAAAAGGCGATGGAACAGCGCATCACCCGCGCCAAACGCCGGGTTGCCGAGGCTAATGTTCCCTTTGCGGCACCCGACGCCGTCGAGCGCTCGAAGCGGCTCGGTTCGGTCGCCGCGATGATCTACCTGGTCTTCAACGAAGGTTATTCGGCGACCAGCGGCGCGGACGTCGTGCGCGCCTCGCTATGCGATGAAGCGATTCGGCTTGCCCGCCTGCTGTTGCGGCTCTTCCCCTCCGAGCCCGAGATCATGGGGCTCCTCGCCCTGATGCTTCTCCAGCACGCCCGCAGCGCCGCCCGCACGGATGCGGATGGCAATGCCGTTCTGCTCGACGACCAGGACCGCACGCTCTGGAATCGCACCGGCATTGAGGAGGGTCTGGCCCTGGTGGACAAGGCTCTGCGCCACGGACGGCCGGGCCCCTATCAGGTGCAGGCGGCGATTGCGGCACTTCACGCCCGCGCCCGCACGCCTGAGGAAACCGACTGGGAGGAGATAGATCTTCTCTACCAGATGCTCGAAAGCCAGACACCGTCACCCGTCATCACGCTCAACCGTTCCGTAGCCATATCGAAAATCCGGGGGCCTGAGGCCGCGCTGCAGTTGATCGCCCCTTTGGCCGAGCGCCTGTCAGGCTATTTCTATTTCCACGGCGTGCGCGGCGCCTATCTGAGCGAGATCGGGCGCACGGAAGAAGCGCGCGAAGCGTTCGACCGTGCCATCGCACTCGCCCGCACGCCAGCCGAAGCCGCGCATATCCGCCAGCACCTCGATCGGCTGGCCGTGAAAACCCGGGCCATCTGAACCCCGCTGAAAAAATTCAGACAGCTTGTCGGATACGCCGGTCGTCATTCGTCCTGATGACAAGTCCCGATATCCGGGTCTTGGCATCAGGAGAAAATCATGTCCGAAACACATGTCGTTGCAGATGAACAGGAAATGCCGAAGACACTCGGCGGCGTCGTCCCCTATCTCATGGTTGATGGCGCCTCGAAGGCCGCCGAATTCTACAGACAGGCCTTTGCTGCCGAAGAAGTCTTCCGCCAACCGGAAGACGAGAACGGCCGCACCATGCACATTCATCTCTACATTCACGACGGTTCGCTCATGTTGAGCGATGCCTATCCGGAATATGGACAGGAATTGCGCGACCATGCCGGATACACGCTGACCCTTGCAGTCGACGATGTCGACGGCTGGTGGGCGCGTGCAGTCGGTGCCGGCATGGAAGTCATCATGCCTCTGGAACGCATGTTCTGGGGAGATCGCTACGGCCAGCTCCGCGACCCGTTCGGCGTAACCTGGGCCATCGTCGGGAAGTAACCCCGCGTCCCTGGAACGCTGGCTCACCTTCTCTCGCGGCGCATGGCCCTTCCCCAGGTGCTCCCCAAGCCCCGGGGCCTTTCCGCGCCGCGATGGGCGGCCGGGGGGCGAAAAACATCCCCGGCCGTTTTCCCCCTGTCGCTTTACAGGAACGCCTGCCACGCACTAGGCTGTGTCGGCAAGGGATCGAGAGGCGTTGCCACATCCCTCTTCGCCGACGCAGAGCGCTATGCCGCGTCAACATCTTCTCACACAAAAGCGATTGAGAGACAGACATGAGCCAGGTCAAAAGCGGCGATGTCGTGCGCATTCATTACACGGGCAAGCTGGCCGACGGCACGCAGTTTGATTCCTCGGCCGGACGCGAACCGCTCGAGTTCAAGGTCGGCAGCGGCCAGATCATTCCCGGTCTCGACCGGCAGATTCAGGGCATGAAGCAGGGCGAGAGCGGTACCCTGAACATTCCCGCAGCGGAAGCCTATGGCGCACGCGACGAAAACCAGGTGCAGGTCGTGCCCCGCTCGGCGCTGCCGCCGGAGCTCGACGTACAGGTCGGTTCCAACCTTCAGGCTACCACCCAGGACGGAAATCAGATTTCCCTCACGGTGGTCGGCGTGGGTGATGATGAAATCACTGTCGACGCCAATCACCCCCTGGCTGGACACGATCTGGTCTTCGACATCGAAGTCGTCGAGATCGTCGGTGCCTGAATAGAACAATACGGAAGCCGCCGGTGCATTGGCACCGCGGCTCCCGGGTTCGCCATGTAGCCTTACTGCGGAATCGCGTCCGACGAATACTGATCGGCGAATTCCGCGGACGGCGGGATTGGTTTGATGACGTCGATCAGCACGCCGTTCGGATCGGCGGTGATGAAGTGACGCTGGCCGAACGCCTCATCGCGCAGTTCCAGCAGGACCGGAAGCCCCGCCCCTTTCAGCCGATCATATTCGGCATCCACGTCTTCTACCTCAAAATTCAGGATCAGACCTGAAACCTGCCCCCGTCCGCTTTCCGGCACCGTCGCGTGCGTTCCGTCCAGAATGGCAAGATTGACGCTGGGGTCGTTCCTCGACTGGAGATGGACATACCAGTCCGCCTCAAAGGCGGGCTGAAAGCCGAAATGCGCGCAGTAAAACGCTGCTGTTTCGGCGACTTTGCCTGTCATGATGACGGGGTAGTAGCTGGTAACTTTCATCGGCGTGGTTCCTGTTGGCGTTGCGCGCAACTGCATGTCCTGCTTCTTGCGACTGGTAAAACGCTTGCAATCGCCAGTCTCCGCTATAAACATACAGACTGCATGTATCATCAATTAACATACAGGCTGCATGTATGCAACAGGAAACAACCCGACGCACCAACCGCGAACGCAGTGAGGAAACCCGTGACAGGCTCATTCAGGCCGCCCGACGCCTTTTCGTGGAAAAATCCTACGCGGAAACGGGAACACCGGAGATTGTCCGTGAAGCCGGCGTCACGCGGGGCGCGCTTTACCACCACTTTGCCGACAAGCAGACCCTGTTCGCCGCTGTCGCCGAACGCGAAGCGAGGGCTGTGGCCGAGGAGATCGAGCGAAACACGGTCGGCTCTCCGTCAGCCACCGCCTCCCTGATCGAAGGCGGTAAAGCCTATCTCAAGGCGATGGCCGAACCCGGGCGGACACGCCTTCTGCTGCTTGATGGGCCTGCCGTTCTTGGCAGAAGCGGAATGGATGAAATCGACAACCGCCACGGCAACAGGACCTGCGTGAAGGACTACAGGCTGCCATCGAGGCCGGGCAGATCCGCAGACTGCCTCTCGACGCATTGACGGGCCTGCTGGGCGCGGCATTCGACCGGGCGGCACTGGCGATCAATGCCGGTGCGGACGCCGCTGACTATCAGGCGGGCCTCGCCGGCCTGATCGAGGGGCTGGCTCCGGCCTCGTAGGCGCTCATTTCTTCTCCTTGCCCGCCCTGCCCCCGGCATCCCGCGCCGGGTTGGGAACCTCGACCCTGAGACCGGCAACGAGTTCGCGCGCTGCTGAAAAGAACTCCCGGTAGAGGATCGAGACAAAGAGCAAAACACTGACGCCGATGGCCGCCCAACCGGAGACGAACCAGGCAATCATGCCCAGTGAGAAGTAATAGGCCCGGATGCCCTGGTTGAAATTGCGCGCCGCAATCGTGTTGAGCGCGGCCATGACGTAGATTTCCTCAGGGTCGCATTCATCCGCCTCGTCCGCCGCCCCGAGCATGATGCAGAAATGGTTGAATTGCCGCAGCGAGAGCGTGAAGGACAGGAACGCCATCACGAACATCACGAGAAACAGCACAAGGTGCCGCTCAACGGCCGCTTTCGAAATCTCCTGCGCTGGCTGCATGACCGAGACAGCTTCCACCACGCGCTGATCTGGCCGAACACCGCGATCAAGGCCAGAATGATGAGCACGGTGGTTGAGGCAAAGAAGGAGACCGCCCCCATGAGATTGCCCGAAAGGATTGCATCCATCGGCGTCTCGCGCCGCACCGCATTGCGCACCCAGCGATGGCGCTGCGCCCCCATGATGATGGAAAGCGAAGGCCGCCGCTTTTCCAGCCAGCTTGCAAAGACGGTGTAGAACCCCCAGCAGAAAATGGGAAAAAGCGATGCAGCGAGTGTCAATATAAAAGCCTTTGAGCCCTGTTGACCGCGAACGGCAAGTCTGACCGAACCGGTGCCGATGGTCCAGTCACCCAGCGCTTTTTGAGCATCGGACCGAAAAGTGGAACCCGGTTTTCGGTTTATTCCGATGCTCCACTAATAATTTAGATCGTCCTTTGTGCGTCCGGATGGACGCACGGCGATCTAGTGCATCGGACCGAAAAGTGGAACCCGGTTTTCGGGTTATTCCGATGCTCCACCAATAGTTTGGATCGTCCTTTGCACGTCCTGATGGACACACGACGATCTAAGGACTGTGGGAGGCTGAAAGCTCCTCGCCCGGTCAGCCGAAAATCTGGTCGCCCTGTTCGTCGATGACCTGGCGGCCCTTGCGGATAGCCTGTTCCGCGGCGAGATCAGCACTTGGAAAGCGGTCCGCACGCACCAGACGGTGCTCCCGGCGAACGCCGTCCACCTCTTTCCAGATCACCGCACATGTCTGAAACTGCCCGCCCTCGGAGAAGGGCGTCGGCTGAATCATGAATCCCTTGTGCTCCACCGCGTCCCCCATGGGCTCGCCTTCACCCGCCTCGGATGTGCCCGCTCCACCTCCAAACAGGCGCTTTAGAAATGACATGCGCTTACTCCCGTTGTTGTCGTAGCTTATCGCGTTTTACCCTCACCCGCACGCCGGTGAAACAGGAAGAACACAGCTTGTTCAGGCGAGATGCAGAACCACGTCGCGCCTGTGTGGATGGACCCGGTGCTCGAACAGATAAATTCCCTGCCACGTGCCCAGTGTCAGCCGGCCGTTCATAACCGGTATGCCGATGGAGGTTTGTGTCAGAGCCGCCTTGATATGGGCCGGCATGTCGTCGGCCCCTTCAATGCGGTGAACCACCCACGACATGGACGCATCGGCGGATGGCGGCACGAGCCTGCTGAAAAAGGCCTGCAGATCCCGCTTCACATCCGGGTCGGCGTTTTCCTGAATGATCAGCGAACAGGATGTATGCCGAACGAACAGCGTCAGGAGACCGGCATCGACGCCCGCCTCCCTCACGAAACGGTCGACCCTGTCGGTGAACTCATAGAGCCCCGCCCCTGCAGTCGAAACGGAGAGGATCGTCTGTTGCATGATGCCGTGGTGCCCCCGGGGAGCAAACCTGTCAAGCTTAACCGGGAAAGCTGGGTTGAGAACTCATCCTACAGCGCCGCGCGTCTTATAAGACGCGCAAAGGACGCTGTAACACTTTCAAATGAGTTCATTTGAAAGCGACATGCATTAGCCAAGCGAACTGATGATCTCGATATAGGCCGCTTCCGGAAACGCTTCATCACCTGTGTACGAACGTTGCCACCCATACCGATGGTGAGCGCAAAGCGCGCCGCAACCGCGTCGTCTGGAGCCTCCGCGACAACGACCATGTCATGGGCGCCCATGGTGAGATAGAATGCTCTAAGGGTTCCGCCCATCTGTGAAAGCACGGCCTTTGCGGCCTCAAGCCGCTTGGGCGATTCCTTCACGCTCTTTATGCCCTGGTCGGTCCAGTTGAGCAGAATGACGTAGGTGGTCATATCGCACCTCCCTCCGGCAGGGAGTCCCCAAGGGGCATCCGCGCCGGTCAAAGCGCCCGCACCGCCATCTTCAAGTCTGCGCCCGTGTCCTTCAGGCCGCAAGCCTGGAATTCGAGGTAAATCAAAACCATCCGGACAGGAAAAAGCCGGGCACGAGGCCCGGCTTCATCATTTGGAATGTGCTGGCGGTCAGCTGTCGAGGAACGACCGCAGCTTGCGCGAGCGGCTCGGATGCTTGAGCTTGCGCAATGCCTTGGCCTCGATCTGGCGAATACGCTCACGCGTCACCGAGAACTGCTGGCCAACTTCTTCAAGCGTGTGGTCGGTGTTCATGCCGATGCCGAAACGCATGCGCAGCACGCGCTCTTCGCGCGGGGTCAGCGAGGCGAGAACGCGCGTCGTCGTCTCGCGCAGATTCGCCTGAATAGCCGCGTCGATGGGCAGAACCGCGCCCTTGTCCTCGATGAAGTCGCCGAGATGCGAATCTTCCTCGTCACCCACCGGGGTTTCAAGCGAGATCGGCTCCTTGGCGATCTTCAGCACCTTGCGCACCTTCTCGAGCGGCATGGCCAGCTTTTCAGCCAGCTCTTCCGGGGTCGGCTCACGGCCGATCTCGTGCAGCATCTGGCGCGAGGTGCGAACGATCTTGTTGATCGTCTCGATCATGTGGACCGGAATGCGGATCGTGCGGGCCTGGTCGGCAATCGAACGGGTGATCGCCTGCCGGATCCACCACGTCGCATAGGTGGAGAACTTGTAGCCGCGCCGATACTCGAACTTGTCCACCGCCTTCATCAGGCCGATATTGCCTCCTGGATCAGATCCAGGAATTGAAGGCCGCGGTTCGTGTACTTCTTGGCGATGGAGATCACGAGGCGCAGATTGGCCTCGACCATCTCTTTCTTGGCGATTGCGGCTTCGCGCTCGCCCTTCTGCACCTGGTTCACGATGCGCCGGAACTCGCCGATGGAGATCGCGGTTTCCTGTGCGAGATTCTGGATCTCCGCACGCAGATCCTCAATCGCCTTCGCCTCGCTCTTCGAGAACTCCTTCCAGCCCTTGCCGGAAAGCGTTGCAACGCGCTCGGTCCAGTTCGTGTCAAGCTCCGAGCCCTGATATTCCTTCAGGAAGGACTCTCGCTTCACGCCGTAGCTCTCGGCAAGCCGCAACAGACGACCTTCGTTCTGCACGAGGCGCTTGTTGATGTCGTAGAGCTGCTCGACCAGGGTCTCGATACGCGCATTGTTGAGCGAAAGCGACTTCACCGAGGTGATGAGTTCGCCCTTCAGCTGCTTGTAGCGGCGCTCCTGGCTGGTCGACAGGGTGTCGGCGTCCGCCAGGCTCGATTCCACCTTCTGATCCTGCAGCTTGCGCAGCTTCTTGTAGGTGTCGGCGATGAAGTCCAGCGTTTCCATCACGCCGGGCTTGAGTTCGGCTTCCATCGCGGCCAGCGACAGATTGGCCTCATCCTCTTCGTCGTCCTCTTCCTCGGGCTGCCCCTCGCCGCCGACATCGGTGACATCGTCGCCGCGTGTGCGCTTGGGCTTTTCCTCTGCCGCCGGCTTGTTCTCCTCGTCGGGCCGCTGCACGACCGGCGCCTGCTTGGCCTCAGGCCCCGCATAGGTCGCCTCGAGATCGATGATCTCGCGCAGGAGAATCTTGCCTTCGTTCAGTTCGTCACGCCAGATGATCAGCGCCTGGAAGGTCAGCGGGCTCTCGCAGAGCCCGGCGATCATCGTCTCGCGGCCGGCTCGATGCGCTTTGCGATGGCGATTTCGCCCTCGCGCGAAAGAAGCTCCACCGAGCCCATCTCGCGCAGATACATGCGCACGGGATCGTCGGTGCGATCCGTCGGCTCTTTTTTCGTCGTGGTCGCAACCGCGGTTCCCGACTGCGTGGTCAGCTCGCCGCCTTCCTCGCTGTCATTGGAATCGTTGTCTTCCGCAACTTCGTCTTCCTCGACCACATTGATGCCCATATCCGAGAGCATCGCCATCGTGTCTTCGATCTGTTCGGAACTGACTTCGCCGGAAGGAAGGACGGCGTTGAGCTCGTCCATCGTCACATAGCCGCGCTTCTTGGCGGCCTTGATCATCTTCTTGACTGCGTCGTCGGAAAGGTCGAGCAAGGGGCCGTCTGAGCCCTCGCGTTCGGTTTCGACCTCTTCCTTCTCTTTTGTCGCCATGCTTTGCCTTCTCCAACCGAGCGGGGGTCCATGCCACCCCGTCGCCGCCGCTGCAACGGCTGTCCGTCGCGGCATCTCGCAACCTGATTCGTGGTCTAGCGCTGGCCGCGTTAATGCCGGATTAACCCTGATACTTAGGTGGACTCCCTGTCACGTCCAATTTCGGTATCTTGCTCTTGCGTGCTGCACGCTTTTCCGCGGCAACACGGCATATTCTCGAATCGATCCTGATTCCTGCATTCCGGCGCAAGGTCAAGCCGAAGCGCATGATTCGTGTCAAAAAAGCGAATCAAACAGCGATTCTGATGCTTTTTTATGTTTTGGCGGGTCTTGGACACGCCACGATGCCACTTGGTCATCAAGATCGATTCGCACGCCCCGATAGAATGCCGAAGCCTTCTATGAGCGCTTCGGTTGCCTGCAGGTTGCTCAGCTCTGCCTGGATCTCCACCAGATGCCGGGCGTCCTCTTCATTCCAGTCGTTGGCCAGCGCCAGTTCAGCCGCTTTAAGCTCCTTATGTAGAGAGCCTGCGCGCCGGTGCAAGTGGAGGGTCTGCGCAAAGGCTTCCCGAGCGTCATCCAGAGCCGCATTTTCAAGCGCCGGCCACATATAGGCGGATTTCACCCGCGCCTCCGCCTGCTTCCAGACGGAAAGGAGCCCGTCTGCCTCGATTTTTTCCAGAAGAAGCGCGCGGTCGTGCGTCGGATTGTGCGCCACCGCATCGAGGATCGCCATGCGCAGCCGGCCGAGATCGGCGCTCGCCAGCAACATCTGGTCGAGCGCGTCGAAATACTCGTCGATCAAAGCCGGGTGGTTCACCAGCGAAACCAGAAGCGTGGCCTCCCGGAGCGGCATGGTCGGCGTCGAGCTGCGCACCAATGCGGACCGGGCAAGGCTCTCGGAGACCGCCAGCCGTCCCGAGGCCCCGCCGGGGCGCCCGCCAAAGCCGCGGTTTCGTCCCCCACCGCCACCATCGCGGAAGCCGCGCTGTCCACCACGCTGAGACTGATTGCCGCCGAAGAAGGCCCGCGCACGCTCGCGCATATCCTGACTGTAGTGGCGCTTCAGGTTTTCGTCGCCGATCCGCGCCGTCAGCGCCTGCAGATTGCGCTCCAGTTCAGCACGCCGCTCAGGCGTATCGAACACCTTGCCCGAAGTTTCGCGCATCCAAAGCATGTCGGCCAGCGGCCGCGCACCGGAGAGAACCGCGGCAAAGGCGTCCGGCCCCTCCTCCCGCACCAGGTCGTCAGGTCCTTGCCCTGCGGCAGGAGAGCGAACCGCAGGCTGCGTCCCGGCTGGACCAGCGGCAGCGCAAGGTCCGCCGCACGCCATGCAGCCCGCAGACCCGCCTCATCGCCATCGAAACACAGAACCGGTTCCCCCGACATGCGCCACAAAAGATCGAGCTGGTTCTCGGTCAGGGCGGTGCCGAGCGGCGCCACGGCGTTCTCGAAGCCGGCCTGCGCGAGCCCGATCACGTCCATATAGCCTTCCACCGCGATCACCGCCGCGCCCTTGGCGGTCGAGCGGCGCGCCCGCGCGAGGTTGTAAAGAACGGTTCCCTTGTGAAAGAGCTCGGTGTCGGGCGAGTTGAGATATTTGGCGGGCACATCCTTCGACATGGCACGCCCGCCGAAGGCGATCACCCGTCCCCGGGCATCCTCGATGGGAAACATGATGCGGTCACGGAAGCGATCATAAGAAACCGGAATATCCGGACCGAACACCACGAGACCACAGGCCTCGATCTGGTCTTTCGTCACCCCCTTGCCGGCCAGGAACTCCTTGAGTGCATTGCGGCTCGATGGCGCGTAGCCGATCCGGAAGGTCTGCTGTGTGGCACTGGAAAGCCCGCGTCCGCGCAGATAGGCCCGCGCCTCCGCGCCCTGCTGTGCCTGCAGCATGCTCTGGAAGAAACCCGCTGCCATTTCCATGACGTCCGAAAGCGAGGCGCGCTGTTGCTCCCGGCGCTCTGCCTGCGGGTCGCGCTGGGGCATGGGCACGCCCGCCATATCGGCCACCCGCTCCACGGCCTCCGGGAAGCTGATGCCATCCAGTTCGGACAAAAACCGAAAATGATCACCCGAAACCCCGCAGCCAAAACAGTGGTAGCGGCCCTTCCTGTCTTCGCAGTGAAAGCTCGGCGTGTTCTCTCCATGAAACGGGCAACAGCCCCAATAATCGCCGCGCGACGCATTCGTCTTCTTGCGGTCGAACGTCACGCGCGTCCCCACCACCTGCGATATCGGCACGCGGTCACGGAGTTCGTCGAGAAAGGAATTTGGAAAACGCATTTTGGTCCTGCCTACGCAATCATATAAGCATGATCGCCAGCCACCGCGACCCCTGAAGACGCTTCTTCCCGGTATTCACAGCCTGATATGACAGGCGGCGCAACAGCCCCGCATACAACTTAACCGATTGTTCAAACGCAGGTGCTAAACCCGCCCCAATCGATAAAACAAACCGGCCCTCGTAACCGGTAATGCAAGCAATCTATCAGGGTGGCGAAACACGTGCTTACGGTTTACAATTGCATTGTCAACGAACATGATCCACGGCTGGTTCTTCTGGCCGGAGTTCTTGGAGCCATCGCCTCTTTTGCTGCGGTAACGCTCCTGCGGCACCTGCGAAAATCCAACGGCCAGACCCGCCTGTTATGGACGGCTGTCGCCGCCATCTGTTTCGGCTTCGGTGTGTGGGCCACGCATTTCGTGGCCATGCTTGCATTCTCCCCCGGCCTACCGACCGCCTACGATGTTCCCATCACCGCTCTTTCACTGGTGCTCGCAGTCCTCTGCAGCGGTCTGGGTATGTCCATCGCCACAGCCCGCCCCACTCTGGACCACCATCTGGTCGGAGGGGCAGTGATTGGTGCAGGCATCGCCGTTATGCATTTCACCGGCATGATTGCCTTTGAAGTAGAAGGCCGGCTGGAATGGGATATGACTCTGGTGGTGGCTTCGCTCGTTGCGGGCATTGTCCTTGGAGCACTGGCCATCCGTATCGCTCTGGAGCGCGTCTCGGGGAAACGCAACCTCGCCGCGAGCCTCGTGCTCACGCTCGCGATCTGCACCATGCATTTCACTGCGATGGGCGCTGCCTCTATCGTTCCTGATCCCTCGATCACAATCTCGCAATTCTCGGTCCCTTCTGCCGCGCTTGCTGCAGCGGTCACGCTGGCTGCAATCATGATCTTCGCCATGACAGCCCTGGCACTCTGGGTCGACATCCGCGATAAACGCCGCGCCGTTGCAGAAGAGCGCCGCATGCGCGGTCTCGCCAATGCCGCCTTCGAGGGCCTTATTGTTTGTGACGACACGAAGATTGTCACCGCCAATCAGAGCCTTGCAAGGTTGTGCGGCCGTTCGATCGAAGAGCTTTCCGGCATGGATTTCACGGTAATCTTTGGCGCGATCGACCAGAACGGGGCGATAGCCGAGCAACCCGTCTGGGAAACCACGCTGGAACACGCTGATGGCACGAGCCGCCCGGTCGAACTGCTTTCGCGTGTTATCGACTATAATGGGAAACCACATACCGTCATCGCGATCAGGGATTTACGAGAGCGCAAGAAGCAGAGGCCGATATCCGACGCCTTGCCATGCACGATACACTGACCAATCTTCCGAACCGGCGCAGCTTCACCGCTCAGCTGGAACAGGAAATGGCGGCACTTGCCGATGGAGAGGCCATTGCGCTTCTTTGCCTGGATCTGGATCGCTTCAAGGAAGTCAACGATCTGTTCGGTCACGCCGCCGGAGACGCGATGCTGCGCAAGGTGGCCGAGAATGCTGGCAACGTATTGAGCGAAGGCCAGATGCTTGCTCGTCTGGGTGGCGACGAATTTGCCATCATCGCCCCAGGTATCTCAGGCCCGGACGATGCAGCGATGCTCGCTGAACGGGTGCTTGAGGCGTTTCGGGCAGAAAATGCGCGCGCCAGCAATGACGGACTCATGTCGACGAGCATTGGCATTGCTCTTTATCCCCGCGATGCAAAGGATCAGGAAACACTGATCAGCCATGCCGACACGGCCCTTTACCGCGCCAAATCGGAAGGGCGCGACACATTCCGCTTCTACGAACACGCCATGGGGCTTGAGGCGCGGTCCCGCAGGATCATGGAACACGAACTTCGCCATGCCGTGGCGCGCAATGAGTTTCACCTCGTTTATCAACCGCAGAAGACACTCGATAGCGGTGAGTTGATCGGTTATGAGGCCCTGCTGCGCTGGCGGCATCCCGAGCGGGGAAACGTATCGCCGGGCACCTTTATTCCGGTTGCCGAAGAAAGCGGCGCTATCGTTCCTATAGGCGAATGGGTGCTCAAGACCGCATGCCAGGCGGCCGCCGGCTGGAAAAGCAATCTGATGATTGCGGTCAACGTCTCTGCGGTCCAGCTCCACAGCATGAATTTCGCACAGACTGTTCACCGCATTCTGCTGGAAACCGGCCTGTCCCCGCACCGCCTGGAAATCGAGATTACGGAGACGGCCCTCGTGCGCGACATGCACCGTGCGCTCGCCACACTGCGGCAGTTGAAAACGCTCGGAATCCGCGTCGCTATGGACGATTTCGGCACCGGGTACTCATCGCTTTCCAATCTGCGCGCCTTTCCCTTCGACAAGATCAAGATCGACGGGAGCTTCATCCGCCAGGTGGACACGAACGAACAGGCCGCCACCATCGTCCGAGCGGTGCTGGGCATCGGTCGCGGCCTTGGCCTGCCGGTTCTGGCCGAAGGCGTGGAAACGTCCGGCGAGTTGAGCTTCCTGGCAAAGGAACTCTGCCAGATCGGCCAGGGATACTACCTCGGACGCCCGAGCCCGCTCGACGATCTGCAGGAAGATGGCATTCAGGCAGAAGAAAAACACTCAGACGCCAACGCGGCTTAAGCCCTTCGCCCTCCGGCAAATGCGTCTCGAGCTTCACGGCACTCAACCACAGCGCGCTGGCGACAACGCTTCCAGCAGTTGGGCAGCCAGCACCGGCACTTCAGCCGGTCCGCCGCCAAAGCAAAAAGGACGGCTCGGTTAAGCCGTCCTGTAATTGCATCCGAAAGATCTGGCGGTCTGCTTGGAGCATTTGCCGTCAGGTGGGAAGAGCTGACGTTCGCATAGATGCAGAAAAACAATGAGATGGAGAGGACAGCGTTTCTGTGAAACGATGAGCCTTTCTAGCGCAACATGCCCTTGACGATACCGCTGGCCTTGCCGAAATCCATGCGCCCGGGGAATTTCTCCTTCAGCACATTCATGCACCGGCCCATGTCACGAAGCCCGTCTGCGCCAACTTCATGAACCACCTGCGCACAGGCCTGCTTCAGATCGTCCTCGCCGAGCGGCTTGGGCAGGAATTCGGTAATCACCGAGATTTCCTCGCGCTCCTGCTCGGCAAGCTCCAGACGATTGCCCTCTTCGAAGGCTTTCGCGGATTCCTGCCGCTGCTTGGCCATCTTGGACAGAATCTGCAGAATTTCCTCATCGCTCACGGGATCCTTGCCCGCCCCGCGATTGGCAATATCCCGGTCCTTTATTGCAGTCTGAACCAGACGCAGCGTTGAAATGCGGCGTTTGTCTTTCTGTTTGACGGCGTCGTTCAACGCCCTGGCGAGTTTCTCGCGCATCATAACACCTGTCTCCCGTCGCTAAGGACGAACATAGCTCCGGCCAACTCGCGAAGCAAGCGGCAACGTTCCAATAAGCCATTGGAAACATTGACATAAATAATTAACTGCGAGTGATTGACCGTTTTACAGCCTTTGCCTATTGTCCGCACCCTGCATGGACAATTTCCTTTTCGGCCTGAATCCACCGGCTTTCGCCATACCGCGGACACCATGTCATGGATCCATTTCGCTGGGGCATATGGCCCATGCGAGACCGTCTTTCAAGCCCCCCATACTTCTGCCCCCTTGCGTTCGACGGCAAAAAGTGAGAACCGGTCTGCTCGCAGATCATGTTAAGGAATCCTGAAGCGCGCGCCGGCCTCCTGCCAGCGACCGCCTTCAGGCACACGAATGATGGAGACCCCAATGGCGACCAAGACCGCCCCCTGGACCACGAGCCGGCCGACAGCCCTTATCGTGTTGGCCGACGGCACAGTGATCGAGGGCAAGGGCATGGGTGCCGGCGGAGAGGCGATCGGCGAGCTGTGCTTCAACACGGCTCTGACCGGCTATCAGGAGGTCCTCACCGATCCGTCCTATGCCGGCCAGATCGTCACCTTCACTTTCCCGCATATCGGCAATGTCGGCGCCAATGACGAAGACATTGAAGACCTCAACCCGGCCACTCGTGCAGGCGCAGTCGGCGCCGTTCTCCGCGCCGATATCACGAACCCATCAAATTATCGTTCCAGCGGTCATCTTGATGCCTGGCTGAAACGACGCGGCCTTGTTGTCATCAGCGGCGTCGACACGCGCGCACTGACCGCTCTCCTGCGCGAAAAGGGTGCAGCCAACGCCGTCATCGCACACAATCCCGATGGCACGTTCGATATCGAAGCGCTCAGGGCAAAGGCGCGCGAATGGTCGGGGCTCGTCGGCCTCGATCTCGCAAAGGAAGTCACCTCGGGCCAGTCGCAGGGCTGGACGGAAACGCCGTGGGTCTGGGATGAGGGCTTCGGCGCGCAGGAGGCGCCGACCCACCACATCGTCGCGGTCGACTATGGCGCAAAGCGCAACATCCTGCGCCTTCTGGCCGGCCTCGGTGCGAAAGTGACCGTGGTTCCCGCCAGAACCAGCGCCGCCGACATCCTCGCCATGCAGCCCGATGGCGTATTCCTCTCCAACGGCCCGGGTGATCCGGCGGCCACTGCCGAATACGCCGTGCCCATGATCCGCGAGCTGCTTGAAACGGAAATCCCGGTCTTTGGTATCTGCCTCGGTCACCAGATGCTGGCGCTCGCACTCGGCGCGAAAACCGTCAAGATGCATCAGGGCCATCACGGCGCGAACCATCCGGTGAAGGATTTCACCACCGGCAAGGTCGAGATAGTTTCCATGAACCATGGTTTCGCGGTCGATGGCGACACGCTGCCGGAAGGTGTCGAGGAAACCCACGTTTCCCTGTTCGACGGCAGCAATTGCGGCCTGACGATCGCCGGCAGGCCCGTTTTCTCGGTCCAGCATCACCCGGAGGCATCTCCCGGCCCACAGGATTCCCACTATCTCTTCCGCCGCTTTGCCAACCTGATCCGTGAACGGCGGGGCGAGCCGCTCTCGCCGAATAAGCAAAGGGCGGCCTCGGGCCGCCCTCTTCATTTTTTGCGTCTGCCTGCCTCGGTCAGGAAGAGAGACGCAGCTTCACGATCTGCTCGCCGATCTTGTCGAACACTTCCTTGAGCTGACGGCTCGAAGGTGTGTCAAAATACTGATCGGGACGGCTCGCGCAGGAGCGCATCATGTCACCCGTGCCGGTATCGCGGACCTCGAGCCGGATCGTGTAGATGTCGATACCGCTCTTCTTGGCAAAATCGCAGGCCTCGATTGTCTTGTCGTTCATCAGCCTGGTGGATTTGCCGGAACTGGCGTTGACCTCCCCCTCAAGGCGTCCCTCGACCATGTAGCCAAAGCTCGTGTAACGAGACCGAAGACGGTTGCGCAGAACGCCAAACGTGTTCGCACCGTCCGTCAGGACAACCATGACCTTGACCAGGCCATCCTCTGAATTCCCCGCAGGGAATGGCTCGTCCGGCGAGAGAACGCGTGCGCCCCAGGAAACACCTTCCATGATGTTGGTGTTGCCCTCGGCCTCGAACTGCCTCACCTTCGACTTGAGAATTGTATAGTCGTTGGTGAGCGGCGTCAGCGGCTCGGAACTGCACATGTAGTTTGGCCCCGGGGCATTACGCTTGGGCTTGGGCTTCTTGCCGCCCAGCAGATTCCCCAGAAGATCGAAACCGTATTTTCCGACCTTTTTCACTTTGCCAAGGACACTGTTGTCCAGCGGATCAACCGACGAGTCGAGATAATCGTTATAGAAGCGCTCTGACCGGCCGGTACCCGGCTCATCGATCGCGAACGCAGGAACGAAAAGGCTGGCCGGGTCTCGCCGGTCCGAGGGCGTTGCCGCCACATCGTGTCGCGTGGTGCCATCACGCATGCGTGTCTCGACGCAGCCCTTCCACTCGACTCCGAGACGGTTGTAGGCCTGGAAGCGGCTGATGCCGGTCTGAAGCTCGAGTTGGGGAACCTCGCTTTCCCCGTAAAGATCAAGCCAGGATGCACCGGTCCCCTCCTTCATCTTCCCCTTGTTGTCGAACTCCGGCCCATATTGCGGTCCTACATTCACAAAGGTCGAGAAAGGCACAAGCGCAAAGCGCAGGCGCTCCTTATTGTCCACCTGCGCGGAGATGTTGTCGATCATTTCCTCAACGGCTTTTTTCATGTCGCGCAGTTTGCGGCCTCTCATGGAACCGGTGGTGTCGAGCACCAGTGCAATTTCATAAGAGACCAGAGCGACATCGGCCTGGGAGGTCGCGCCCACCGGCATGGATTTCTTACCGAATATCCCGCCGAAGAGCAGGTCGACATCGACATTGGCCTTCACCCGCACGGAGCGACCATCGCGATCGACCTTTAGCGCATAGTATGTTGCGGGGAGATTGCCGTCGAGAAAGGAGCGCGCAATGCTCTCCGCCTCCGCATCGGAAATCTTCTTTCCCCTTTGCGCCACTGCCAGCGCCGCCGTATCGAGAGCATTTTGCAACTGCGAGTGCTCACGGCTCATGTTGGAGTAATCCAGAGCAAAGCCGGAAGCACCGATCAGCGCCATGGCTGACAGGGCCGTCATCATTGCGAAGTTGCCAGACCTGTCGGCGCCAAAACTCCGACACAGAAGAACACCGGAGCGCAGTACGCGTCCTAACCGAGAAATCATGTTGCCCACCCAAGCATTTTTTGTTGGCGGCAACCTAGTCTGCGGATTTTAAGAACGCGTTAAACGGGTAGTTGCAATTCTACACGCGAAGATTGCGTGTCGGAGAGTGCTTCTTCCGCCTGAAGGGCAGGCCGAGCAGCCACATGATGGAGAAGCCCAGGATCAGGCCCGCTCCGGTCCACACAAATCCGTGCAACGTAATGGGGATGGCCGGCTCAAAATCCTGAAAAGCTCCCTGCAGGACAGGACCGTCGGGCGCACGCGCCACAACCAGAGGTCTGAGCACGGGCATGGCTTCGTCAAAGGCCTGCGACTGCCGTTCCAGATCGCCCAGGCGGCCAATGGCGGTCCGAACGGAGGTCGCACGGTTCTGCAGAAAGGCACTGCCCGTCTTCTCGTAGACCTGAATAGCGTTTTCGCGGCTCAGATTGTTGTTGGCCGCATCGGCATCGAAGGCTTCTATGACCTGCCTCAACTCGTCCTGGGCACCGTTGAGCCGTTGTCTATACTGCTGGGAAAACTCAGGCGCCTGCGATGTGACCGACCCGCAGACAACAGCCACAACAAGGCCGAGTATTCGTCCTAGTCCAAACATGTTCCGATCCACCTCTTGCGTGGTAGAGGAACGACTGGCGCAGGCCTAGATTGGTTCGTTGAACGTATCGCAATCGGCCAGCCGTCCGCTCTTGAGCCCCCGCGCAAACCACGTCCGCCGCTGCTGCGACGTACCATGGTTGAAGCTTTCCGGCACCACATAACCCTGGGTGCGGCGTTGCAGCGTATCGTCGCCAATCTGGTTGGCCGCATTCAGCGCTTCCTCGATATCGCCATCTTCCAGAAGCCCTTTCTGGGCCGTGTAATGTGCCCAAATGCCGGCGAAGCAGTCGGCCTGCAGTTCGACACGGATCGACATGGCGTTGGCCTCGGCCTGGTTCATGCGCTGCCGCATCTGGTTGAAGCGCGGTAGAATGCCGGTCACGTTCTGCACGTGGTGCCCCACCTCGTGCGCCACCACATAGGCCTGTGCAAAATCGCCCGAAGCTTCGAAGCGGCGCGAGAGTTGATCGAAGAAGCCGAGATCGAGATAAACCTTCTGGTCGCCCGGACAATAGAACGGACCAGTCGCTGCCGAGGCGAAGCCACAGGCAGAGCGCACGGAATCGGTAAAAAGAACCATGGCCGGTTCCTTGTAGTCGAGCCCCTGGGATTCGAAGATGCCATTCCAGGTGTCTTCCGTTTCTGCCAGCACGACGCTCACGAACTGCTTCATCTCATCGCTGGCACCGCTGGTGCCCTGCCGCTGTGTGGTGGTCGTCTGGCCGCTCCCACCGGGCCCTCCGGCCAGCATCTCCAGCGGGTCGATACCGCAGGCACGCAGGGCGAAGAAGAGCACGACCAGAACGATGATACCGGAGAGACCGCCGCCGGCACGTCTGCCGCCGCCCATAGGCAGCCTTATACGCCCGCCGGACCGGCCAAATCCACCAGGAAACGACCCTCCGCTTCCCGAACGACCCCTGCGGTCCTCGACATTGCTGCTTTGGCGACGACCCTTCCAGCGCATACGTGCAATTCCCAGTTGCCTTTAATAAATGATAGTTATCGCTTATACGCCAGAAGGCCAGAGGTTGTTTCCCGGCTCGCGGAGGAGAAGGCGACCTCCTGCAGGCGATTTGTGCATCGCCAGCAGGAACGTCGAGCGCCTCAGGCAGCGGACACCGCGTCGCGCGTCCTGCGCCCGCGCCGAACAAAGGCAAGTGCGAGCAACGGGAAGATGGCAGCGACCAGACCGAGTTCCCAGACCTGCCCGAATTCCAGCACGCGCCCGCCAATGAGCGTACCCAGTCCGATACCGAAATAGATGGCTGAGACATTCAGTGCCAGCGTCAGCCCCGCCACGTCCGGCGCATACCCCACCAGCCGGCTCGCCTGGGCGGGCGGAAAGCTCCAGCCGAGAAAACCCCACGGCACCAGAAGCGCGATGAGAAGCGGTGCAGCGACCCTGTCGGGCACGAACAGCATGATGGCGCTGAAAACAACGGCGAAGAGAGCGGCAAAGAGCATGGAGCCGACCACGACGCGGGTCGCGCCGATCCGGTCAGCCAGCCGCCCGCTCGCATAATTGCCGAGAATGGCGCCGCAGCCGTAAGCCAACAGCACTGCGGGCAGGTAATCCGGCGCCAGCCCCACCCCGTCGATGGCGATCGGGCCAAGATAGGCGATGATTGTGAACCCTCCGGTCAGATAAAGCAGGGTAACAGCAATCGCCCGCGCGACGCCCGGGCGCCGGATCACCAAAAGCCTCTCTCCCAGCGGCGTGTGCGAACCGTCGAGATCGCGCGGCAACTTCCACCAGAGCGCAAGAAGGCAAAGAAACCCCACACCGGAGAGCCCCAGAAAGGCTCCACGCCAGCCAACGTAATGCGCCAGCAGCGAGCCGGAGGGCGCTCCAAAAGCCAGCGCAAAGGTGGTTCCGCCGACAACGACGGCAATCGCCGCAGCGCGGCGTTCCGGGCC
>NZ_BAMP01000044.1 GCF_000615975.1 Nitratireductor aquibiodomus NL21 = JCM 21793 | reverse complement strand
CCGCAAGCTCGCCAGCAGGGCGCGGCTCCACATCCACCAGGCCCGGCCCCGCTTCAGCGCCACCAAAGAGGAAGGGCGAGCGCTGGCCGCCGCCTTCTACACGGCATCCCGAACCGGCGACATGCAGGCCCTGAACGGCCTTCTGACGAAGGACGTAGTGATCTATACGGATGGTGGCGGTCGGATTGCAGCCCCCACATCTCCGTTGACCGGGATCAATGCCGCCCTGAAATTTTTCAGGGGGCTGGCCCGCTACTTTGCACGGTCGCCATCGCGCCTCGTCCGCTATGCCACAATCGACGGCCTGCCCGGCTTCATCACAATCGAGGCCGGCGGCATCGTCCAGACTTCAGCCATTCTGGTCAATGACGGCAGGATCGCGGCAATCTATGTAACACGAAACCCGGAAAAACTACATCACCTCCCTCGATGCGGCCCTCATTGACAGCCCGAACAGCATGCCTGAAACGAATGGCAGCAGCAGATGCCGCCACAGTCACGCTATTCGCTCATCTGATCCGAGGCATTGATGAGTTGGCTTGATCGTTCTCTATCCATGAAGGCCGAGCGAAATGCGTTGCGTTGAACCAGAGCAAGTGTCGCTTCGTCGAGAACGCCCGCTTCGTGCAAAATTCTGTAATGCTCACTTAGATAGCCGTTGAAATATGCAGGATCATCCGTGTGGATGGACACATTCAGGCCGCGGTCGAGCAACCTTAGAAAATTATGCTCCGCGAGCTCGCGAAACACTTTGAGATGAATGTTGGACAACGGGCAAACCGTAAGGGGCGTAGCCGTTTCCGCCAGCCGCTCGACCAGCCTATCGTCGACCTCACACTGCACTCCGTGATCGATGCGATCGACCTGCAATATGTCGATGGCTTGCCAGATGTAGTCAGCGGGGCCTTCTTCGCCGGCATGCGCGACCGCCTTCCATCCCATGGTTCGTGCATAGGCGAAGCACTCCTCAAAGAGGCCCGGCGGATAGCCCAGTTCTGCACCGTGCAGCCCGATGGCGAGCACGTCGTCCCGATAGGTCCTGGCGTATTTCTTGAGCATGGCGAGCGCCTCGCCGACCGGGCGATGCCGCAGGCAGGCCAGTATCGGCCCGCCTGTGATTCCGAAATCGCGATAGGCATCCTTGAAGGCCGATATGATACCATTGAACGCTGCTTCATAGGGCACGCCGCGTTGCGCCGGGCCCTGCGGGGAAAACGCCATCTCTGCATGGACGATATTGTCTTCCGCAGCACGCTTCAGATACCCGAAGGCGATCTCGTAAATGTCTTCCTCGGTCTGAATGGTTGCCGAATTACGCCCCATTACAGAAACGAAGTCATTGAGGCCGTCGAAGGTGTATCCGGTTCTCAGCCTCTCCAGCGTTTCCTGTTCGAGCTTCACATTGTTGCGAGACGCAAACCGGATAACCTGTTCAGGCTCAAGACAGCCTTCAAGGTGGACGTGCAGCTCCGTTTTGGGAATTTGCTTGAATATGTCAGCGTTCATTGTCAGCGTGTGCTCTGCGTGCGGATTCTGGTTGATGGGACGATTTACCAAACTCCGGAGCGCCCCTTTTGCTGCAGCGATGCAGAAGGGCGCGTCAATTGTGTTTGGGTTCGGCGTCCATGCGCCCAGAGTGCATTGTCGCGTCGATTATGACGTCGTTCCAACCGTTGGCGGGTACGACGCCAAGAAACTCTGGTTTACCGTCGGAAACAGAAAACACCGCAGTGTCGCCTTCGGCCAGGTGCCCGCCCAGCGCGGCAGAGTATGTGCCCAAGTGGGTAACAAGGACCGTGTTTTGCTCTTGGCGCGTTCCTTCCAGGATCAAAGCCTCAAAGGTGCTCCGCACGGTGTCGGGGTCTGTTCCCCTGCCAAAGAGTGCCTCGTTGGCTTCAACCCGGCCAAACATCAGACGGGCGGTTTCAAGGGTGCGGCACATGGGGCTCGCGAAAACATTTCCGACAGGAAGGTTCAGAAAGCGGATGACCGCGCCGTTTTCCATGGCATTCGCGTGGCCTGCGACGGAGAGATTGCGCTGGGTTTCGCAACTTCCGATCTCAAACTCACGATCATCCGGAATGAAGGCGTTTGTTCTCTCATGACGAACCACAAGAACATGCCCGCCCGACTTGAGGCGTTCAATCAGAGCCGCAGTTTCAGGCTTGAGGTGCTGGTGCGACATTCCTTGTTTCTGGGCGGCAAGTGATGAAGCCGCTGTTGCCAGGAAGAAGAATGAGACTGACAGGATCCTGAGTGTACGGGAAGTCATATATGATTGTCCTTCTGTAGGGGAGGAAGGCCAGCCGGCCTTTTTTTGAACCAGAGAGATCACGGGCGTGACCGGTCAGGGCTTTTGTGGGCCTCGAAAGAAGCATCACTGCTGCTTTCCTTCAGGGCGGCACGCAGCGAGATCGCGATCAGCCCCGCATAGATGGCGATCGGCAACCAGAGCACGTTCTGAAATGCCGACACATGGAGTTGCGGGGCGTCTGCCTGCGTCAGAGACGAGAAATAGATCTGTCCGAGGATGGCGATGCCGAGGGCAATACCAACCTGTTGAAGTGCCTGTAACGCTCCGGAACCTGCACCGGCATCTGATGCTTCAACTTCACGCAGGATGGACTGAAACAGAGCAACGATCGCTGTTCCTGCACCGGCGCCGATTAACGTCAAAGGTCCCCACAACACCAGAGGCCAGGCTTCAAGGGCAATGAGCCTTTGCATCAACAGCATTCCCAAAAACAATGCTGCAAATCCAAACAGAATACGTTTCTGCAGATGCCGCGCTCCCAGTCGGCCGGTCGACAGAGACGCGGCCATGGCGGCGAGCGGGTGAGCCGCAAGTATCAGCCCTGCACTGGCAGGCGAGTGTTCCAAGCCTGTCTGCAACACGATTGCAAGGATTACGACCGAACCGGCCAGCCCCGAGAAGAGCAGTGTTGTTTTGGCCAGTCCCGATAGAAATCGGGGGCTTTGAAGGAGGTTCGCCGGCACCAATTGCGACCGGCCGCGTTCGGCCAGCTTGTGTTGCCGCCCCCAGAACAACGCAAGAAGTACAAGAGAGATGACAAAGAGTACCAATATCTCCAGCGGCCATCCCCTGCTGCGCCCCTCGATTAAAGGTACATCAGGGCAATTGTCCCACCAGCAAAAAGCACAGCACCAAGCCAGTCGGGTTTGCGGGTTTCGGCCTCCGGTAGAGGTTTCAGGGTAAATAAGACCCCAAAGAAAGAGATTGCACCGATGGGTAGGTTGATCAGGAAGATCATGCGCCACCCAAGGCCGAAGAAATCAGCAGAGATGATCGCTCCTCCAATCAACGGTCCTGCCAGCGCTCCAAGGCTGCTGACCATTGCGAGGTAGCCGATGGCTTTGCCCTTCTCGTGCACAGGAAAGGTTGCGTGCACGATGGCCAAAACCTGTGGGAGCATGATTGCGGCCGAAAGCCCCTTGAACAGGCGCGCGGCGATGAGTGTTTCCATGTTCGGCGCCAGGCCACACAGCGCCGAGCTTGCGAGAAATCCAGCGAGCCCCCACAGGAACAGTTTACGGCGTCCAAACACGTCGCCGAAGCGGCCGAACGGCAAAAGTCCTCCCGCAAAGGCCAGTACATAGCTCACAAGAACCCATTGAATTGCGGTGTCGGTCGCATTGAACTCGGCCTGTATCGAGGGCAAGGCCAAATTCACAATTGTAGTGTCGAGCAGGTTTATGAAAGCCGCGCCAAACAGAAAGCATGCTGCCTGCCAATGCCGTTGGAGCGACAGCATTGTCTTCGATCTCAGGGCCTGCTCCCCTGCCTCCTGATCTGCTTCCGGATGAACGAAGCCTTTCCGCGAGGCCTGAGCAGGTTTTTGAGAAACCTTGGCGGAGGTCATTTGTGTATCCTTTTCGAGCAGGGCTGGTCGGTCGGCGATGGAAACAAGGCGCGGTCAGAACTTGCACCCAGGGGCGGATGTCGTATTTTGTAATTCTATGAGTTACATTATAGCCACCTCCCCGCGAGCTCAAGAACTTTCATTGTTACAATTCTTCTGATGTGATAGAGCCAGGCCCAGGATAGCCATGCGTCTGTTCGGGCACGTAGGAAGAGTCTAAATCATTGTCGGAGCATCGACGTATCCGGAATGTGGATTCGACGTTTCGGTCCGATACTCTGCAGACATTCAACGACCGGTGAGGACCGACGTGCCGCGCGACAACAGGATATCTCGTCTTCTGCATGTTCTTATCCATATGGATCGGCATGTAGAGCGCCCGACTTCGGAACAGATTTCCAAGATGCTCGGGACCAACCCCGTGGTGGTGCGCCGCATGATGTCCGGGCTTCGCTCGGCGGGTATCGTGTCCGCCGAACGCGGGCAAAACGGCGGCTGGGTCCTGAATAGATCCTTGTCCAGGCTGACGCTGTTGGATGTCTATGAGGCGCTGGGTGCACCGTCACTCTTCAACGTTGGCCCAGGCAGGGAGAAGGCTGAGTGCTATGTGGAGCAGGCCGTTGACCAACGTGTGAAGGCAACTCTGGAGAGGGCTGAGGCCCACATCAGGCAACAGTTTTCAGAGATCACGGTCGAAGACATCGCCAGGGATTTTGAGAGCCGGATGGCCTCGGAAGCACCGGCGCGCCCAGCCTCGTTTCGATGTTCGCACCGGTGACTCTTCTGGACAGGCGAGGAACCTTGCCCCGGAGGGAGCGCAATATCTCAGCCATCAACGCCCCCGTTTCACCGATAAGTCTGCGACACAAAGAACGCGCGACTTCTCAACTGGTTCAAGGGTAAATCGAATACGCGTTTGTTGCCGAGCATTGTCGATCATCAGGGCCTGAATTGCCCCCGGAATTTGTGGACGCCTTCTTCACTAATTTTGAGGGAATGAGGCCCTGATGGGCACTCGCAATTTCAGCGATGCGTTCAAGCGCGATGCTGTCGCGAAGATTACCGAGTGGGGCTATCCGGTTGCGAATGTGTTGAGCTTGTACCGTGCGCGGCGATTGTTCGAAGTCGCCAGACGAATGCCCTTAGCTTAGCTTCGCAGACGTGATGCAGATTTCAAGACTGAAAGTATCGTTTCGGTCCTGCTCTGCCCCCATTTCGGTCGCGCAGGTATAGGCACCCGTTGCTCGAAAACGGACACTGGCCGAGCGCGAGAGCGGCTGTTGTATAGGCCAGTTCACCGGGCTTCATGAGGTCGTACGTCGTCGAAGGCCATGTTGATCAGAGTTGCCATCGATGCGATTGCCAGACCGGGCCAGATCATCAGCATGGGGTCATCGAAAATGAACATCCGATATTCGAACAGCATGGAACCCCAGTCGGGTTTCGACGGGTCTGCTCCCAGTCCGATGAAGGCAAGCGAAGCATAATTCACCACCGATTGTCCGGCATTGCTGCCCACATGGGTGAACATGATCGGCAGCGTGTCGGGCAGTACGTGCCGCACCACCAATCGTGGCGTATCAGCGCCCAGTGCCTGGGCCGCCTGCACATAGGACAGGGCCAGTGTGCGGTGGGTCAATGAATTGGCGAGTAGGGCGTAAGGTCCGATCCCTGCGAGCCCAAGCGCCAATCCAGCGGACAAAGGCGAGAGCCCGAAGATTGCGGCAGCCGTCAGGGCCCAGATCAAGGTTGGCACCACGATGAACAGTTCGCAGAAGCGCAGCATCAACCGTTCGGTCCCGCCGCCCAGGATCGCTGCAAATGTCCCCAGGAGCGATCCGCCGAGAAAGCCGACAGTGCCTACAGCGAGTACCACCAGAGCCGTGCGCCAGCCGGCGACAAACATGCGCGAGGCGATATCTCGGCCAAGGTTGTCGGTACCGAGAAGGTGTTCAGTCGACGGACGCTGATGACGAGACAGGATGTCTACCGCGTCGGGGTCGTGCGGCTGCCAGAAGCCTCCCGCCAGCAGGGAGATGGCGAACACGAAAAGCAGCGTGAAAACTACTGTGCGCCTCATGCCGAGCGCGGGTCCAGCCGTCGCATCGTGAGTTCCATCGCAGCGTTCATGGTCAACATCCAGACGGCGACAGTCATGATGTAGGCAAGCAGAGCGGAATAGTCGCGCGCGCTGATGGACTGCACCAGAAACTGGCTGACACCCGGCAGACCGAACAGCACTTCCAGCGTTGCCGTCGTGCCGATCGCCCAGCCTGCCTCGGAGCGCACTGCCGACAGCATTGCATAGAGCGCGCTGCAATGGCAGTGATGCCACATTGCCTGCCTACGGGTCAGTCCCTTGGCGATAGCGGTGCGGAAGTAGGGTTGCCCGGTCTGTTCAAGCATGTCGCGCCGGTAGATGCGCGCAAACAGACCAATTGAATGCAGTGCGATGAGGACGATTGCCAGCGCATAAATCGATGGCCCGCCCGAAAACGGTCGTATGAGCTGAAATTTGACGCCAAGCACCCAGATCAGGAGCAGTCCGAGCCAGAAGGCAGGCACCGCCTGCACGCTGATTGCGAGGCCGCGGCTGAAACGGTCAGCAATGCCCCGCGGCCGCAGAGCGGCAGCGAAGCCCAACGGCACCGCCAGTACCCCCGCGAGCACCAGGCCGGAAATGCCGAGCGTAAGCGAGAGTGGCAGGCGTTTCATGAATTCGTCAAAGACAGGCTCCCCGGTGCGGAACGAGCGCCCCCAGTCGCCGGTGACGAAGCCCGCGAGCCAGTTGAAATAGCGCTGTGCCAGCGGCTGATCGAGCCCCCATTCGGCGCGCATCGCCGAGACCGTTGCTGGATTGGCGGGCAGGTTCCACGCGCGGATGGCGATCTCGACAGGGTCGGCCGGCATCAGAGCGACAACGAGGAAGGTGAGCGCGGAGACCGCCAGTAAACTGGCGGCCGCACGCAAGCCCAATCTCAGCGTATGCTCCAGCACGCGAGTTCGTTCAGCGCGCCTCCCCCATCTCCGGTCGGAACACGTGATAGTCTGAACCCCACGGCTTGTAATTAGGCAGGCGCTGCGAGAGGCCGACATGCCAGCTCGGTGATACGAGGAAGGTTGCAGGAGCATCCCTATAAAGCTGCTCCTGCGCCTCCAGCGCAATCTCCGTGCGCTCTTCCAGCGTTCCCGCTGTCGAGAATTCGGCAATGATCGCGTCGAACGCGTCGCTCTTGTAGCGCGCATGATTGAGCGGACCATCGCTCTTCAGCATGGAATTGAAGAAATAGGCGGGGTCTCCTGCGGGCGCCGTATGCTGCGCCCAGAGCGCAATGTCGAAGTCGCCACCGGCAGCATAGTCGCCGATGTTCTCAACGACCCTGGTATCGGAGGCAATGCCGACGCGGGCGAGGGCCGCTTTGACCACCGGCATCATGGTGACAAGGTCCGGTCGCTGCGGATAGGTGACGATCAGTATGGAAAGTGTCTCGCCGTTCTTCTCCTGGATCCCGTCACTCCCGGGTGCCCAGCCGGCCTCAGCCAGTAGAGCCTTCGCCTGGTCGAGATCCGTTACGCGCGGCTCCTTCGCCGCAAAGGGGAAGTAAGGCGCAAAGGCGCCGGTGGCCCGCGAGCCTGCATTGATCGCCGCGACCAGTTCCTGGCGATCGATGGCAAGGTCGATTGCCTGTCTCACCCTGACGTCGGAAGTGAAAGGTCGTTCATTGTTGATGAAGCCGAAATACTGGTAGCCGACCGGAAAGGATTTGACCGCGAGATCTGGATTGGCTTTCAGACGCGAAAGACCTTCGGACGGCAGGCCGAAGGCAAGATCGAGTTCGCCAGCCTCAAAGGCCAGCGCCATCGTTTGCGCGTCGCCGAAACGGCGTAGGTTGATCGGTGAGCGGCTTTCCGCGCCGGGAAAATGCGGATTGGGCGTGAGTTTAAGGTTCTGGTCGACGTTGAACGCCTCCACCGCATAGGGGCCGGTGAACAGGAACGAGCCGTCATCCTTCACGGTGTAGGCCATCAGCGGCCACTCGGCGAAGAGAGCGGCGATCAGGGGAACGGGTCGCTCGGTGGTGAGCGCGAGTGTGAGATCGTCCAGCGCCTCGAACTCGATCATGCCGCCGGTGGATTTGGCTGCCGGCAGATTGGCGAAGGTGTGGTCGAAACCCTTTTTCAGCGCGGTCGCCGTGACAGGCGAGCCATCGGAGAAGAAGCGGCCTGGCGCGAGCTTGACGGTCCAGCTTAAATCGCCCGTACGCTCGGCCGTTGCGGCCAGCTCGGGTACGAGATTGCCTTCGCTGTCGACCATGAACAGTTTTTCACCGATGCATGGCTGACCAACGCCCAGCTTGAAGAGCCCTTGGTTGGGTCAATCGCGGCGGCAATGAAGGTCGCGCCAGCCTGGATGGCCTCCTGCGCAACTGCCGGCAGGGCAAGCATGCTGGAAGAAGCGATCAGCGCGGCAAGCGCTGCGCGGGTAATGTGTCTCATGTCAGTCTCCTGTTGGATCGGAATGGGTATTGTCGCGCAGGTACTGTTTGCGTCCCGTCGGGTGATAGGCGAACTCGTCGACGACGCGGTCACCGAGCAGATGCTCTTCGACGATGCGGTCGATCGCCGCCTCTGTAACGCCGCCGTAATACGTGCCCTCGGGAAACACCTGCACCACCGGGGCGAGCGCACAGGGGCCGAGGCACGTGGATTTCGCGGTCATCGTGCCGGAGCCCGACGCGCGCAGTTTGCGGCGCTGTTGCTCGTTGCGCAGATGTCCCCAGATCGCGTCCGCCCCGGCGGCGTTGCAGGCTCCGCCTTCGCAGACCAGGACGCGCCGCTTCTGTGCAGGCACCAAGGACGCCGCGGGTTTTTCTTTTTCAGGAACAATGTCGGGGGCCATGGCCGCGCCTTCGATCAAGGCGGCGAGCAAGGGTTCGAAATGCCGCTCCTGCGCAATATCGCGGGTGACGCGTATCGGTGGCCAGCCGCCGGCAGCCTCCGTCTGCCAGCGCTTTAGCGAGCGTGTCAGCCAGTTCATGAAGCCAGGCTCCATCGGCAGCACCAGCGGAACGATCAGAATGGATGTGAAACTGCGGTCACGAAGATCGAGAAGCGCCTCCCGCAGCGACGGTTGACCTTGTTCGGAAAAGCATGACGTGGCCTGCGCCACACCGGGAAGGCGCGCAGCCATGCGCGCCAGTCGCTGCATTTCAGCATACGGTGCGGCGGCAAATGCGGATTTTGCCACAAGAAGGACAGCCTGGCCTTTGAGGGAATGTCTGTCCCCCAGGTCGTATTGGCCTGTGTCCGCTGACGTTGAAGCCCGTTCCAATCAAAAACCCCCGTTGCGATGCAGACGGGGATCCGGAGACGTCGCGCGTGTTCAGTTCATGCGAACCGGACACAGCGTGCGCGCTCCTGCGGCAATCCCCGGCCACGGAACTCTATGCGGTCAGGCAGGTCTCCTGGCTCGCGGGTCATCGCTGCTTTGCCTGTCTTCCCGGCTAAAACGCCAGTGACATCGATGGCAAAGCGGCTCTCCGCTCACAGTTGCGGGTCAGCTCCGGCATTCCCCGAAAGGTCACCGGATTCCCTCTTAGCTCCCTCCCGGCAATGCCGGCAGGGAGAACCTTGACGCGGCGAAAGTCTCGAATTGTGTTCCACTTGTCAATCGCGATTGAGCCGTTTTGCTCAGCCTCCACGATCAAGGCGCCAATGCCGTCAGTCGATTGTCGGGCGCACGATGTTTGTTGGTTGAAAAGCGTTGTCCCGCGCGCCGAGGAACCTGGTCACACCGGAAGGCGGTTCGAGGGTTTGGCTGTGTCGAGCATGCAAGTCCCCTGACTTTGGGATGATCGAAAGGTTGCGCCCGGCTGGAAGCCGGGCGCGGGTTCATTGAAAGAAGCGTACCTAATCAGTGCGCGATCATCTCGTGAACGATCTCATCGGCCTTGAGAGAGGACGGATAGTAGGTCGGCCAGTTCGTCAGTTCTTCCAGAATGGCAGCACGATCGTCGCCCCAGTAGAGGTGATAGTGGTCGGTCACCTCGGGCGCGATCCTGTGATCGCTGAACTGGATGAACGCAGGCGCGTCGTCGCCGCCTTCCGTCTTCTTGAAGATGAAGCGGACGCCGCGATTGCCCTTCTCATAGGTCAGGATCTCGTAGCCGTCATAGGCGTAGTGGCCCTCAACTGGCTGGCCGTCGCGGTAGAAGGTGACAACGTCGCCCTCGATTGTGATCCGCTCGACGTCGGTCTTATAGCCCGTGTCGTAATAGGCCTTCCACTCGTCTGCGGTCTTGTCTCCGCTTTCAGCCTTGTGCTCCCAGACCGGATCAAGCGTCCCATCCTTCAGGTGCGGATAGACTGACTGCCAGTCGCCTGCATAGTCCGAGAGGGGGCGGTCCTTGATCTGGCTGTCCTCGAAATAGCCCTTGTAGACCTTCTCGTCGCCGTGATCGTGTGCGTGGTCGTGCCCCTTGTCATGAGCGTGACCGCCATCATGGCTGTGGTCGTGGCCTTCCTCTCCCTCATGAACCTTGCCGCTGCCGCCTGCGACAGCGATGTTGTAAGGCATGCCCTCGACTTTGATGGTTCCGGCTTCCTGAAGCGTATCCTTGGCAATTCGCCGAACCAGACCGGCCTTCGGATCGCTCATGACGATCTCGTCGCCAGCCATGGCGATGCGCGGGCGAGGGTCATTCCAGTGGCCATCCATCGAGTAAGGCTCGGTCACCTTTTCGCTTTTGGCGACCTTGCCATCCAGAACGTCGACCTGATGCAGTGAGCCGTCTTCTGTCAGCACATAGCCGAAGCGTGCATTGGCGGGATCGAGCGCGAAATCGATGCGCCGGAACGGGAGCTCGATGTAGCGGAAGTGCGGTTCGTCGGCAGGGTCAACCACGACCAGGCCTTTGGCCCCGTAGTTTCCAAGGAAGACCTGCATGCTCTTTGCACCGAGCAGCGTTCCCGTCTTCCCACCGGCCGGCAGGTCGCTGGCGTAGTTCAGCATCTTGAAGGTGGGTGCATCGCTCCCGGCCGTGACGGTCAGGACGCCTTCATCGCATCCCGCCGCAAGGAATGCACCGGAGAACGCTTCACCATGGATTCCGGTGCAGGTGGCAACTTCGCCGACCGGCGTTCCGTCTTCCTTGACCGTCTGCATGCCAACACGCTTGGGAGAAGCATCGCCTTCGACCGGCGCGTCCGAAGCGACCGTTGTGACCCAATGCTTGCCGATGGGGGCCGCAAAGCCGTGATGCGCGCGGGCTTGAGGCAAACGAGTGGATTCAAGTTCACCATCAGAAAGTTCGTGAGCGTCGACAATCTCGTTATACCCGCCGCGATCGAAATTGATCACCACCTTGCCGTCATGGTCGATGACGTGGAACGGGCGCGGGCCGGTCAGGCTTGCTTCGACCGCCTTGGGATCCTCAATGTCGATGTCGGAATGGTCGCCATGCGCGTGCAGCGAGATGCCGCTGTCGATGAAGTTCACGACGTCGTTGTTGGACTGCACCGCTACAATCGCCGCGCCTTCGTCAACACTATAGAGCTTGACCTGGCCAGTGGTTTCGAACGACCAGCGCTTGTCCGGTTCACCGAGGTCAAACGCGGTGATCTTGCCGGCCTCATGGTCGCCAACGAAAACGCGATAGAGCGTGACGTCTTCCTCCGCGAAAGCCACGGGGCCGGTGAGCCCCACGGTGAGGGCAAGGGTGGATACACCCAGGATAAACCGTCTCATTCATCTCTCCTTTGGTACGGTATTACGTTACAAATAAGGGGCGGATTTGCTCCCATCCTTGTGGGCATTCACTCGCCGTTGATGGCGGTCACAAGCGTCCAGACATTGTGGCGCATCATGTCGAGATAATTGGCTGCCGGGCCAGCTTCTGGCGAAAGGGCGTCGGAATAGAGCGTTCCACCGAGCGTCAATCCGGCTTCAGACGCAATCTGCTCAACCAGGCGTGCATCAGAGATGTTCTCGGCGAAAACAGCAGCGGCGCGCTTCTCTCTGATCTCGCGAATGAGTGCGGCGACATCTGCAGCCGAAGCTTCGGACTCGGTCGAGATGCCTTGGGGCGATAGGAACTGGATGCCATAATCGCGCTCGAAATAGCGGAACGCATTGTGCGCGACGACGGCGACGCGGCGATCCTCGGGAATATCTGCGATCGCCTTCTTAATGTCCGCGTCGAGTTCGATCAGTTGCTTCTGATAGGCCTCGACGTTCGCACGATAAGTGTCGCAGCCTGCCGTATCGGCCTTGCAGAATGCTTCCGCGATGTTGCGCACATAGATCTGGGCGTTCGCAACCGACTGCCAGGCGTGCGGATCATTCGGGGTGGCATGGAAGATGGCTTTGCCATCGACATAGTGATAGTGCCCGCCCTCCGGATCATTCACGATGTTGGCGCCCTTGGTCAGCACGGCCGCCTCGGCGGTCGTGCCGCTCGCCTCGACCAATCGTTCCATGAAGCCCTCGAACAGGAGTCCATTGGTCAGGACAACATCCGCCCGTGCCAGCGCGATGGCGTCGGCCGGGCGGGGCTCATAGACATGGGCATCGCTGTCCGCGCTGACCAGGGTCCGCAGTTCGATCCTGTCACCCCCAACGACCCTGGCGAAATCGCCAATGATCGAGAAGGTCGCGACGACGCCTAGTTTCCCGTCCTCGGCAGAGGCGGCGGGAACGAGCGAAGCCGAGGTAAGGCCGATGGCGCAGATAAGGGTTCTGAGAAATTTCAAGGTACGCTCCTGATTGTCAGGCGGTTCGATGGGCGGTGCGGGGAAGGCGAGACAGCAGCACGCCGCGTGGAGCCAGCAGCACCGATGCGACATAGACGGCTCCGGCTGACAGAATGATCGCCGGTCCGGAGGGCAATGATGCGTGGTAGGACAGGAGGAGGCCGGAAACGGAGGCCACAAGTCCGATGCTGATCGACACGAGACACATGGACTCGACACGGTTGACCCAGAACCGCGCTGCCGCCGAGGGAAGGATCATCAAGCCCACGGAAAGCAGCGTGCCTAGGGCCTGGAAACCGGCCACGAGATTCACGACAACGAGCCCGAGAAATACGAAATGCACTGGCGAACCGAGCTTTGAGACAGATCGCAAGAACAGTGCATCGAGGCATTCCGCAACGAGGACACGCCAGAATGCGAACAGCGCGACCAGTGTCAGGCCCGATGACAGCGCGATCAGAAGCAGCGCATCATTGTTGAGAGCGAGCACCGTCCCGAACAGCACGTGCATCAGATCAACACTTGAGCCGCGCAGCGAAACCATCAGAACGCCGAGCGACAGGGAGATCAGATAGAAGGCTGCCATCGACGCATCTTCCTTCTGGACCGTCAGGCGCGCGACCGCTCCGGCCGACAGAGCTACAACCATGCCCGCGATCAGCCCGCCGATGGTCATCGGCACGATCTGCAGGCCATAGAGCAGGAACCCGGCAGCCGCGCCTGGCAGAATGGCGTGCGCCATCGCATCGCCCGTCAGGCTCATGCGCCTCAGCATCAGGAACACACCCACCGGGCAGGCGCTGAGCGAAAGCATGACAGCGCCCGCGAGCGCGCGCTGCATGAACACGAACTCGGTGAAGGGCGCGATCAACCAGTCGATGGGCGTGCCGCTCATGCCGCCCCCCGTTTCCCATCACGGGGATCGTGGCTGTGCTCATCATATCGATGATCGTGGTGGTGGCCCGACACGCACCACGGCGCATCCTCGTCCCATGCTTCATGAAACTGGCGTGCGCGCAGAAGATTCCGCGCAGACAGGGCTTCTTGCGCCTCTCCCCAGGCTACGGGGCGGCGAGCGAGCAGCAGGGCTTCGGGAAAATGCTGCCTTACCAGATCAAGGTCGTGGACAACGACCATCACGGTGCGTTCCTCGCCGTGCCAGCGTTTGACGAGTCTGATCAGATCGGTGACCGTCCGCGCGTCGATGGCGTTGAATGGTTCGTCAAGCAGGATGAGCTCAGCATCCTGCACCAGGACGCGCGCGAACAAGGCTCTCTGCAATTGTCCACCGGACAGGGTATCGATGGGTCGATTGTCAAAACCCTCCAGCCCCACGGCCGAGAGTGCTTCACCCAGGCGCTCGCGATCTTCGGCACGATGGCGGGCAAACATGCCGCGCCGTGGCCATAGACCAAGTGAAACGAGGTCAATGACGCGCGCAGGGAAAGATCGGTCCAGTTCCGATTGCTGTGGCAAATAAGCAATGCTGACCCCCACCGCAACGGAGCAGGTCCCCGCCATCGGCTTCAGGACCCCCGCGACACCCTTCATGAGTGTCGACTTGCCAGATCCGTTGGCGCCGACGACGGCTGTCAACGAGCCCTTGCGCACCGATCCATCGAGGTGGTGGACGGCTGGATGACTATTATAGCCAAGTGTCAGGTCGTGGAAGGTCAGGCATATGGTCATTCATTCAGTCCCGGCAGAACAACCCGTCCCGCTCTCTTGACGACCGATTATGTTATGTTATGACATTCGTCAAGAAATATGTTATACTATGACGGTTGAAATCGCGAATGAGAACGGTTGATGCCCACTCCGATAGTCGGCCGAACAAGGTGCAGCATGGCCGCAATCAGAAACTTGTTCTCGACGTCCTGAAACGCGCAGACAAGCCGCTAGGAGCCTACGAGGTCCTGCGCCTGCTCCGCGACGATGGACTTCGCGCACCGCTTCAGGTCTACCGGGCACTCGAACGCCTCATTGCAGCAGGCGCCGTTCACAGGATCGAGAGCGTGAATGCCTATGCGTTGTGCTCCCATGAGCATGGCGACACCGACGGACACGCCGTCTTCACGATCTGCACCCAATGCGGTCACGCCACAGAGCTTCACGAGCCCGAACTCGACCGCCTGTTGAACAGGCTCGCCTGCGAGCAACAGTTCAGCACCAGGACGACGATGGTCGAGCTCTCAGGTGTGTGCAAAGACTGCGCCAATGACTAGAGCAAGTTGCAGTCAGGGGGAGATGCCTGAGGTCCGCAACAATGCGGAAAAGCCGGTAGACAGGGCGGAGCAGCATTCCCGTGAAACGGTGCACCGCTTCAGGATACCCGTCTTCATCCTGACCGGGTTCCTCGGGGCGGGGAAATCAACGCTTCTCAACAGTGTCCTGCGTGATCCGGCGTTTGCGCGCACCGCCGTCATCGTCAACGAGTTCGGCGATGTCGCGCTCGACCATGACCTGGTGAGCATCGGGCAAACCCAGGTGGCGCGCACAACGACCGGATGCATGTGCTGCACCTTCGGCAGCAATGTCCGGGCAGGGTTGCACGACCTGCACACGCTGGCAGCGGCCGGTGAAGTGTCGTTCGAGCGCGTTATCGTGGAAACCACTGGCCTGGCCGATCCCGCACCGATCATCAACGATCTGATCCCCGGGGGGTCTCCTGCCGTCGGCTTGCGCGACCATGTCGTTGCGCGCACCTTCGAATTGGCTGGCGTCGTGACGCTGGTTGACGTCATGACAGGTGCGACTTCAATCGAGAACCATTTCGAGGCGACCAAACAGGTCGCTTTCGCCGACCGGATCGTGCTGACCAAGACCGATCTCCTGCCCGATCCCGGGCCATCGCCCGATGTCGAGAGCTTGACCGCAATGCTGGCAAAGCACAATCCTTCTGCGCCGATCGAGGACCGCATGGCGACTGGCTTCGCTCAAGGCCGCCTTTTCGATCCCCGCGCCTATGTTCCCGCTTCGCTGGGCGATGACGTGACCGGCTGGCTGGCGCTGGACGAGGCGTTGCGCGCCGAGAACGCCAATGCACCCTCCTCGGGGCACGACGACAGGGATGGTGCTGACAGGCATGGTGGACGAATTCGCGCCTTCACGCTCACACGTGACGACCCGATCGAGCAGGTAGCATTGGACAAGTTCATGACTTTGATTAGCGCTGCGGCGGGGCCCCGCCTTCTTCGCGTCAAGGGGCTGGTCAATCTGATGGAGGATCCCGGCCGCCCTCGGGTCATTCACGTGGTGCAGCACGTTGTTTATCCGACCCTGCTGCTCCAGGCTTGGCCAAGCGACGACCATCGCACCCGCCTTGTCTTCATCACAGACGGTGTCGATCCGAAACCGGTCCATCAGCTGTTCGACGCCGCACTCGACAACCGCCCTTCACGCATCGGGCGGCTGCTCGCCGAAATGGGAGAGGGGCTGAGCCAGGCCCTTCGCTCGTCGGCATCGCGGATGACCAGAAACGCTTCCTGATAGAAGGAGCCGAACATGTCAGCCGAAACGCTCCCCACACTCGTCACCGCTCTCACCGGGTATCCCGGTGCAGGAAAAACCACTTTCCTCAACCGAAACCTCACCGAGGACTGCGGCAGACGCTACGCAGTCATCGTCAATGAATTCGGCGCGATCGGCATCGACGGCGCCCTTGTCGTCGACGCGGATGAGGAGGTGTTCCAGCTCAATAATGGCTGTGTCTGTTTTTCGGTTCGCGGAGATTTGATCCGCGTCCTCGAAGCTGATGCGTCGCGGGGATAGATTTGACGCCATCCTCGTGGAGACGACCGGCCTTGCCGATCCCGCACCCGTCGCCCAAACTTTCTTCGCCGATGGCAAAATTCGCCAGAACACGGAGCTCGATGCGATCGCGGCAGTGGTTGATACCCAACACGTCCTGCAGCAGATCGAACGTGCGCCGGAGGCGCAGGAGCAAATCGCCTTCGCCGATGTCGTCATCGTGAACAAGATCGATCTGTTCACTACGGATCAGCTTGCTCGCGTCGAGGAGTGCATCCGGCGTGTTGACGGCACGGCTTCTATCCGGCCCTCGACACGCTGCGATGTTGCACTTGAGGATGTGCTCGACCGCGGAGCGTTTGATCTGGATCGAATTCTTGGGATCGACGTGGAGTTTCTCGACGCTGGGCACCAGCCGGAGCATGACCACGATGTGAGCAGCTTCTCGCTGGAGAGTGCAGTGCCGCTCGAGGGGGGACACCAGTGCCGTTGGGCGCCGAATGAGACACGAGCCAGCCGCATGATATTCATCGGACGCAACCTGCCGCGCGATGTCATACGCAACGGTTTCATGGAGTGCCGCGCGGTCCGGCCGCTGTCGGCGCTCAGCGCTAGACTGTGATAACGTCATGCCGATGAATCTCTTCGACAATCCGTTGGCGCCGCGCCGCGCGCTCCCCCAAAAGACGCGTCAGATCAAGGGCTGGGTGCGCGAGCTGTATGACTTGAGTGATGATGCCGTTGTGGCTGTGTCCGAAATCGCATGCCGGGATGAGGGATGCCCGGACGTGGAGACAGTGATTGGCATCATGCGACCGGGTCAGAAGATCGTATCCCTGCGCGTTCATAAAGCGCTGGGCGACGTGGTCCGCGAGGACCTGCCCTTGTCCGCGATGTAGAATTCACACCTGGGTTTTGACTCCGGATCTCCGTTTCCCATCTTCACCCTTCATTCCATTTGGGAACTGTTGCGTTCACTGCTCTGCTCACCGCAGAAGCAGATGAGAAGCGAGGCTCAGGCCGGCATCACTCTTGATATTGTGGAGTAGATTTGTCAGGTATGTGTGGTTGATCTTCGATAGCAACCACCGGTGGCCTTCTTGCTCTCCTCACACACTCTTTCGGTTTCTTACGGCCCCAAGGGCGCGCGTGTTCTGGACGGCTTTTCAGCGGGTTTCGCCCATCGGCGTTTCACCGCTCTTGTGGGGCCGAACGGCTGCGGAAAGTCCACCTTTCTCAAAACGGTGATGGGGTTCCTGAAGCCGGTTTCCGGAGAGGTGACGCTGGATGGACAGCCCATTGCCGGCATCGGCCGGCGCGCGCTTGCGCGCCGCATCGCCTATCTGCCACAGGAAAACTTCTGCCCCGACTATCTGAGCGTCGGAGAACTGGTGGAACTGGGCGGTTATGCACGCTATTCGCTCTTTGGCGGACCGAGCGATGCCGACCGCAAGGCATTCCTCAATGCGCTCGCGACGGTCGGCCTCTCTGATATGGGGCATCTCCCGGTGAACAGGCTTTCGGGCGGGCAACGGCAGCGCGCCTGGATCGCATGGTGCTGGCGCAGGACGCCGACATCATCCTTCTGGACGAACCGGTCAACCATCTCGATCTGCGCTTTCAGTATTCGGTGCTGGAGCTGGTGCGCGACCTCACGATCCAGCGGGGCAAGACGGTGATTTCCGTTCTTCACGACCTGAACCTCGCCGCGACATTCGCCGATGACGTGGTCATCATGCGGGAAGGGCGAACCATTGCCAACGGCCCGACGGAACGGACCATCACGCGCGAAAACGTGATGGCTGCGTTCGAGATCGAGGCGGACGTTTTCGCGCGCGACGGACGCATCGTTTGTCTGCCGGAGCCAAAGCGAACACAACAGGCTCTGGCTTCATGACCATGCGAACCGGCTTGCCGGTCGGCTTAGCCCCCGCCGGCGCAGTGTTGATCCTTGTGGCCGCGTTCCTGGGCAATCTCTCTCTTGGTGCGACGTCGATTTCGCCACGCAGCGTTGTCGAGGCTCTGCTGTTCTTCGATCAGGAGGATTTCGACCATTTCATCGTGGTCTATCAGCGTCTCCCGCGCGCTCTGATCGCGATGTTCGTGGGGGCTGTCATGGCGTGCGGCGGATGCGTTCTTCAGGGTCTCACGCGCAATCCGCTGGCATCCCCGTCTCTTCTCGGTGTCAGTTCGGGAGCGACGCTTTTTGTCATCGCGGGTATATTCCTGCTCGACATACCGCTCGCCTGGCAGGGCGTCGCCGCAATCGTGGGCGGTCTTTTCGGTTTTGTCATTTGCCTCTTCGTGACCCGTCTCACCGGAATGTCGCGCGATCCGCGTGGACTGGGTCTCATCCTCTCCGGAGCCGTACTTTCGATGCTTTACTCCGGGCTCGCCAACGCGCTTCTTCTTGCAAGCCCCTCACGTCGCAGCGAGTTTTTGAGCTGGGTGAGCGGCAACATCAATCACGCCTATGCCGATCGGCTTTATAGTTTCTGGTGGCTGGGCGCGATCGGTGTGGCGCTTCTCTTCTTTCTCGCACGCCCGCTGACGCTGGTCATGCTCGGTCGGGAGAAGGCGGCTTCCGCCGGTGTCGATGTCGAGCGTGTCAGGTTCATCGCCCTGGCGGCGGTCGTGGTCTCGGCCAGCGCTGCGGTCGCGGTGTGCGGCCCCATCGGGTTTGTCGGTCTAATCGTGCCACATATGGTGCGGCCGTTCGCGGGGGCTGCATTCAAGAAGGCCCTGCCGGCCAATGCGGTGCTGGGGGCGGCAACCTGCCTTCTGGCCGACCTTGCCGCACGGACAGCTTTCACGCCTTTTGTTTTGCATACGGGGATCATGATGGATCTCCTCGGCGGGATGCTTTCGCGATCATCGTCAAGCGCTGTTACCTTTCACCCGGCGCGAGGACGGCGCTGTGACGGTGATTGCACAGGGTCTTGACCGGCGTCTGGCGCTTTTCCTGCCTGGCGGGCTGAAAATCCGCCTTGTGGATCTGAGCGCCTTTTGCGGTCTGCTGCTTGCCACGCTTGCAATGCTGGCTTTCTCACTCTCGGTGGGCACCACCGACCTCGGGCCTCTGGCCATCGTCCGCGCGCTCGTGAGCGGCCCCGGCGGCAGCGATGCCGCATTCGCCATCTGGGATGTGCGTCTGCCGCGCATTCTCATGGGGCTGATGGTCGGCTGGTGCATCGCGCTGACCGGGGCGATGCTGCAATCCCTGTCTCAGAATCCTCTCGCCGATCCGGGGTTGCTGGGCCTGAGCCAGGGGTCGCTGACCACGATCATGATCGCGCTGGTGTTTTTCCCGGCGTTTCCGCAAGCGGTTCTGCCGCTCGCCGCGCTCGCCGGCGGGCTCGCCGTGGGGTGCTTGCTGATCGCCTGGTGGGAAGAAGCAATGCCAGTGGCATGAGCATTCTCCTCATGGGCATCGCGATTGAAACCAGCCTTTCCTCCATCACGACAATCCTTGTGCTCTATACGCCTCCGGAGGTATCGCAGGCGCTTGGAGACTGGATGGCGGGTTCGCTGTTTCGCTCGTCGTGGAGCGCTTTGGCGGCTTTCATGCATGGTGTGTCGTCAGCCTGCCGATCATTCTCTTTCTGGGCCGAAGGTTGCGCAGCTACGACCTTGGCGACCAGATGGCCATGGCTCTTGGAGAACCGGTGCGCTATTCCAAGCCGCTGATCCTTCTTGCCGCCGTGCTTCTGACATCCGCGTCGGTAACGGCTGTCGGCCCGCTGGTCTTTCTCGGCATCATGGCGCCGCACATCGCCAATTTCATCGCACCGGCTTCAGGCAGGGCACGCCTCGTTCTCTCGGCCATGGTTGGTGGTCTTCTCGTGATCGCCGCCGATGCCCTGACGCGCGCGCTTATAGGCGAAATCGCGATGCCGACCGGGTTGAGCATCGTGCTGATTGGCGTTCCCGTTTTCATCGTCACATTGCGGCTGCGCGCCCTGGCGCGGCGCGCCATCCATTGAGGAAGGACACTCCATGAGAAGGTTTGCAACAATTTGCGCAGCGCTGATGCTTGGCACATCCGCTCTGGCCCAAACGAAGCAGGTGACCGACGATGCCGGGCGCTCCGTGGAGATACCGGTGGAGCCGAAACGCATTGTCGCTTTGCACGAACCGCTGATCGGTCTGCCCATGATGGAGCTGGGGCTGAATGTCGTCGCCCTCTATGGCCGCGCGAAGAACGGTGAAACGCTCATGGACATCGACTTCGTCGAGGGCGTTTTCGGCATCAGTGCAGCGGAGAAGGGCTTGACCGGCATCGGCGCCATCGGTGATGTCGATCTTGAACTCGTTCGCTCGCTGAAGCCCGACCTTATGGTCGGCATCACACAGCAACAGCGGCTTGCAGAGACGTTTTCGAGCATCGCGCCCGTCTATTTGCAGGACTTCGCGTCCGACGCGGTGACAGGCTTCGCGGTGGAGAAGAAAATCGCGGCCGCGCTTGGTCGCGAAGACACGTATGCCCGGCTGGAAGCCGACTATCGCAGGCGCGTTGACGAAGTGCGTGCAACCCTGCCGCAGGGCGATGAGGACAAGACCTATCTTGCCGTCATCGTCTTCGACCAGATCAACGTCCTGCGCAACAAATCAGGCGCTGTTCAGGCGCTTGAGGACCTTGGATACAGCCGCGCTGCGCTGCCCGATACGGATGACAGAAACGAACACGGCCTTGGGTTCATGGCCCCGTTGAACTCGGAGACTTTTGTAAAACTCGATCCCGACATTCTGGTCATTATGAACGGCTATATGAGCACCGAACAGGGCGAGGCGGCGGTGCGCAAGAACCTCGATGCACTGGCTCCGGGTTGGGATCGCTTCATGAAAGCGGCAAAGGAAAAGCGGATCGTGTTCGCCAATTCGATAGCCGTTGCAACGCCAACGATCGCCAGCGCCCGGCATATGCTGGACAGTATCGAGGAATGGTCCCGGCAGTAAAAAAGGCGGCCCGTTCCGGAGCCGCCTCAGGCACTTCGTTTGTTGAGCCCGGCGCCGGAAAGAGCGCCGGGATTTTTGTCACATCGGTTGCTGGAGCATCGGCCGAAACAACGAAGCCTGTTCTCGATCCGCTGCCCCATCAAGACGGGTCAGAACTGCCCGCGCACGCCGATGCCGAATTCGCGGGGGCGAACGACGGAGCCGCTAAGGCTGCCGCGGAAGTTGGAGATACTCGTCGGTGACGTGTCGTTGAAGATGTTCTTCACATAACCGAAGACTTCAAACTCATCGCGGGGCTTGTAGCTGACCTGTGCGTTGGCGACCGTGTAGGGTTCGATCTTGAACTGCGGATCGTTTTCGCTATCGGAGAAATAGCTTCCCACATGCCGCAAATCGGCATTGACCGCCCATTGTTCGGTAATGTCCCAGTTCGCGCCGATGGAGAAGCTGTAGCGCGGCGAACGTTCGAACTCCTTGCCTTCGAAGTCAGCCGCCGAGTTGGTGAATTCGACAACCTCGGTTCGCAGCAATCCGGCAGACCCATAGATCTGGAACGCGTCGTTGAAGCGATACGTCCCGCCCACTTCCAACCCGTAGCTGCGTGCGCGTTCCGCATTGACGGTCACGCTTTCAGGGAAAACGGAGGAGATGAAGTTGATGACGTTGCGCTGTGCGTCACGGTGGTCGGTGTAGAAGAGATTGCCGGTCAGCGTCAGGCGATCGTCCAGAAGATTGGCGCGGCCGAAAAGCTCGTAGTTCCAGGCTGTCTCCTGCTGAAATGGCACCGCGATGTTGGTGCGGCTGCGCAGGCTCACGCCGCCCGGGTTGTAGCCTCGGCTGACCAAACCTCCAATGACGATATCCGGCGTGACCTTGTAGGAGACTGAGAGTTTTGGCAGAAGAGCGCCGAAATTCTCCTGATAGTCATGCGTGGAACCCGTCGGCAGAGCAATCAGACGCTCCACCTTGTCGTATTGGTAGCGCAGCCCGCCGGTTACAGACCAGCGGTCGGTGATGTCATAGGTGAGTTCCGAGTAGACACCCAGACTGGTTTTCGTGTCATCGAAGTCGTAGTCACCCAAAAGGTTCATGTACTCGTCGGACACGACCTGCCGCGCGAACAGGCCCAGAACACCGGTGAGGCGTCCATCCATGGCTTCGAATGTCGCGCGGGTTTCGTTGGACACGTCGGTCTGGTCGAGCGTCACCGTACCCAGATTGGCAATGCGATAACGCCGTTCGATATCGGCCTGCGAATACTGAAACTGGTTGAACAGGGTGATGCCGTTGTCCATTTCGTAGCTGACATCGGCAATCACGGCATCCGACTTGATAGGCCAGCCGACCACGGCATCCGCCGTGCTTTCCCAATTGTCGAAAGGAAAGCTGACACTCTCTGCCTGCGGGCCGTTCGATTCTGAATGAGAATAAGTCAGTTTCGCTTCCAGGCCCGGCACCGAAGAGGGGGTCCACAGGAGCTTGAAGCGGCCGTTGCGGATCAGAATGTCCGTCTCCGCGTCGCCGGGATCGAAAGTGGGGTTCACGAAGTCGACATAGGTGTCGCGGTCGAAGTAATCGAGTGCCAGACGCGCCGCCAGCTCATCCTCGATGATCGGGCCCGAGAACGCCACGGATGCCCGCTTCATATTGTTGCTGCCATATATGACCTGATAGGCGGCCTCAGGTGTAAATGTGGGATCCTTGGTGTTGACGATGATCGCGCCGGCAATGCTGTTGGCGCCCTGCGACGTGGTCTGTGGCCCGCGGAAAACTTCAACGCTTTCTACATCCCAGAGAGACGATGTTCCGAAATAGAGCTCGTTGAAGCTCAGATAGCGCCCATCGACATTGAGGGTTGCACGCGGAACCGTGCCGGCTGTGAACGCCCCTACGCCCCGGTTCGGGCCTTCCGTTGCCTGACCGCGAATGACAGGCGCGCCCGTGTCCCCCGGCATGTGCACATTGGCCATCCCGTCAATGATCTCTTTGACGCTCTTGCCCGGCGCTTTTTTCTTTAACTGTTCATCGCTGACGACCTCGACCGAGGAAGCGGTATCGAAGACGCTGCGCTCCACCCGCTCGCCGGTCACCATCAGGGTTTCGAGAACGGTAAAGTTCGATATCGTATCGGCTTCCTGAGCCTGTACCGATAACGCATTTGCGACGAGAATTGAAAGCGCGCTGGCGCCCTGCATCAAGGGTCGCTTGATCGTGATTGACATGGAATGCCCCCGGATTGCCATGAAGAATGCTGGCTGGGGAAAACCGTGGCTCGCATGGATTGGAAGATCGTTCCACAATAAAGAACACATTCCACCGGTCAATCATTCCTATGGAAATTGCGTGCCAGCGAGGCGGTCTCGAGCGCCAAAGTGAAATCATTGTGACATGAAAGGCACAGTTTTGATGGTCCGAAACATGGGCGGAATGGACGGCTTGGCGCCAGTCATGCGACACTGTTTTATCACGCTGACTGCTGTTCCAAGTCTTTGAAAACAGAATGGGTTCTGGCAGACTGCCGCTTCATTTCCGGATGAATTGACTGACGGCCATCAGGCGGAAAACGGGTTATGTCGCGGGGGATTAGCGAACACTATGTCATTGAGCGACGCAGAACCCGGACAGCGGGAAAAACGTGCCGGGACGATACAATCGGTATCGATCGCAATGCGTTTTCTGAAAATTCTTGCCGATGCAGAAACGCCTCTGCCTCTGGGCGAACTGGCAAAACGCGCAGGCACGGGAAACTCTTCCGCACACCGCTATCTGCAAAGCCTGGTCAAGGAAGGGCTTGCCGATCAGGACGCCCTGAGCGGCAGATACGATCTGGGGCCGCAGGCGCTCAATATCGGCATCGGCGCGCTGCGCCGCATCGACCCGGTGGAGGCGGCGACGCAACGGGTAAAACAGCTTGCCGCCGAGATGACAACGGCATGCGGCATCGTGATCTGGACCGATCGCGGCCCGACTGTCGTGCGCTGGTTCAAGAATGCGCGGTTCACGATCAGCACGGTCAGCCTCGGTGATGTTCTTCCGCTCGACAACTCGGCCTGCGGATTGGTGTTTCAGGCCTATCTAACACCGCAGGAGATTGCCGTGGCGCGGGAAACCCAGCCCGACATGGTTCGTGGAACCCCGCCGACTGAAACCAGGCTTGAAGAGGTTCGCCGGGAAGGCGGTGCCGAACTGAGCGAGCATCTTTTCTCCGCGCTCACGGGCAAGGCGGCTCCAGTGTTCGATGCACAGGGAGAACTCGCCTGCGTCTTGTCGACGGTGTCGCTTCTGGAGAACGCTGCCAACGAAAAGCACCGCGAGGCGTTGTTTCTGGCAGCGCGCGATGTCTCGCTCGGCACACCGCCGGCATAAACCGGCTCCTGCTTATGAAAGTCCGAGATGCTCCCGCAGCGTCGATCCGCTGTAGTCTTTGCGGAAAAGCCCGCGCTCGACGAGCATCGGGACCATCTCATCGAAAAACAGGTCGACCGATTGACTGGAACCGCCCGGAAGAGCGATGAAGCCATCCATCGCACCTTCGCGAAACCAGTCCTCCACATCGTTGACCACATCCTCGACGGTGCCCAGTGAAACCCAATGGGCCGATCCGACCACTTCGGGGCGGGCAAGCAGCACCTCCACGGTGGGTTGCTCGCGCTCGATATAGCGGCGCAGAAGGTCGGCATGGGTTCTGCTGCGAACGGGCCTGTCCGGATTGGGCAGCATATCCGGTGTCACCCGCCGGTCCGCTTCAACCCCGGTAAGATCAAGGCCGAGCACGGATTTCACGGAATCGATGCGCTTCTGCGTGTCGTAAAAGGCATGGGCCGCGCGGTGCATCTCGAAAGCCTCTTCACGCGTCTTTCCAAGAAAGAAGTAGAGGCCGGGAAGAACGCGTACCGCATCCGCTGGCCGACCCTGCGCCACTGCGCGTTTTTGCAGGTCGCTTCTCAGGTCAATGCCGGCGTGGATGTCGGGTGTGGCTGCAAAGATCGCGTCGGCCACCGATGCCGCAAAATTGCGCCCCGTGTCGGATGCTCCGGCCTGAAAGAGCGGCGGCGGGCCGGCGCGGTGTCCGGGCACGTTAAGCGGGCCTTTGACGCTGAAATGATCGCCTGTGTAATCGATAGGGGCAGCCTTCTTTTCCTCGACACCCGCCTCATAGCAAAGGGCCTCATAGGGATAGCTTTGCCACAATTGGCGAACGATCTCGGTGGCTTCCTCGGCCTTGGCGTAACGCTCCTGCGGCGAGGGCATTTCCGCCAGTCCGAAGTTTTCCGCGCCTTCGATCGAGGTGACGATGTTCCAGCCCGCACGCCCGTCGCTCAACCAGTGCAGCGACTGAATCTGCCTTGCCATGACATAGGGCGGATTGAAGGTCGTCGACGCCGTTGTGACCAGACCGATCCGGTCTGTCTCACGCGCGAGCGTGGCGAGCATCAATGTCGGGTCGAGTCCCACAAAGCCGGAGGATTTTCCGACCATCGCGGGGTTGTGGTTGAGCGTATCGGGCTTGAACACGAAGTCCAGCTTCGCCGCTTCCGAGCGCTTCGCCAAATCGGTGTAAAACGCGACCGTGTCCTTTTGCTCAACGGTCCCGTCTTCCCTTGTGAAGTCTTTTCCGCGCAGCCATGTCGCCGTGAGGCTGAAGCCGATGCATAAATGTCTTCTTCCCGTTTCAATTCTATCGCTCATGATGAAAGCCCCTCTGCAAGTTCAAACCTGTTCTGCTGATCGCTTGATCAGGAGGAAACGCCGTCCGTCTTGCGGGCGCTGTACTGTTCGTAGGCCTCGCGCGCTGCCTGATGTTCGCGCATGAGGGTTGCGGCGACGGCCGTGCTGCGGAAGGTGGATGACATGATGTTTCCTGTATGCGCTAGAGATGCGCTGAATTAATTTAGACTTGAATTATCATATTTTCTGACGTTTACGCGCGAACGTCAATAAGGCGAGGCCCATCCAGTGGCAGATCGCGGCTTGTCTACTCGTACAATTGCGGTTAGGCCTGTGACTTCGAGTGAGGATGAAAACAAGCTCGGCGCTTTGCAGGGAGCGTGGCCGTGAGGTAGCGCTGGTACCGATTGAGATCGTGCGCGTGCGTTCTGCTCGATCTCGAAAACAGCCAACAGACGAAACTGCATGTCCCATCCCGATCTGAACCTTCTTATCGCGCTGGACGCGCTCTTGAGCGAAGGCAGTGTGGCGGCGGCTGCAAGGCGGCTGAATCTCAGCCCCTCGGCCACCAGCCGGGCACTTGCCCGTCTCAGGGAAACCACCGGCGACCCACTGCTCGTACAGGCCGGGCGCAGGCTGGTGCCGACGCCCAGGGCGCTGGAACTGCGAGAGACGGTCGGGGCGCTGGTGGAAGATGCGCAGACCATGCTGAGGCCGCAGGAAAATCTGGACCTTGGCCGGATCGAGCGTGATTTCACCCTCAGGACCAGTGACGGCTTTGTCGAGAATTACGGTCCGGCGCTGATCGCCCGCCTTGGGGCCGATGCGCCGGGGTTGCGGCTGCGTTTCGTTCTTCGGCAAGGCGCGGACAACAGTGGCCTTCGCAACGGTCATATCGATCTGGAAACCGGTGTCGTCAATGCGTCGATGGGGCCGGAATTTCGCACGCAGGCGCTGTTTCGAGACCGCTTTGTCGGCGCGATGCGTGCGGACAGTGCCGTGGCAGAGGACATTGCTTCCGCCAAAGGCTATGCGATGCGCCGCCATGTCGATATTGCGCGCCATGTGGCCGGTTGCGAACATCCGCACGCACCGATTGACGATGCGCTTGCACTGCTCGGCCTCAGGCGCAATGTTGCCGTTATCGTGGGCGGTTTTTCAAGCGTTCTTGCGCTGGCGCGCGAGACGGATCTGGTCGCCACGGTGCCGGATCGCCATACGGCCAATCTGCGCCATGGCCTGAACACGTTCGAACTGCCGTTTCCAAGCCCGCAGGTGACCGTTTCCATGCTCTGGCACCCGAGGCTGGAGAACGATCCACTGCACCGCTGGGTCAGGCAGTGTCTCAAAGAGACGTGCGCCCGAACCGTTTGAAGGGTGCATGACATGCACGGGCGGCATGCGTGCGCCGCGCCTGTTGCCGGGATGTTTCCATCGCTAGTTTCGCGGCTGAAACGAAGCGACAAGTGGAACCGAACCATGACCGACGCCGGAAAGTCTACCGCCACCTCTCCCCACCAGCCGGACACCCGGCGAAAGCCGACCCTTAGCCGTGAAGACTGGAACAAGCGCTACCGTGCGACGGACAGCCTCTGGGGTGCAAGGCCGAACCGGGCTTTCGTTGCCGAAGCCGAGGCGCTTGCACCCGGCCGTGCACTGGATCTTGGGGCAGGACAAGGCCGCAACGCGCTCTGGCTCGCGGAACGCGGATGGAATGTGCGGGCGCTCGACCTGTCCGATGTCGCCATCGACAGGGCAAGGCAGGCGGCAAACACACTCGGTCTTTCCGACCGGTTCGATGCAGAAGCGGTGGATCTGCGCAGCCATGTTCCGGAAGCGCGCCGATACGATCTGGTTGCGATGATCTATTTTCACATTCCCTCCGCCGATCTTGCCCCGGTGCTCAAGCAAGCCGCCGCCGCCGTCGCCGAGGGCGGGACCTTCCTTCTCGTGGGGCATGATCTCAGCAATCTCACCGAGGGATATGGCGGCCCGCAAAGCCCCGATTTCCTCTATACCGCGCAGCTGGTTTCGGACGCGATTGGCGCAGAGCTGAAAATTGAGCGGGCGGAGCGCATTGCCCGGCCTGTCAACACGGATGCGGGCGAACGCATTGCCTATGATTGCCTGGTCCGGGCGCATCGCCGGTAAATCCCCGTCGCTGCCCCTGCACTTTATTCGTGCGCCGCATGCATGAATGAAGTGCAGGAGACGCGTGTTTTGCAAACATGAGAATTTGAGTAATGTTTTTATGTGTTCGCGCTTCGCGCAACACGTCTCATTCCAACTCATTCCCGAGAGCGGCAAGTTCGCACAGCCGCCCATCGGGATCGCCTAATGCGGGGGCTGCCATGTCGAGAATTCTGACCACCTTTCTTGCAATGGGCCTATCTCTTCCCGCCATAGCAGGTCTGCACACCACGCTGGCGCAGGCAGCGGACGAACGGGTTGTCATCGCCGACGACGATCCGGATTGGGGCCTGCCGGCGCCTTATCTTCAGGGACGCGGCGGTATGGGCTACATCCTGACATCCTGGGTGTTCGACAATCTTGTCGGGCAGGATGCCAAAGGCGATCCGGCGCCGGAGCTCGCGCGGGAATGGAAGCGCTCCCCCGACGGATTGAGCTTCGATCTGACGCTCGATGAAGCCGCGCGCTGGCATGACGGTGAGGATGTCACATCCGCCGACGTGGCCTTTACCTTCGACTATATGCGAACCAATCCGCACGTTTTCGTTTCGCTGGCCAATGTCGCTGGAACCGAGATCCTCGACGAGGACCGCATTCGCATCACGCTGAGCGAACCCGACGCCGGTTTCGAGGCGGGGGTGCTGATGGGGCTGCCCATCCTGCCGCAGCATATCTATGAAGGCCGCGAAAATCCGAGGCGCTTCACCGATGACGCCGCGCTTACCGGCAGTGGGCCTTTTCGTCTGGTCTCTCATGACCGGGCACAAGGGCGTTATGTTCTCGCTGCCGTAGAGGATTACTACAGGGGTGCCCCGCGCTTCGGGGAACTGCTTGTGGTGAAGATGTCTTCCGAGGCGGCGATAGAAGCCATTCGCGCCGGTGAAGTCGATGTGATGACCTCCGTTCCCTTTCGGCTGATCGACCGCGCCCGGAAGGCGGGGCTTTCCATAATCGAATCCGCGGCGGGCCATCCGGCGAAGCTTCGCTTCGAACACGAAGGGGTTTTCGCGGATGTGCGGCTTCGGCAGGGGCTTGCCCATGCCATCGACCGCGCGACGCTGGCGAAGATCGCCTATCGCGGCGGAGCCGTGCCGGCAAACCTCGGTTATCTTCAGGATGGATCACGATGGTTCAACCGGAAGGGGTTGCATCCTATCCGCCCGATGCCGAACGCGCGGCGGCGCTTTTCTCCCAACCGGCTGGGCGCGTGGCGACGATGGCTGGTGGATGCGTGATGGCGAACCGGTGACGCTGCGCATCATCACACAAGGGCGCGAAGAGCGGCTGGCAGTGGTGCTGGTGGATCAGCTGGAGGCGTTTGGCATCGGCGCGGAGCTTCGTGTGCTTGAGTCCGGCGCGTTCCGTGAAGCGGTGGATGCTCGCGATTACGATCTGGCCCTGGCGATCGGCAGCACGATGGGCGATCCTTCTACGGTTCGGGAGCGGGTGTTTGGCATGAAGCGGAACAATGAGCGGTTTACCGGCGATGGCCGCTTGCGCGCGCTGGCGGACGCGCAGGCACGCAGCCTCGACCCGACCGAACGGGCCGAGCTTTTGCATCAGTTTCAGGAAGCCTATGCCGAGGAACTGCCGACCATCATGCTGGTGAACACCGTCTGGGCTGCAGCACATGGACCGCGTGTAACACCGTTTTTCTTCCCGGATGGTGTTGCTGTTGGCATTCCCGTGGCCGTCCACAAATACACTTTCCTGAAATGACGAAGCTGGCGGCGGGCAAAGCCTGCCGCCGTCCGGGAAAGTGCTATGCCTGCGATGAATCCCACCTTTGCGGCCTATCTGCTGCGCGGCCTCGCCGCGCGGCTTGTGGTGTTTGGCCTTGTGTTCGTTCTCATGTCGGTGCTGCCCCGGCTTTTGCCTGGCGATACATTCGACAGTCTGATGGCGTCCGATCTGGTGCTTGGGCTCGATGCCGGCACGGAGGCGGCGCTGCGCGAACGCATGGGTCTTTCGGGAGGTCTGTGGCAGCAGGTCGGGGCGGAGACCTTTGCCGCCTTGCGTGGCGAACTTGGCTTTTCGCTGATCCACGGTGCGCCAGTCGCTGACATTCTTCTGGGTGCCTTACCATGGACCGGCCTTCTGGTGATGCTTGCCGTGCCGCTTTTTCTGGCCATGGGGCTGGCAACCGGGATCGAGGCCGGACGTGCGCCGGGCTCGCGCATGGACCGCGCGATCACGCTCGGCATGAGTGTTCTCGCCAGCATTCCGTCCTTTGTCATGGCCGTCTTTCTGCTGCTCCTGTTTGGCATTGTTTGGCCGGTTCTGCCTTCTGCCGGGGCGGAGCCCGTCATACCGGCAGCGGACCCGCTGGAACGGCTTGTCGCCATTGCGCGCCATGCGCTTTTGCCGGCCATCGCGCTTTCGACGCACGAACTCGTGCGCTATTTCTTTATTCTTCGGTCTGAAACCATTCTGGTGTCGCGGCGGGCCTTTCTCTTCAATGCCCGTGCGCGTGGCATTGGCGGTTGGCGCGAACGGTGCGACTATTTCGGGCGCAATCTCATGGCCGTCGTCTTTGCGCGTCTTGGCCAGTCCATCGCCACGCTCTTGAGTGCAGCGCTCTATGTCGAGGTGATCTTTGCTTATCCCGGCATCGGTCGTCTCATGTATCAGGCGGTACTCGACCGTGACTATCCGCTGTTGCGTGGAGCCATCGCGGTTCTGGCCATACTCGTTCTGCTGCTCAACTGGATATTCGATGCGCTTACCGAGGCGCGGGCGCGGCGGGGCTGAGGAAATGCGCTTTCGGTTTTCTTCAGGTGCATGTTTTAGCGCAGCCGCCCTTGCGGCGGGGGCGGTGTTCCTGGCGTTGGTCATGTTTCTGCCACCCTATGTGACCGGGCCAGACACGCTTTCCCCGCCGGGGCGTGAACACTGGCTCGGCACCAATGACATCGGGCAGGATGTGTTGACCGGTTTGCTGCGTGCTGCACCGACCACGGTCGGCCTCGCGCTGATTATTGCCGCGTCTGCGCTCTTGATCGGGTTTCTTCTGGCGGCAATCGCAGCGGGCTTGCGCGGGCTTGCCGGCGGGCTGGTCCTGCGCATTGCCGATGTTATGGAGATCATTCCCTCAATTCTGATCCTGCTGCTCTTTGCGGCGTGGGTGAAGCCGGATGCCTGGGGACTGGTTCTCCTGATAGCGCTCACCACATGGCATGATGATGTGCGCCCGCTGCGTGCCATTCTTTTGCGGGAGCTGTCTCGCGAGAACGTAGCGCTGGCGCGCCTTATGGGCGCGTCATGGCCCTATCTTTTGGTGCGGCACGTCGCTCCGGCGCTCTGGCCGACGCTCGCCGCCATTTATGTCCAGAACGCGGTTCAGGCGGTGATGCGGGTGACGGGTCTGTCCTTTCTGGGTCTGGTCGACCCGCGTCTTCTCACTTGGGGCGGTATGATACAGGACGCCGTGGACTATCTGCACGAGCCGGCCTGGGTCTGGCTCCTTCTTCCACCCGCCTTCTGTCTTTCAGCCTTTCTCTTCGTGCTGCTTGGCATCGGCCGCAGACTGGAAGAAAGCGCAGCGGGCGTGCGAGGGCAAACGTTGTGATCCAACTCGAAGGTGCAGGCGTGCGGACCGGGGAAACCGTTCTGCTTCAGGATTTGACGCTTTGCGTGGCGCGCGGCGAGACGCTGCTTCTCATCGGCCATTCGGGTGCGGGAAAGAGCAGTCTTGCAAGACTTCTGGCGGGCTTTCTGCCGCCTGCCATCCATACCTTTTCGGGTTCGGCGCGCGTGGCGGGTGTCGACGTGATGCGCGCGTCCGCATCCGAAATGTCGCGCCTGCGCGGACGCCGGATCGGCCTCATCATGCAGGGGCTGGCAGACGCGCTCAACCCGCAGATGACGGTTCGTGCGCACATCGCCGAAATGTTGGCCATACACCAATGTTTCGGGGTGACGCCCGAACAGGTCTGCGCCGGAGGCAACATTCCGGAACACCTGCTCGACCGTCGCCCCTTGGGCCTGAGCGGCGGTGAAATTCAACGGCTTTTGACCGCGCTGGCGCTCATCCCCCGGCCGGACTGCCTCATCCTCGACGAGCCCACAGCGGCGCTCGACAACGTCAACCGCCGCCTGGCGCGTGACGCGATCGCACAGGGGCGTGAAAAGCGTGCGCAAATTCTGATAACGCATGATCCAGCCTTCTTCGCGCCGATTGCCGACCGGGTCGCCGTTCTCGACCGGGGGCGGATCGTTGAAGAGGGGGCAGTGCATGACGTGCTGACCTCACCGCGCCACGCGGCTACGCGCGCACTTCTGCGGCTGCCGAAGCCAAAGGCAACGAAGCGAGCCCGGAGCGCGGGCCAACCGGTTGCGCTGAACGTGTCAGGGCTCTGCCATCACCATGGGGCCCGTTGCGTGCTCCATGATCTGAGCTTTTCCGTTCCGGCAAAGGCCTGCCTTGCGATACGGGGCGAGAGCGGTGCTGGCAAATCGACGCTTGCACGCCTCCTGATCGGCCTCGAAGCTTTGCAACAGGGTGAGATACGCCATATACGGAAGGCTTCCGGCGCCCGGACTGTCGGTTATCTCTCGCAGCATCCAGGCCGTTCCATCCCCGGCCATTTCACGGTTTCGGGCACGGTGTCCGAGGCAATGCGTCTGGTGGCTCGAGGGACCGTCCGGGAGCGCATCTCAACCCATGAAGTGCAACGCGCGGTGGAAACGGTGCTAAAGAAGGTCGGGCTTAGCGCGGAAACTGATTTTCAAAATCGGCGTATCCGCACGCTTTCCGGCGGTGAGGTCCAGCGCGTGGCGCTTGCGCGCGCTCTTGTGCAGCGCCCGCGATTGCTCGTCGCCGATGAACCGACCTCGGCGCTTGATGTTCAATCGCAAACCCATGTGGAGAAAGCCATCGCTCTGGCCATGTCGGAATGGGGCATGTCCGTTGTTCTGTTTTCCCATGATGGGGAACTGATTGCGCGCATGGCTGATACCATCATGACCCTTGAAGGCAGGGGGGTGATGACAGAGGAAAGTGCATCGCCTCCAGGCGAGGGCGTTGTTGAGCGAAGTTTTCAGGAGTTAGAGTCTACCGGCGATGATTGTCTCGATCAAAACCACTGGCGGGACTGATCTGACACCGGCAAACTGGCCCAGCCACGCTGCGTCAGCGAACTGGTGAGGCGCCTCAAAGTCGTTCTTGATCTCATGTGCTCTTCGACCACGTCAGATTAGCGCGCTACCTCATGCTCCTAGGCAAGACATATTCCTTTGGCGTTTGCTGAAAGCAGTCTTGCGGGATCGTGGCTGATCTCGATCAGTGCCAGCCCGTCTCGGTTTGCCCGCTCGAAGACCAGATCGCGCACCACCTGCCAGACCCGTGTGTCGAGCCCGCCGAACGCTTCGTCCAGAAGCAGGATATCAGGCCGCGCGAGGAGCGCCCGGAGGAGGGCGACCCGCTGTGCCTGACCTTTGGAGAGGCTGGCGGCGGATTTGTCAGCCAAGTCTGGAATGTTGACCGCATCGAGCATGCTCCGAGCCTCTCTCCCGGCGTCGGGGGCGATGAAGAGCAGGTTTTCCAGAACGGAAAGCCGTGGCAGCAGGCGGGGCTCGGCAAATGCCATGCCTGTGTTTTGTGGCAGGGCGAGAACGCGTCCGGTCGTGGGGCGCTCAAGCCCGGCGATCATCCGCATCAGACTGGTTTTCCCGGAACCGCTCGGACCGGTGAGACGAAGATTGTCGCCTTTGCGGATGGTCAGCGAGAGATCGCTGAACACGGGTTCGCAGCGACCTGGAAACTGCAAACCGGCTTTCTCGGCGGCGAAAAGGATCATGACCGTTTCCTTTCCCGCAAGAGAGAGGTCAACCCGGCTTCGGCCAGACCGATCAGGGCAAGAATTATCAGGACAAGGGCGAAAAGGCGGTCGGTTTGCAACCAGCTCTGCGCCGACTGCACCGCTGACCCCAGCCCTTCGGCACCCGACAGCAGCTCGGTCAGAAGAGTGACGCGCAGTGCATTCGCAAGCGCGATGCGCAGGGCGGGGCCGAGCGCCGTCCATACGGCCGGCAACACGATGCGGTGAAGCCGGCGCGCCGCCGGAACGCGGAAAACGCGCGCCATTTCGGCAAGCTGCCTGTCGATGGCCGACATGCCTTCAGCCGTGGCAAGCTGAAACACAGGCAGCAAAAGCGCTGCCACGGTCAGGATGACCGTCACGGTTCCGCCATCGAACCAGAGGATGCAGAGTATGGCGAGGATCGGTGCCGGCATCCCCATCAGGATCAGGCGCAGCGGTGCAAAAAATGCCGAGACGGCCGGCCAGCGCCAGCAAGCAGGCCGAGCGGTGCACCGACCGCAAAGG
>NZ_BAMP01000045.1 GCF_000615975.1 Nitratireductor aquibiodomus NL21 = JCM 21793 | reverse complement strand
CCGCAAACAGTCCGCCCGCCATGCCAATCACGATCTGCGCGGCAAACAGCGCCCCGAAGCCGCCACTTGCGGCAGCCGTCAGATTGCCCGCGACGAACGCCATCATGCTAGGGCGATGACCCGGCGCCGGTTCATCGCGCCGGTCAGCGCCGAGAGAATGGGGGTGCCGATCGCATAGGCAAGCGAGTAGGCAGAAACGAGATAGCCGGCCTCGGCGACCGTTACCCCGGTGTCAGAGGCAATCAATGGCAAAAGGCCGGCGAAGACGAAAGCGACCGTGCTGACGGCAAAGGCACCGAGCGCCAGCAGGAAGAGACGCTTATCCATGGGGAAAATCCTTTGGTTCAAAATCCATTGAACTTTTGAACCAAACCTGCCCGATGTCAACCTCCGATCGCGTCGAGCCTGTCGGTTCCTGCCTTTGCGTCAGCGCAGCGGAAGGCGCCCACACCGTGGCGAACGGCTTGCATCCTGCCTGCGAAAGCTTAGTGTTCAGGACATGTTACAGCACCCGACCGTAGATCAGATATCACTGCCCCATGTGCTTGCCGTCCTGGGCGATCAGACACGACTGGCCATCCTGGGCGACCTTGCCAGACGTGGTGACGAACCACTCGCCTGCGCGGAGTTCAAGCTGTTGGGCTCGAAATCGAATCTGTCCTATCATTTTGCGAAACTGCGCGAGGCCGGCGTCATCCGTGTCGAGCCGTGCGGCACGAAAAGGCTGATTTCGCTGCGCAGGGACGATCTCAACGCACGCTTTCCGGGGCTTCTCGATTCCATTCTTGCCACCGCGATCACCCTGCCCCCACCCGAAAAGCGGATCGAACAGGCCGTCTGACCCCGGTGCCGCGTCGGCGCCAGTGCTATCCGTCGAGCAACCAGTCGAAAGACCGTTTCAAAGCCGTCGCGCCGTCGCGCTCGAACCACCGCCCGTGAGCGATGATCACGCGTTCAGGCGCCCAGCAAATCATGGTTTCTACCGCCTGTTTCAACGCCGGCCTCTGCTTTGCGAACGTCAGCCGCATATCGCGCGGCATCGCGCCATGCGGGGCCAACACACCGCCCAGCCGCGCCATGATGCGTCGCCACCAGTTGAGTTTCTGTGTTTCAAAATTCTCGATGAAATCCGTCAGAACGAGCGTCCGGCTTCCAATATGGAAAAACTCCACCTCGGTCATGAAGCTTCCAGAGATTGGCAGGGTGCGAATCTCGGCATCCCAAGGATAACCGATGTCTCCCGTGATCTCGCGGGTCGGAAAGTCGATATGCCCTCCGGCCTGTTCGCGGATGCGTGGTGCCATCCAGATTTCGGCCTCTGGATATGCCGCCCGCCAGAATGGCACCCACCAGTAGTGGATGCGGTTCGGCGCCACGATGTACCGGACGGGGCCGAGCGCATCCATCCCGGCACGCAGATCCTCCGTCATATGCGTTGGGGAGTGCACGAACAGTCCGCCACCGTTAAGCCGGAAAACGGTCATGCGTGTGGGAAACGGCATTTTGAGACCGGGCGGTCCAAACGGAATTGTAGGCCCGTCGACGATCCAGACGCCTTCCGCAACTGGTTTCAGTGTGTTGAGCGGCGGATAGGTTGCCGTCTCCCGGGGCGCTCCCATAACGATTCCCAAACGATTTCAAACATACCCGGGGGCATCGGCTCCACGCGAAGAATCGCGCCTGCCCAACCCCATTTTACGTCGCACTACGGTGTCACCCGTCCACAGCGAACGCAAGTTTCCGGCCATGATCGGCGCCCGTGTCCATTGGTAGCGTTGAAATCGTCATTTTCGGGGTTCCGTAAGGCCCGCCCATTGCCTATAAGGCGCGCCTAGCCCGACAATTTTTGCCCGGCCTGCGCGCGGCATCCCGCCCGTGCGGCGTCGGCTCACACGCGCGAGTGATCTTTCATGCCAAAACGCACCGACATCAAGTCGATCCTGATCATCGGGGCCGGCCCCATCGTCATCGGCCAGGCCTGCGAGTTCGACTATTCCGGCACCCAGGCCGTCAAAGCGCTGCGAGAAGAGGGCTACCGAGTCATTCTGGTGAACTCCAACCCGGCCACAATCATGACCGACCCGGAGCTTGCCGACGCGACCTATATCGAACCGATCACGCCGGAAGTGGTTGCCAAGATCATTGCCAAGGAGCGCCCCGACGCGCTGCTGCCCACCATGGGCGGCCAGACGGCGCTCAACACCGCCCTCAGCCTGCGCCGCATGGGTGTGCTTGAGCGCTACAATGTCGAGATGATCGGCGCCCAGCCCGACGCCATCGACAAGGCGGAAGACCGCTCGCTGTTCCGCGAGGCGATGGCCAAGATCGGCCTTGAAACGCCACGCTCGATGCTGGCCAATGCTTCCGACGTCAAGAACACCGACCGTCAGAAGCACGAGACAAAGCGCCGGGAACTGAAAGAGAAGCTGTCCGGCGACGCTCTCGACAAGGCGCTGGACGATCTCGAAAACGAATGGAACCTCGGCGAGAGCGACCGCAAGCAGCGCTACATGAACCACGCCATGGGTGTGGCCGCGCAGGCGCTCGACTTTGTCGGCCTGCCCGCCATCATCCGCCCCTCCTTCACGCTGGGCGGCACGGGCGGCGGCATCGCCTATAACCGCGAAGAGTTCTTCGAGATCGTCTCGTCGGGCCTCGATGCCTCTCCCACCACCGAAGTTCTGATCGAAGAATCCGTGCTCGGCTGGAAGGAGTATGAGATGGAAGTGGTCCGCGACCGCGCGGACAACTGCATCATCATCTGCTCCATCGAGAATGTGGACCCGATGGGCGTGCACACGGGCGATTCCATCACCGTTGCCCCTGCCCTGACGCTGACGGACAAGGAATATCAGATCATGCGCAACGCATCGATTGCGGTGCTGCGCGAGATCGGTGTGGAGACCGGCGGCTCGAACGTCCAGTTCGCGGTCAATCCGGAGAATGGCCGTCTCGTCGTCATCGAGATGAACCCGCGCGTGTCGCGCTCCTCCGCGCTTGCCTCCAAGGCGACGGGCTTCCCCATTGCCAAGATCGCGGCAAAACTCGCCGTCGGCTACACACTCGACGAACTGGAAAACGACATCACGGGCGGTGCAACCCCCGCCTCCTTCGAACCCTCCATCGACTATGTGGTCACCAAGATCCCGCGCTTCGCCTTCGAGAAGTTCCCGGGGTCGAAGCCGGTTCTCTCGACCGCGATGAAATCTGTGGGCGAGGTCATGGCCATTGGCCGCACCTTTGCCGAATCCTTCCAGAAGGCGCTGCGTGGCCTCGAGACGGGCCTGACCGGCCTCGATGAGATCGAGATCCCCGGCTACGATCCGGAAGGCGATCCGTCGGAAAACAAGAACGCCATCCGCGCCGCGCTCGGCACGCCCACGCCCGACCGCCTGCGCATGGTGGCCGAGGCCATCCGCCTCGGCACGAGCCTCGAAGACGTCCACGCCATGTGCCGCATCGACCCGTGGTTCCTGGAGCAGATCGCGGCGATCCTCGCCATGGAAGAGCGCGTGCGCGAGCACGGCCTGCCGGAAGATGCCGAAAACCTGCGCCTTCTGAAGTCCATGGGCTTCTCCGATGCACGCCTCGCGTCGCTCACGAAGAAAGAAACGGAAGAGATTCAGAAGATTCGTCATTCTCTCTCCGTCCACCCGGTCTTCAAGCGCATCGACACCTGCGCGGCCGAGTTCGCCGCGCCCACCGCCTATATGTACTCAACCTATGAGCTGCCGTTCGCCGGCGCTCTGGCCGATGAGGCACGCGTCTCAGACCGCAAGAAGGTGGTGATCCTCGGCGGCGGCCCCAACCGTATCGGCCAGGGCATCGAGTTCGACTATTGCTGCTGTCACGCCGCCTTTGCGCTGGCCGACGCCGGCTATGAATCGATCATGGTCAACTGCAACCCCGAGACGGTCTCCACCGACTACGACACCTCCGACCGCCTTTATTTCGAGCCGCTGACTCCCGAAGACGTGCTGGAAATCCTGCGCGCCGAACAGGCGGCAGGCACGCTGCACGGCGTGATCGTGCAGTTCGGCGGCCAGACGCCGCTCAAGCTTGCCGACGCGCTGGAGAAGGCCGGCATCCCGATCCTCGGCACCGCGCCCGACATGATCGACCTGGCCGAAGACCGCGACCGCTTCCAGAAGCTTCTGATCAAGCTCGGCCTGAAGCAGCCGAAAAACGGCATCGCCTATTCGGTGGAGCAGGCCCGCGTCGTCGCGTCCGAACTCGGCTTCCCGCTGGTCGTGCGCCCGTCCTACGTTCTGGGTGGCCGCGCCATGCAGATCATCCACAACGAGACCATGCTGCAGACCTATCTGCTCGATACGGTGCCGGGCCTCGTACCCGAGGAAATCCGCCAGAAGTATCCGGCCGACAAGACCGGCCAGATCAACACGCTCCTCTCCAAGAACCCGCTCCTCTTCGACACCTACCTCACCGAGGCGGTCGAAGTGGATGTGGACTGCCTTTCGGACGGCGGCCAGACCTATGTTTCGGGTATTATGGAGCACATTGAGGAAGCGGGCATTCACTCCGGCGACTCCGCCTGCTCCCTGCCCGTTCACTCTCTCGACGAAGGCCTTGTCGCAGAACTGGAACAGCAGACCGCAGCCCTCGCCCGCGCGCTGAAGGTCGGCGGCCTGATGAACGTGCAGTACGCGGTGAAGAACGGCGAAATCTACGTGCTCGAGGTCAACCCCCGCGCATCGCGCACGGTGCCCTTCGTCGCCAAGACCATCGGCCGCCCCATCGCCAAGATCGCCGCCCGCATCATGGCGGGCGAAACACTGGAAAACGCCTTCGCCCATTATGGCACCATGCCGAACGCGCGCGACCTCGGCCATATCGCGGTCAAGGAAGCCGTCTTCCCCTTCGCCCGTTTCCCCGGCGTCGACACGCTGCTAGGACCGGAGATGAAATCCACCGGCGAGGTGATGGGTCTGGACACAGACTATGCGCTCGCCTTTGCCAAGGCGCAGCTCGGTGCCGGCGTCGACCTGCCGCGCGAAGGAACCCTGTTCGTGTCGGTGCGCGGCGACGACAAGGCCCGCGTCCTGCCGGCCGTCAAGCGGCTCGCCGATGCCGGCTGGCATGTTCTGGCCACCGGTGGCACGGCCCGCTTCCTGCGCGAAAACGGCGTCGAGGCCGAGAAGATCAACAAGGTTCTGGAAGGCCGTCCGCACATCGAGGACGCCATCCGCAACCGTCAGGTCCAGCTCGTGTTCAACTCGACGGACGGTCAGAAGGCCATGTCGGACTCCAAATCGCTGCGCCGCGCGACGCTGATGCAGAAAGTGCCTTATTACACCACCATGGCAGGTGCGGAAGCTGCCGCCGAAGCCATTGTCGCATTGAAGGCCGGCAGCCTGGAAGTGCGCCCGCTGCAGAGCTACTTCATCTGAACGGCAGATCAGCACGAGCGCAGCCGCCCGTATGTGCCGGGCAGCTGCGCCTTACTTCCCTATGAACGGGCGCACCCGTCCTCCGCAACAGCGCGAAACCGCCGGCGATAGGCCATGGGGGAGACGCGGAATGCATCGACGAAACGCTGCCGCATGGTGACGGCGGAACCAAACCCCGCCGCCTCGGCGATGGTTTCCATCCGCTTGTCTGTGGTTTCAAGAAGACGCTGAACGAGCGCCAGACGCTGCGCAAGAATCCATTGTGACACCGTCGCGCCGGTTTCCTTGCGAAAACGGCGTGAGAAATTGCGCCTGCTCATGGCGGCTTTCTCTGCCAGACGATCAAGACAAAGAGGCTCGTTGAGATTGCCGGCCGCCCACTCCAGCGTTTCCTGCAGAAGGTCGCTCTGGAGCGTTTTGTGCAGGGGCTGCTCGATATACTGTGCCTGCCCGCCGCTGCGATGCGGCGCCACCACCATGCGCCGCGCAACGCGATTGGCCACCTCCGCCCCGTGATCACGTCTCACGAGATGCAGGCAGCAATCGATGGCTGCTGCGGTTCCTGCCGACGTCAGAACATCGCCCTCATCCACATAGAGCACGTCGCGCTCCAGAAACACATGCGGATAGCGATAAGCGAAATCCTCCGCAAACACCCAGTGGGTCGAAGCCCGCCTTCCATCGAGAAGACCAGCCTCGGCGAGAACAAAGGCCCCGACGCACAGCCCCACGAGCCGCGCCCCACGCGCATGGGCGCGTTGAAGAGCCTCCAGGAGAACATCGGGCGGCGCGGCGTCCGGTCCCGGCCAGGCCGGCACAATCACGGTATCCGCAGCCTCAAGTGCTGAAAGATCGTGGTCGACGAAAAGCGATATCCCCGAGGCGGTTCCGATCCGCCCGGGTGCTTCAGCACAGACGGTCAACTCGTAACGCGGGGCGGCCAGCCGTGCGAGATCATCGGCGAACACCATGCAGGGAACCGAAAGGTGGAACGGGCTGATCCCCTCGAAAGCCACAACCGCAATCCTGTGAACCCCTGCCTTGCCTGCCACGGCCCAATTCCATCGTTCTTTGTCATTCGGGACACTTGTACCTCAGGAGCAGGTAGAGGAATTTTCAGATCGTTACAAGTCGACTGGTAATCACACCACAAGTTACCGTAACCAACATTATAAACGAGAGACGAGACGATGACCAAAGCACTGCACGCGACCATTCGCACCATGACAGGAAGCGCGCCGAAAGAGGCGATCAAGTCAGATAAGACAGCGCTCATTATCATTGATTTTCAAGAAGAATATTTCTCCGGCAGAATGCCCATCCCCAATGGCGAAGCAGCACTGACAAAGGCTCTCGATCTTGTCGAGTGGGCAGACGCCAAGAAAATATCTGTTTATCATATACAGCACGTAACACCGAAGGGTGCGCCAATCTTCGCCCAGGGTGGGGAAACGGTCGCATTCCATCCGGAAATCCAGCCGGCGACGCATCATCATGTCCTGCGCAAGACGTCCGTCAGCGCATTCCCAAGCACCGATCTCGACGCCCGCCTCAAGGTGGACGGGATCGATACGCTCGTCATCGCCGGACTGATGACCCATGCCTGCGTGTCGGGTGCGGCGCGTGATGCGGTTCCGCTCGGATATGACGTGATCGTTGCCTCCGACGCCTGCGCCACACGCGACATCACCGGGCCGGACGCAAGGTGATTTCCCACGATGTTCTGCACGAGGCATCGCTGGTCACGCTCTCCGACACCTTTGCCGAAATCCTCGACACGAAAGCCATTCTCGCCCTGAAAACCAGTTAGAGCGCGAATCCGGGGCCCCGTATTTCAAGGCCCCGTGTGAATTTTAAGCACCAAGGACTTTTGCGATGAAACCGTATTTGAGAACTGCCCTGCCTCTTTTCGCGTTGCTGGCTGTGGTTGCGGCCTGCTCGGATCTGGCAACGCTCAAGAAGAAGATCGTTTCCTTCCCCGCATCGGAACTCGTGTGGATCGAGATCCCGGATTCGGGCGGCATCAGATATGCCAATGTCCGCGGCGACCTGGCGGGCGACGGCCCCTATGAGGCTTTCGTCCTGTTCCCCGCCGGCAAGGACAACCCGTATCACTATCACACCCGGTCCATCCCGACGGTGGTGTTAAAGGGCACTTTTTACGCCGTGGTCGACGGTCAGCGGACGGAATATCCGGCAGGTTCGTTCTACGATCTGCCGGGGCACCTGAAGCATTTCAGCGGTTGCGCTGATGGCGTCGACTGCCTCCTTTTCCAGTATCAGGACAGGGGGTTTGACCTTGTCCCGCAACGGGAAGAGAACGCGGCTCATTTGATGAAGTCCGAGCGCGCCCCTGCCGGGGCGCGCTCAATTCCCACGCTCGAAAAGACGACGCTAGCTGCGCCGGTAAAGCCACAAAACAAGTGGTGACAGCACGATTGTCAAAAGTGCCGGCGCAACAAGCGCAAGCACCACTTCGCCCCCTGTGGCCGTTCCGCTCATCAGCCCCCGCAGGGCCGTCGTCATGTGCGACACAGGGTTCCGCACCACAAACGCCTCCAGCCAGCCCGGCATTGTTTCCGGGCGCACCATGATATTGGAGGCGAACACCAGCGGAAAGATGAATGTGAAACCGATGGTCATCACGGTCATCGGTGTGCGGATCAGCAATCCGAGCACGATGAAAATCCAGCCGACACCAAAGCCGATGGCGATCAGAAGCACAAAGGACGCGACAACTCCCGCGATCCCCGCTTCCGGGCGATAGCCCAGCACAAGTCCCACGGTGAGAATGATCAGCCCCGCAATGGTGTGACGCAGAACATCGCCCACCATAAGCCCCGCAAAGGGCGAAAGGGACCAGATGGGCAGTGAGCGAAAACGTTCAAACAGGCCCTTGGAGAGGTCCGTCGACAGGCCCATGCCTGAATAGACCGAGTTGAACACCACGGTCTGCACCAGAATGCCAGGCAGGAAGAATTGCAGATAGTCGCTCGTGGACCCGGCCAGCGCACCACCGAAAACGAATGTGAACAGCAGCGTGAACATGAGGGGCGTCATGATCAGGTCGAACAGTTGCTCGGGCACGTGCTTGAATTTCAACACCGCCCGCCAGCCAAAGGTCAGTGCATTGGAAATTGCGGACGGCCGGGGCGGACGCGCCAGATTGGAAAGCATTGCCGGGCCGTTTTCCAAGGAACTCATGATGCCTCTCCCCCGGTCTCTTCTTCCATGGGCTGCCCGGTCAGTGCTAAAAACACCTCATCCAGGCTCGGTGAGCCCATAGAAAAGTCGGAAAGCTCTATCCCCGCTGAAATTAGCGCCGCAAGCGCTTCGTTGGCGGCCCTGGTGGAGCCGGCGACAACGGAAAGCTGTGCGCCTTCAGCGCTGCGCTGCACGGTCGCCCCCAAAGTCCGCTCCAGAATGGCTTCTGCCTCGTCCAGTCGTCCGTTGTCGGCAAGCGCGACATGGAGGAAGCCGGAGCCAATGGCCGACTTGAGCTCCCGGCTCGTGCCTTCAGCAATTTTGCGGCCACGATCAATGACGGCGATACGCGCGGCCAGTTGATCGGCCTCCTCAAGATACTGTGTCGTCAGAAGGATTGTTACGCCCGACTGAGCGAGCGCGCGGATCATTTTCCAGACGCCCTGCCGTGCTTTCGGATCGAGCCCCGTCGTGGGTTCGTCGAGGAACAGGACGCCCGGTGTGACGATTAGCGAAGCGGCAATATCGAGCCGCCTCCGCATCCCGCCGGAATAGGACTTGACCTGTTTTCTGGCTGCATCCGAGAGCTCGAAGGCTGCAAGCAGCTCATCCGCTCTCGCTTTGGCAAGACTGCCTGAAAAGCCCCAGAGCCGGGCGAGCATGACAAGGTTCTCACGACCCGTCAGGTCTTCGTCGAGCGAGGCAAACTGCCCGGTCAGTGCAATGGCACCTCTCACCGCCTGCGGGTCTGAAACAACATCGTGCCCCATGACGGTTGCGGAACCGCTGTCCGGACGCGCAAGTGTGGCGAGCAGGCGGATCAGCGTGGTCTTGCCCGCACCATTCGGCCCCAGAATGCCGAAGATCATGCCCCGCGGGACATCCAGATCGATGCCGTCCAGCGCCGTGACGTCTCCATAGCGCTTGGCCAATCCGCGCACGGAAATCGCAAGAGGCAATGTGTCGTGGGCGGCCGGCATGGTGCCCATCGGGTTCAAATCGTTCATGCGTAATCCTCCGGGCAGCCGTTTCCCGTCACTGCAAGACGGATCCGCGAGGCAGTCTCCGACAGCGCCGAGACATACACCAATCCAGAGTTCGTCAGAACCGGATTATCGAGCGCGCTCGAACGCTGCTGACACCTCCCGCCGAGGCCACATTTCAGTCGCGCAGCCCGGTTTCCCTGAGCAGTCCCTTACGCTTGGCATCGTAGTAGTAACCGCTGGCATAAAAACGCACCGCGCGATCTTCGTTCCCCTCGGCGGTGATGTACGCCCCACGGAGGTATTTGACCGCATATTTCAGATTGGTTTCGGCATCCAGCAAACCGGAAGCAGGGCCGCGATAGCCCATGGTCTGCGCTGTATCATGACGAATCTGCATCAGCCCCCAATAAATGCGGTTGCGGGCCGTCGGATTAAAATTGCTCTCCCGCTTCACGACCCTGCGCACCAGCCGCTCAGGCACATCGTAGATGCCCGCATACTGGGCGATCAGCGCATCGAGCTCGGCGCTGCGCGGAGCAACGGGGTCCACACTTGCACCGGCTTCCAGTGCCGTCAGCGCGGCGGAAGGCAGGCGCTGGCCCGCAAACGCTTCAGGGCTTACGTCTTCGCCGGAGATCGCGGCATCCTGTTCTGCAACCAGACTGTTCGCAACAACCGCCGCATCGGCGCTGCTTTCGGTGGCATCGGCTTTGGCCTGACCATCGCTCCCGGTCGTTGTGCAACCGGCCATGGATGGCAATGCGATCACGAGACCGATAACGAACATTCGGGAAAACAATGGCAAGGCGCATTCCTTCGATAAGATCATCCCCACCCGCGCGCCTTCTACCGTGCTATGCAAAGCGTGGCAATCTCATGTCAGGACAATGCCCGTTCACTCTTTGTACCATAGTGTTTCCATGCTAGACGTGGCACTGGAAACAGTGTGGTTGGGTGCGCCATGACCTACAGTGCTTATCACGTGTTCGAAACGGCCTTTGGCTTTTGCGGTGCAGGCTGGAGCGAAGTGGGGCTTGCGCGCTTCATTCTTCCCACGCCCGAGGCAGAACCCGTCGAAAGATTGCTGAGACAGCGCCTGCCGGTCTCCAGAGCCACTCAGCCGACAGGTGAAATGGCAGATCTTGTGGCAACCGCACAGCGCTATTTTGACGGCAGCGAGGAGACCTTTTCCAGCGTGCCTCTCGATCTTTCAGGCGTCAGCCCGTTTCACCGCGCGCTTTACACCGCCATGCGTCGCCTCGCCTACGGCGAAACAACAACCTATGGCGCGCTTTGCGAAAGTGTCGGATTTCCGAAAGCCACCCGGGAGACGGGCGCAGCCATGGGCCAGAATCCCGTCCCCCTCATCATCCCCTGCCATCGCGTGCTTGCCGCCGGCGGCAGGATCGGTGGATTTTCCGCCCATGGCGGCGTCACGACAAAGCAGAAGATGCTCGCACTGGAAAACGCTCGCTCGCCAAACGCGGTCCCTGCGCAGGGAGCCTTCTCATTCTAGCGGGAGTTGAATCCCGCACCTTGCACGCGAGCGCGCAGCACGCATAATAAACACGATTCGGATGGCCCCGGTGATTAATGGGGACAGCCACAATCTTGCCGTCAATCGGTCGATTTATCGACGGCATTTCTGTCCAGCGTTGGGTTCGTTGCGTCCGTGATTTTCAATCGGCGGGAATACCATGCTTCAATCTACCGACAACGGCATCAAAAATCGCCTGACTGAACCATCGGCGATGATCGCGGAGGTCAAACGCCTACTCACGAAAGGCGTTGCGATGGACCAGATCGCTCTCGAACTGTCAAAACAGTTCTATATCGACATCGATCTTCTCAATGCGGTGTTGCGCGCGATGCGCAAAAAGATGACATCCGGAAAGATGGACGAAAACGGCAAAGCACAAACCTCTGCCAGCATCGGCGACAAAGCCGCAGCCTGAACAGCCCGGACACAATATTCGCGCAATTTGTGTCGAATTTTCCCGAACCCGAACACAGTTTCAAAATCCCTCTCTGGTAGCAACGGAAGACAGGACACAACCCGTTGTACAAATTTGCACCAGAACCAGGAGAGGACGCTTCGTGTTGCTCGGAAATATATTGAACCTGCCGCTGATCGACAGATACACGCCGCCGGCCAGACAGCCAGACACTCAGGATCCTGCTTCCCCACTAAACGGGACGACGCAGCCCGAACCGGCTGATGGGGGAACCGCGGGCTCCGGTAATTCTCCGGGTCAGGCCCAGCCGACGCCGGGCACGCCCGGTTCTGGCAACAGCCAGTCTTCTGCACCTTCAAACGGCTCTGCCGCCGTGGAAAGCAGATACCGTGTCTCCTCGATGAACAGGTTGCCCGAAGAGCCCGAAGACGGTGTCAGGATCGAAGCCTGGGCGAGACGCGCGGCGCTTGAGGTCCAGAAAAACGAACAATTCGCGTCCATGCTGCAGCGCATTTCCAGCCCGGAATCTGCCGCCCGGATCGCTCTCCTCCACAAAGATCCTGAAAACGGTCCGGATCTCCTTTCCGTGGCCGCCGCCTACGGTGAAAATCAGGATAACCCGTCGGTTGCACCCGACAGCTCCGAGAATTGACGACAGGACAGAAGCCCGACCTTGTCGGGCTTCTGTTTATTCAGAACTTTGTCCGCGAGGCAGACGCAGGCCAGCCACACCGCCATCTCTCGCTCAACGAGACAACGACTTTCCGGGGATCGCGGAGCACCCGTGCAGCATTCAGCGGGCGCAGATCCATAGCAGAACCCGCCTCCTTCGGCCCGGCAAGCAGGTCACCCTGCACGAGATCGGCACCGACCGACATCGCCGCCAGAAGATGGACCGGGTCCTCGATCCCCTTGATCGAAACCCTGATGCCGGCGCGCTGAAGATTCTCCGCCATCTGACGCATCAATCGCACCGCCGACGTAATGTTTGCCACACGGCGAAACCATGAACCGTCGACGTTCACGATGTCCGGCTGAACCCGGTCGACGGCTTCCAGAACGTCAGGCTGCGCCCCAAAACCGTCCAACGCTATGCGCCCCCCCGCCGACCGTATCGTCTCGATAAACCGGCTGGAAATCTCCTGATCATCCGGCCCGGTGCCCGACACGCGGAACACCAGTGACCGCGGAGAAAGGGCCGTCTCCGCAAGCCGGGCGAAGGCAAGTGCCAGATGATCCAGCGCTTTGGGTCCGCGAAGCAATGCCGGCCCGAACGGAAGATGAAGCGAGAGGCCCTCCTGCCCGGTATGATGATGATTTCCGATATGCATCAGATTGCAAAGGGACTGTAGTTCTCCCTCTGCTGCGCTGTCGACGGAAGAGAAAAGCACTTCCGGTTTCACCGGTGTGAAGTCGAGCAGCGGCAAAACCGACGCCTCAAGGCCTTCCGGTATCAGCCTGCCGGACGAAATCCGGAAAGCAGGCTGATAGAGGGAACGGAGCCGGTAGACCCCGTACACACCCGTCTCCAGACCGATTTCATCGGCAATAAGCGCACCGCAGGCCGGGGATGCTGATCGTCCAGGCATCGTTCTAGGTTCCACGGCGACCGAAGGTGCGTCCGCTTCTGTTCGGCGAAACATCGCGTCTGGTTTTTTCGGCCTTGCCCTGCTCCAGGCGCTCCGCCGTGCCGGCAAGTGCCCGTCGGCGCTCGCTCTCCCGCGCAGCTCGAACTCTTTGAACGCACCGGGAGCCAGTTGAGGCCGGGCAAGCGCGAACCCCTGAACCATGGAGACACCGCAGCTTTCGGCGAGCTCAAGCTGCTGGCCGGTTTCAATTCCCTCGAAAACGGTGCGAATGCCCTTCTCGGAGAAGGCGCGGACCATCTCGGTCAACATCGCGACGCCGGGGGCGGATGCCAGAAGATGGCCCGTCCAAGCGCCGTCGAACTTGACGATGTCAGGTCCCAGAGCCTCTATGCGCCTGAGGTCGGAACTGTCTGCTCCGTAGTCGTCAACCGCGACCCGGTGCCCATATCCCTTGAGCGCCTGCACAAAGCCGAGGAGCGTTTCGTCCGATCCCGTTTCCTGTTCGGTGATTTCACAGACAACGCGTTCGGCCGTGATACCGGAATCTCTCAAGACAACCTGAACATCGCGCAGCGCACTTGCCGCAGAAGCGGCATCGACGAAATGCGATGGGTCGAAATTGACGAAAAGCGATGCCGTTTCACTGAGACTGACACCGGCGTTGAGGAGATGCAGCGTTCTTGCCAGCGTTTCGACCTGAAAGCGGTCGACCTCGGGAATGCTGGAAAAAAAAGTTCCGGGGCCGACCGGCTGCTCATCCCGAAAAGGACGGATCAACCCCTCATAAGCAGTCACGAGAAGACGGCCTTCACGAAAGGAGAAAATCGGCTGAAAGGCGGATTTTAGTGTGTAACCGCCCCAGATGCCCACAGCCGTCCCGTCATCCTGTCGGGCGATGTGGGCGAGGCCGATGCTGCGCGGCATGCTGCGCTTCCTCAAGTCTCGTCATTCATGGGGCTTAAAATGCCAGCAAACGCCTTTATTCGCCGTTAACGACTGGTTTAACGCCGCAAATCGGCTGGCCGCTTGCGATTCTTTCCGCGATCGGACATGAAGGACCACGCTGAAGCTCAGTGTAAATCTCACAGGAACCGGAGTCCTCCAATATGGCTTTCCTTGCCGATGCCCTTTCACGCGTAAAACCATCCGCAACCATCGCGGTTTCCCAGAAAGCGCGCGAACTGAAATCTCAGGGCCGCGACGTGATCGGCCTTGGCGCGGGAGAGCCGGATTTCGACACGCCGGACAATGTGAAGAAAGCCGCCATCGAAGCGATCAATCGCGGCGAAACGAAGTACACGCCCGTTTCCGGCATTCAGCCCCTGCGCGAGGCGATCGCAGCCAAGTTCAAGCGCGAGAACAATCTCGACTATGACTGGAAACAGACCATCGTCGCCACCGGCGGCAAGCAGGTTCTGTTCAACGCCATGATGGCAACGCTCAATGCCGGCGATGAAGTGGTCATCCCCAGCCCCTACTGGGTCAGCTACCCGGAGATGGTTTCCATTTGCGGCGGCACGCCGGTCTCGGCTGAGACCAGCATCGAGAACGGCTTCAAGCTCACCGCCGAGGCACTCGAGAAGGCCATCACGCCGAAGACCAAATGGCTGATCATGAATTCGCCGTCCAATCCTTCGGGAGCTGCCTATACTGCGGAAGAGCTCAAGGCTCTCGCCGACGTGCTACTCGCCCATCCGAATGTATGGGTGCTGACCGATGACATGTATGAGCACCTGACCTATGGCGATTTCAGGTTTCACACCATCGCCGAGGTGGAGCCGAAGCTCTACGAGCGCACACTGACCATGAACGGCGTCTCCAAGGCCTACGCGATGACAGGCTGGCGTATCGGCTATGCCGCAGGTCCCCTCGAGCTCATCAAGGCCATGGACATGATCCAGGGGCAGCAGACCTCGGGCGCATGCAGCATCGCACAGTGGGCGGCTGTCGAAGCACTCAATGGCCCGCAGGATTTCGTCGCCAGGAACAAGGCAATCTTCCAGGGGCGCCGTGACCTGGTGGTGTCCATGCTCAACCAGGCAAGGGGGATCAAATGCCCGGTCCCCGAAGGCGCGTTCTACGTCTACCCGTCCTGCGCCGAACTGATCGGCAAATCGGCGCCGTCCGGCAGGACGATCGAGACCGACGAAGATTTCGTATCTGAACTCCTCGAAGCGGAAGGCGTGGCCGTCGTGCACGGCTCTGCCTTTGGTCTCGGCCCCAATTTCCGCATCTCCTACGCCACTTCCGAGGCCCTTCTCGAAGAGGCATGCAACAGGATCCAGCGCTTCACGGCTTCACTGAAGTAGAAGCAGCTTCGATATCCGGCTATTGCGCCGCAAAATTTTCTTTCTGCGGCGCAATAGTATTAACGCCCTCTTTAAGTTTCGTATTGTTCTCTCCTTTCCAAGGGTTTTGGGGAGACATCGGGGGTCATGAGCATCCTCTCCACCGTGCGCCGCAACGGCAAGCGTGTTTATATCGGCGTTCAGACGCTGCTGATCACTGCGACCGCGCTCGCCGCCGCCGCCTATTTTCTGGCGCCTGGCGAAAGCAGTGTATCGGACTGGCTGCTTTTCACCTGCCTTGCGCTCAGCATCGCCGGCCTGGGTCTGCTTGAGTACCTCAAACGCACTGTCACCGATCAGCTGAGGGATGCCGTGCGCATCGAGGCCGAGCGCACACGTCTTACCGAAAACGACCTTCTCACCGGCGCCCTGACCCGCGGGCGGTTTCTCGACGAGCTCAACACCAGCATCGGCACGCTCTCGAAGCCGCGCCGCATCATGCTCCTGCTTGTCGACCTCGACCATTTCAAGCAGCTCAATGACGGGTTCGGCCACCAGTTCGGAGACGAAGCGCTGGCACATCTGGTCGCCTGCGCGAAGCACTGTTTCCCCGATTGCACCATCGGCCGGCTCGGCGGCGACGAATTCGCCATCCTGATGTATGGCAACGATCTCGCGCGCTGCCGCTCCCGTGCCGAGAAACTGCTCGCCATGCTGCAGAGAGGCCGGGCCTGCGAGGGGCATCAGATACCACTCGGCGCATCGATCGGTATAGCTGTGGCGCCCCAGCATGCGAGCAGCCACAAAGAACTTCCCCTGCTGGCCGATCTTGCCCTGTACGAGAGCAAGGGCGCCGGGCGCGGCCGTATCACCGTCTTCGATCCCGACATGCTGTCGGAAAAACGCCAGCGCCGCTTCATGGAGCGCGAGTTGCGTGCCGCGATCTATCTCAACGAGCTGGAGCTTCACTACCAGCCCCTGACCGATTCCGAACGCAACTGCACCGAGCTGGAAGGTCTGGTGCGCTGGCGCCATCCCGTGCGCGGCATGGTCTCGCCAGCCGAATTCATCCCCGTGGCCGAGAGGTCGAACCTGATTGACATGGTCGGCGAATGGGTGTTTCGCCGTGCGTGCCTCGACCTCGACCGTTTCGCCTGCAACCGCATTAGCATCAATGTCTCGGGCGAACAGCTCAAGCGCGATGGTCTCGTGCACATGCTCGATCGCGTGCTGCGTGAGACGGGGGCTTCAGCAAACCGGTTCGTCCTCGAAATCACCGAGACCGTCGCCACCGCTGCGACGCCTGAAATCATCGCCCGCATCGAACGGCTGCGCGAGATGGGTTTCCACATCGCGCTGGACGATTTCGGCACCGGCCATTGCGGTTTCAACTACATCAAGACGCTGCCCATTGATGCGATCAAGATCGACCGCAGCTACATCCGCAACCTTGGACATGACCGCATTGCCCAGGTGTTCGTCTCAGCCCTCACCCAGATCGCGCGCATTCAGGGTCTCACAATCGTTGCCGAGGGGATCGAGACCGAAGAAGAGTTCGATCTTGCGCGCGCCGCCGGCTGCAACCGCTTCCAGGGCTATTTTCTCGGACGGCCTGAGGCCGCGCCTGCGATCCACAGCAAGAGCGACAACGTCGAGCGTCTGGCATTGACCGCCTGAGAGCCCTTGCCCAAATCCCAAAGCCATGTGACGATATTTGACGGGGAGCGTTGGCGCACCGGCATGTGAGTGCCGCAAACGGGTCTCTCAAGGGCGGAGAATGCTCCTGATCATCCGTCTACGCGCCACGACCGCGCGACGGCCGCACAGGCCGGCCGCCGCTCATGAAACGTGTGCAGGTAAACGCGTGAGAGGAGGCCGCCAGCCATGGGAAAACGCTCGGGAGAAAGAAGCCGCGGACCGAAATGCATCGCCATTGTCGGTCCGTTTGCAAGTGGCAAGACAACCCTGCTCGAAGCCATTCTGGAGCGAACCGGCGCCATAATGAAGCAGGCGAGCACGGGATCCGGCACGGTCGGTGATCATTCGGCAGAAGCCAGGGCGCATCAGATGAGCGTCGAGGCGAACATCGCCACCACCGGCTTTCTCGATGAAAGCATCACCTTTGTCGACTGCCCAGCTCCATCGAGTTCGCCCATGAGGCGGATCCGGTTCTGGCGGCAGCCGACATGGCCATTGTCGTCACCGAACCGGACGAGAAAAAGATCGCCGCCCTGCAGCTCACTTTGCACAGGCTCGACGAGCTTGGCATCCCGCGCATGATCTTTCTCAACAAGATCGAGCACGCCACCCTGGGTGTGCGCGACATGTTGAAGATGCTGCAGCCCACCAGCGACACGCCGCTGCTTCTACGCCAGATTCCCCTGCGCAAGGACGGCATTGTCATCGGCTCCATCGATCTCGCACTTGAACGCGCCTACATCTACCGCGAGCATGCGAGCAGCGAGATTGCGCCCATTTCCGACGACGACAGGGCGCGCGAGGTCGAGGCACGGTTTTCCATGCTGGAAACGCTTGCCGACCATGACGACAGGTTGATGGAGCAACTGCTCGAGGAGATCGAACCGCCACGCGACGCGATATTCGACGATCTGGCAGCGGACCTGCGCGAAGGCACGGTAACACCGGTGCTGATCGGATCGGCTGAGAAAGGCAACGGCATACTACGGCTTTTAAAGGCGATTCGGCACGATTCGCCAGATGTTGAAGCCACACGGGAACGGCTCGGCCTGAAAGATGCCGGGGAAGCCGTTCTCCAGGTCATGAAGACAATCCACACACCACACGGTGGCAAGCTGTCCGTCTCCCGGGTTCTTTGCGGCTCGGTCGGGGACGGCACGGAACTGCGCAGCGGCAACACAGTCGACAAGGTCTCCGGTCTCTACACCCTTCTCGGGCGCGAACAGACCAAGGTGGCGAAAGCGGAAGCCGGCGAGACCGTCGCTCTCGGCAAGCTCGAAGGTGTCCGGACGGGTGATACACTGACAACCGCCAAAGCGCCGCTTGCGCCCCTCATCGCGCTGGAGAGCCCGCAGGCAGTCTATTCGGTCGCGGTACACCCGAGCGAACGCAAGGACGAGGCAAAGCTCTCGCTCGCTCTGCAGAAACTCATCGAGGAAGATCCCTCGCTCGGTCTCGAGCAGAGGCAGGAGACCGGCGAGACCGTCTTGTGCGGCCAGGGCGAGATGCATCTGCGCGTCACCCGCGAACGCCTCGAAGGCAAATACCAGATCCCCGTGGACACGGCCGTGCCAAGCGTTGCCTACCGCGAAACGATCCGCAAGGGCACCACCAGGCGCGGCCGGCACAAGAAACAGTCGGGCGGTCACGGCCAGTTCGGCGATGTCGTTCTCGACATACGCCCCCTGCCCCGCGGGTCCGGCTTCGAGTTCACCGACACGATCACTGGCGGCGTTGTGCCCAAACAGTACATACCGTCTGTGGAAACCGGCGTTCGGGACTTTCTGAAATCCGGGCCGCTCGGCTTCCCGGTCATCGACCTTGCCGTCAATCTCGCGGACGGCTCCTACCATTCCGTCGACTCCTCCGACATGGCCTTCCAGCTTGCCGGGCGTCTCGCCATGAAGGAAGGGCTCGGCGAATGCTCGCCCGTCCTGCTGGAGCCCGTCCTCAGGATCGAGGTTTACACGCCATCGGATGCCACAGCCCGTATCACCGCCATCCTGTCGCAGCGGCGCGGCCAGATTCTCGGCTTCGACGCGCGCCCGGGGTGGAGTGGTTGGGATGTGGTGCAGGCGACGATTCCCGCATCCGAGACCGGCGACCTGATCATCGAACTGCGCTCCGCCACCGCTGGCGTCGCCAGCTATCGCGCCACTTTTGATCACATGGCGGAGTTGACCGGGCGGTTGGCCGATGCCGCGATGAACGCGCAGGGCAAGGCCGCGTGAGGGAAACGTCAAGCTGGGAGGCTTCCACGCAATCGTGAAGCACCGTGATTTTGAAACGCGGGCGGGCAGTTCTACCACTGGCCTTGGGGTCAGGTCCTGACCCTGAAATCAGAAGCCAGCCGGAGAACGCCATGCCCACAATTCACCGCCGCCTGCGCTGGGCCGTCGCCGAAAGCATGGCGACGCCCGAAAGCGTTTTTGCCAGTCGCCGCGCAGTGCTTGCCGGGCTTGGCCTGGGTGCGATTGCCGGCGCAGGCTTCCTGCCGGAGACAGCAAGGGCTGAGATAGAGGATGCCGCCGCGCGCACCGCATCCCTTTACCCTGCACAGCGCAATGAAGCCTACAGGATCGAACGCCCGCTCACGCCTGAAGAGGTGAGCAGCACCTACAACAATTTCTATGAATTCGGCTCCCACAAGCAGATCGCCCGTGCCGCCCAGGCGCTCGTCACGCACCCCTGGGACATCGAGATCGATGGTCTGGTGGAGGAGCCCACAACCATCGCGTTTGACGATCTGGCAAAGCGCATGCCGCTCGAGGAGCGCCTCTACCGGCATCGCTGTGTCGAGGCCTGGTCGATGACGGTGCCCTGGACCGGCTTTCCGCTTTCAGCACTCGTTGCCATGGCGAAACCGCTTTCGTCCGCCCGTTACATCCGCTTCGAAACCTTCAACGATCCCGGCATAGCCGGCGGGCAGAAGCAGGTCTGGTATCCCTGGCCCTATGTGGAGGGTGTGACAATGGACGAGGCCGCAAACGACCTCGCCTTCATGGTCACGGGCGCCTACGGCAAACCGCTGGCCAGACAGTTCGGCGCACCGCTGCGGCTCGCCCTGCCCTGGAAATACGGTTTCAAGTCCATCAAGTCGATCCGCCGCATTTCCTTCACCGAAGAGCGACCGGTCAGCTTCTGGGAAGAGATCGCCGCCAGCGAATATGGCTTCTGGGCGAATGTGAACCCGGATGTGCCGCATCCCCGCTGGAGCCAGGCGGAAGAGCGTGTTCTGCACACGGGCGAGCGCGTGCCGACACAGCTCTTCAACGGCTACGCCGAGGAGGTCGCCGGTCTTTACAGCGGGCTCGAAGGCGAACCGCTTTATCGCTGATTTCAGCTGAAGCAATGAGACAGGGCATTGGCTGCGATCCTGCTCTCACAGGAAAAGCCATGGCAGATAAAAAAAGAGCCGGATCACGGAGATCCGGCTTTAGTCATTGGAAGTGCCATATAGGCGAAACCTCCAGAGGGGAACACTCGCGGGGGCAAATGGGAGGAGAACGCCCCCGGGAGTGCTTCTCATATGGGCAATCGCCGCCTAAATAACAACCACATGTTTTTGCAATTCACCCATGCAATTTTGCATAACGCCCGGTATTTCTTGAGAAATACTGCGTCAAAATGCCCAATGCCGTGATTTGGAAATAAGGAAATCGCGGAACGCGTGAAGCTTTGCCTGGTTTTTCATCACGTTCGGGTAGCAGAAATAGGTATCGAAGGACGGCACGGCGGTTTCCGGCAGAAGCTGCACCAGATCGTTGCTCTTGCCCACCACATAATCGGGCAGCATGGCGATGCCCGCACCGCGCTGAACCGCCAGCTTGATCGACAGGATGTTGTTGATCTGCAGGGCTGTCTGACGCTTCTGCCCCTCCGGACGACCGGCCGTTTCCAGCCAGTTCATGTCGCTCAGATGCGGCGGCACCGCCTCGCCGAAAGTCACGATCCGGTGGTTGTCCAGATCGGCGATCGACGAAGGCTTTCCATGCTTGTTCACATAGGAGGGCGACGCGAAGAGATGGAAATGCACCGTGAAGAGCTTGCGCTGGATAAGGTCGGGCTGCTGCGGCTGGCGCATACGGATCGCGCAGTCGGCCTGCCGCATGGTCAGGTCCAGCTCCTCATTGTCCAGAATGAGCTGCAGCTCGATGTCCGGATAGAGTTCGATGAATTCGGGCAGCCGCTCCGTCAGCCAGCCCGTGCCGAGCCCCACCGTGGTGGAAACCTTCAACAGACCGGACGGCCGATCCTTGGCCTCGGTAAGGCGCACGCGCACGCTTTCAAGCTGCATCAGCACGTCGTGGGCCGTACGATAGAGCATCTCGCCCTGCTCGGTCAGCACCAGCCCGCGCGCATGCCGATGGAAGAGAGGCACGCCCACTTCCAGTTCCAGCGCGCTCACCTGGCGCGAGATTGCCGACTGCGAGAGATGCAGCGTTTCAGCAGCGTGCGTAAACGAGCCGGCCTCTGCGGCGGCGTGAAAAACCCTGAGCTTGTCCCAGTCCAACGCCTCGTTCTCCTCTGTCAGGCGCCTTTACCGTCATGGGCGTTTCCGCCCAATCCTGTCGCTGCATCGTTCCCGGTTTATTCGGCAGCTTCTTTTTTCGTTTCCATGGCTGCCAGATACTTCTCCGCTTCCAGCGCCGCCATGCAGCCAAGCCCCGCTGCCGTCACGGCCTGGCGATAGATGTCATCGGCCACATCGCCCGCGGCAAAGACGCCCGGCACATCCGTCTGCGTCGTACCAGGCTGCGTCCAAAGATAGCCATTGGGCTTCTGCTTGAGCTTTCCTTCAAATAACTCGACAGCGGGCGCATGGCCGATCGCCACGAAGACACCGTCAACGGCAAGATCGGAAACCGCGCCCGAATGCACATTCTTCAGCCGCACGCCCGACGCCGATGCCGGCATGGGCGGCTTGGCCGGCGTGCCGGTGATTTCCTCGACCACCGTGTCCCACAGGATCGTCACATTCTCCTTCGCCATCAGGCGCTCCTGCAGGATGCGCTCGGACCGCAATTCGTCGCGGCGGTGGATCAGCGTCACCGATTTGGCGAGGTTCGACAGATAGAGCGCTTCCTCGACAGCCGTGTTGCCGCCGCCGACAACAGCAACATCCTTGCCGCGGTAGAAGAACCCGTCGCAGGTGGCGCAGGCCGATACGCCAAAACCCATGAAGGTCTGCTCGGAGGGCAGGCCGAGCCACTTCGCCTTGGCTCCGGTGGCGATGATCAGCGCATCGCACGTGTATTCCGTGCCCGAATCCCCCCTGAGCACGAAGGGGCGTGACGACAGGTCCACATCGACGATCAGATCATTGGCGATCTCCGCGCCGACATTCTCCGCCTGGCCGCGCATCTGTTCCATCAGCCACGGCCCTTGGATCGGGTCGGCAAAACCCGGATAGTTCTCCACATCGGTGGTGATCATGAGCTGCCCGCCCTGCTCCAGTCCGGCGACGAGAAGCGGCTTCAGCATGGCGCGCGCCGCATAGATCGCTGCCGTGTATCCGGCAGGGCCCGAACCGACAATGAGAACGGGCGTGTGACGACGTGACATGGATGAATTCCTTTCTTCCTCGCTGGACCGCAGGGATGGTCTCTCGCCTTCCTGCCGCCACTATCAACTTCAAGGCGCGTGACCGCCCTCCGGCGGAAACGCAAAATCGGACAGCGGCCTCCAGGGGCTCATCCCTAGGCTGCCATCCAGAACAATACGGTGACTTGATCTAAGTATTCACAGACCCAAAGTGCAAGGCGAGGAACAGGTTTCCAACAGCTACCGAATGCCGCTCCCCTCCATTTCCACGCATGAGAGACGCCCAAACGCGGTGGATAGTCCACCTTACCGGTGAATGGATTGCTTGGCTTGGCACAGCCCTTGCCCTAATTTCGGACAGCGCGCGTGAAAGATTCTCGCGCGTTTGCAACTGAATTGGGAAACATCATGCCGCTACAGGCCGATCTTGACGCAATCGACTGGAAAATTCTGCGCGAGCTTCAGGCCGACGGCAAAATGACCAATGTGGAACTTTCCCGCCGGGTCGGCATTTCCGCTCCGCCCTGCCTTCGGCGCGTCAAACGGCTGGAGGAAGGCGGCATCATCAGGGGCTATCGCGCCCTTCTGAATTCGCCCGCCCTTGGCTACGATGTGGTCGCCTTCTGCCTGATCGGCCTGCATTACCAGTCCGAGACCGAACTCAAGACCTTCGCCCAGCGGACCCTGCAGTGGCCCATCGTGCGGCGTGCATGGATGGTCTCCGGCGATTCCGATTTCATGCTGCACTGCGTTGCGACCGACCTCACCACCTTCCAGACCTTCGTGATCGAGCAGTTAACCTCCGCGCCCAATGTGGACACCGTCCGCACCGCACTCACCATCCGCCAGGTCAAGGACGAAGGACTGGTGGCGATCGAATAGGCGCGCTTGCCGCAACTGGCTATTCGTAGTTCTCAAAATCCGGAGCAGGCACCACCTGCAGAATGCGCGTGTGATATTGCAGCGTGAGCGGCGCGAGCACATCGCCGAGAAGAAAGCTCCACGGCACCGTATAGCGCGAAGGCCCATCTCCATAGTCGACGCCTGGAACCTCCTTCGGATATCGTGCCGGGTTGGCTTCAAGATGCGGAAGAAGAAGATCAAGCCTCCTTTCTACAATTGAAAGCCAGCGCCGCGTGAATTCGGTCCCCGGCCGGAAGATGAATGCGCCGTTACCGATGAGAACACCACGCCGCAGTTTCAGGTACCGATAGCGCATGTTGATCTCGAGATTGGAAACTCGCCGATCAAGAAAATAGTGCTTCTCCAATGCCTTGGACTGATGAATCCTGGCGACACCGCCGGCAACCTCGGCATAGCCAGCGCCAAGAACATGACCTTTCTCGGCCGCAGAAAATGCGGGAATCCAAGAGTGAGAAATGGCTTTGATATCTGCGTAGCCACCGCCGAAATGATGCATGAAGTAGGCGCGCAGGTAATCGGATTGGTGGATTGGAGACAAAAAATGAAATGCAGGGTGAAAAGGCTTCGTGGGGACCGCAAAACTATCAAGCGTTTCGGCTGTAACAAGGTGCGTACGGCATTCGGAATTGCCGAATGTATCAAGGCAGGCGCGCCTACGCTCCGACATTTCCGCCCGGCCAAACCAGAACGCAAATATGCGGCCTACCCAATTGCCGGAAAGATCACTTCGCATCGATGAACGCATGATCAGCGAAACCCGACCTTCACGCGCTCGCGTCTCCCGATCAAAGACAAAGTTCGGTTGACCGTCGAACGGCGCTTTTTGGAAAGGGATAGAGTAAACCGTTCGAAGGTACCAAGCCGCCTCCGAACTTTTTTCTCTCGGCCTTCAATGCACGATGCGAGCCTTTCAGGCGAATTTGGAGCCAACAACGCTGCCTGTTGTATACAAATTGCTGGCGCGAGTTGATAGACAACCAAACTGTCAAACAGAGGAGATGAAACGTTAAAGAGAAAGTCATCAACAGGTTCGGAGAATGTTTCACTCGAGGAAAGCAAATGTTGAGCACAGGATCGGGAAATGACATACCCACCTGAGCAGAAATGTGACGAACGAAGTCGCCGAATTTCGCGCGCCATTATGACTCCACTTGCCCAGGTATCCAGGTACACACGTTCATCGGCCGCCTCAAGCTTCACTATATCGGCGTCCTCGGGGAGCCAACTACTATCCGTCATCACGGAAACGGCATTCTCTCCGAGAACGAGATCATCCTCCAGAACAACTGCATATTGAGACCCTTCCTGAACAAGTGCTTGCCAACACTTGCGATGGCTCAAAAAACAGCCGACTTCTCCAGCAGTTAGTTTGCCCCAGCGACTTTCACCGACGACCACTTGAGCGATATCGGCACTGCTCAATTTTCATCCGTCAACCCCTTCCATCCGCGTGAACTCAAGGCCGGCATCCACACATAGTTCCCTCATGCGCTCCAAACGATCGCTAGAGCGCCTTAGATTTATCAGATAGATAACCATTTGCTCTCACCAGCCGGTCTGAAAAAGAGCGAAGCCCCTAGTGCAGGCAACCCACCATATGACACTCGAAACATCACACCGAAATCAAACCCTACCACCGGTAAACATGCTCTGGATTGGTGGTGCCCTTGGTCCGATAGAGATCATGTCAGCGCTGAGCTTTCTCGAAGCGGGGCACAAGGTCGTTCTGCATTCATATGACCATGTTAAGAACACCCCCAGCGGCGTCGAGGAGGCGAACGCTGAAAAAGTCGTACCTAGACAGAGGATATCAGAGCTACGCCATCACAAAACGGGATCGTTCGCTCTAGCCTCGGATTATTTCCGGTTTAAGCTGCAACAGCAAGGCCTTGGCGTTTGGGCTGACCTCGACATGATATGCTTGAGGCCAATCACACTCCTCGAGGACATCTTGTTCGGAAAGGAGAGCAATACACACATAAACGGGGCGCTTCTTTACGCGAGGCAGGGACATCCAATCGTGGAAGAGGCTTTAGCCTTTTTCTATCGCCAAGGAATCCCTCCATGGACCCGAACTCGTGATGCTGTACGCCTTCGCCTCGCGCATCGCTTCCTCGGCAAAAGCATCAGCCCAGCGACCCTTCCCTGGGGATCATTCGGTCCGAAAGCCATAACCTATCTCGCAAAGAAACATCATGCATTCGACCTCGCAGCCCCAAGCGACGTCTTCTACCCCATCAATTTCCGAGAAGCGCCAGTTCTATATGATGCTTCAAGAAATTTGGATGAATTCTGCACAGAACGAACCAAAACCGTCCATCTATGGAATGAGGTTCTCAGGAGCGCAGGCTTGAAGTCCCAGCGTCCGCCGAGTGCTTCACCACTAGCAACCCTTTTTAGACGATTTAATGTTTAATTTGAAAATAATAATTCTACCTAAAACCAATACGAACCCACCGATTATTTGTAAAAAAACCTTCAGTTTTCTCTTTTGTTTTTTTTATTATTTTTACAAAAAATCTATAAATTTTTCTAAATAATATTCGAGAAATTGATGATTTTCTTTCACCCTTCTCTATATGAAAACGCTCTTTAAAAAGAGAACTTCCTAGGACACGGTCATTCTTTAAAAAAACTTCCTGTATCGCCGGAGACGGGTCGATCTGGTAAATTCCAAAACTCTTTTTATAGAACAATCCGGAACTGTAGAGGAACTGGTCGACTGGATCGCAGAAGACACGAGAATTGGTGTGCAATACTTGTGCGCAGCTCCGCGATATCAGATACGCGCCGGCTCCCGCTCGCGCAACGCGCAGCGGATGCACCTTTCGACCGGCAACCGTAGAGACCGCAGCCTTTCCAATCAGCGTCTTGGGCTTGCACGCCTCCAGCCTCACAACGCCGGCGCCCTCGGGAATCCATCCATCGTCGCCGAAAATCGCCGCTGCATTCTCGCCGAGGAAGAGATCATCCTCGCAGATGATGGTGAATTCGTCCTCGCTCTGCGCCGCGATCTCCCAGCATTTGCGGTGCGAAAGAAAACAGGCGATCTCGCCCGCTCCCAATTCATAAAAACGCGGCTTCCCCGTACGTCCCGCCTTGAGTTGCTCCGGCGAAAGCAGTTTTGCATCCACCGCCTTCACCACCTCGAAATCGAGCCCCTGCTCGGCGAAGACCCTGCGCATATGCGCCAGGCGCGCCGTCTCCCGTTCAAGATTGATGACAAGCGTCTTCATCGCCGCTCCACCTCTGTCTCGCACCAACCTCGCGAGTATTTCTGCACCCGGCGCCGATAGATGAAACGGCTCCACTCCCGCCAAAGGCGTTCGCCAGGGCTGCGCCGCGCCTTCCCCGACGCGCTGACGGTACTGCCGCCGATCTCGGCCGACTGGTCGCTTATGCCTGACGGCACGACACAGAAGGGCGCAATGCCCGTCACCCAGCGCATCTGCAAAAACGTGTCGACCGGCCGGTCGAAACGCTCCGTCAGAGCGAGAAGATGTTGTGCCGCCTCGCGCGTCACAAGCTGCGCCACTGTGCCAAGCTGCGAAACCTGCGGAGCCACAAGCCGAACCTCACCGTTCCGCGCCACGTCCCGCATCCTGCCGCGAACCGGGCTTATGCGAAACTGCACATACGCTTTCCCCACACAGGCCCGCTTTGCCACCTCCAGACAGCGCCCGAAAAGCGGCATGTCAAGCGCCACATCGTCCTCGACGATCAGCCCCGCATCAAGCCCGCGTTCCACGATCATCCGCCACACCTTCCGGTGCGAGAGAAAACAGGCGATTTCGGATTGCCGCAACGCAAATGGATAAGCCGGCTGGTGCAACCCCTTCACATAGTGCCGGCCGATCTCGTCATCGCCGAGCGCCTGACCGTCCACAGCGTCCACAACATGGGTTTCGACAGGCAGCGACGCGAGCAGATGCTCCACCTGCGGGCGACGCGCGTCGCACGCCTCAGATGAACGATGAAACCTTCGATCTTCATCTGGAGGCCTCTCGCCACAATTCCGCATAAAGCGCATTCAGCGCCTGCGCTTCCCCCTCAAGGGGAAAATGCCCGCGCGCATGCGTAAGCGCTGCGCGCGCCGCAGTGCTCCGCAGCACCTCGTCATCCATATAGCGCCCTGCCGCAGCAATCATCGCAGCCAGATCGTCAACCGGCACAAGCGCCCCCGCACCACTGCCCTCAAGCTGCTCGGAAAAAGCCCCCACATCCGTTGCGACAACGGGAACGCCCGTCGCCATCGCCTCAAGTGGAGTCAGTCCGAACCCCTCCCAGCGCTGCGGCGCGATGAAAAGCGAAAGCGCTCGATACCAGTCCGGAACATCTGTACGCGTACCGACAAATAGAACGCGCTCGGCGAGTCCGGCTGCCCGCACGCGCTCTTTCAGTTCCGCCTCGAAATCGGCGTGCGGGCCGGTCGCCTGACCGGCAATAATCGCCGACCAGCCGGGGCGCTCCGGCAGGAGCGCAATCATGGCATCGACGAAAAGATCCGTGCCCTTCTGGCGCCGCACGCGGCCAAAACAGCCGACATAGCGCTGATCGCTCGCCATCCCCACCGCTGCAGCCCCCTCGCCGGGGCTCGAAGGCGGCGAAAAACGGCCGGTATCGATGCCGTGCAGCACCACACGGCTGGAAACCCGGAGATAGCCGGCCGTCTTGCGGCTTGTGGCCACCACCCGGTCCATGCGGCGGATCAAAAACCGGGTCCAGCGCGTGTGTTCGCGCTGCGAGGCGGACGTGAAAACAAGTTTCACCGGTGCACGAAAGATATCCCGCAAAACCACACCGGCCAGCATTTCCGGATTGCGCCGCGCATGCCAGATGCGAAACGGCCTGTTCGCAGGCCTGCGCAGCAGGCCCGGCACCTGCCACCAGCGCAGTCTGGGCAGCGTATCGGGAAGCCCAGGCCCCAGAGTGGCAATCGGGAGCGCTTTTGTCTGTTCCGGCACAAGCTGCACGATCGTGCTGGTCACGCCCGAAAGCCGCTTCTTGAAGTTGGGGGCCACCACATCCACGTCACGGACGCGGACCCGATGGCCGCTTGCGGGCATCTTGCCGGACATGGTCAGCCGTAGCGGACTTCCACCACCTCATAGCCCCGCGCACCGCCCGGAGCATTCACCTCGATGGAATCGCCCACCGCCTTGCCGATCAGCGCCCGCGCGATGGGCGAGGAGATGGAAATGCGGCCCGACTTCACATCGGCTTCCTGGTCGCCGACGATCTGATAGGTCTTTTCCTCTTCAGTGTCCTCGTCGACGAGCATCACCGTGGCACCGAACTTGATCGTGTCGCCGGAAAGCTTTGTCACGTCGATGACCTCGGCACGCGCGATAAAGTCTTCCAGTTCCCCGATGCGGCCCTCATTGAGGCTCTGTGCCTCCTTGGCGGCGTGGTATTCCGCATTCTCCGAAAGGTCGCCATGGGCGCGCGCCTCGGCGATCGCCTCAATGATGCGTGGCCGCTCTTCCTGCTGGCGCCAGCGCAACTCTTCCTTCAACGCCGCAGCTCCGGCAAGCGTCATTGGGACCTTGTTCATTTCATTCACCTTCCAGACATGAAGGCAGGAAGACCCCACACGCATCACGCGAAGTGCCGCCCTGCCGCCGGTGCAGACATAAAAAGAAACGGTCCGAAAGCGTCTGCCTACGGAACCGTTTCGTATGACCTGTCCCAATATAACAAGCCGGTGACGATTTTCACGCAAATTTTTGCGTATCCGCCTTCCAGAAGCCGATTGCGCACATGTGCGTTACCTTGTCGGCCGGCACTCAAAACCTATCTCTTGATAAAATCGAAAACGGGAGACACCTTGATGCAGGATCAGTTCCTCCGCACCGCCCTCACTGCCGGCCTCCTGGCGTTACCGGGCGCCGCCGCGGCCAAAACCTTCGTCACACAGGCGGTCACCGTGGAGGCAGAAACACTTGCCCGCGGTCTCTCAAATCCCTGGGGTCTTGATTTCCTGCCCGACGGAAGCGCGCTCGTTACCGAGCGTTCCGGCCAGTTGCGCCTCTTCGCCAATGGCACCCTTTCGGAGCCTGTTCCCGGCGTACCCGAGGTAGCCGCGGTCGGACAGGGTGGGTTGCTGGACGTCGCCGTCTCGCCCGACTTCGCCGAAACGGGAATGATCTTCCTTTCCTTCTCGGAACCCGGCGAAGGCGGCGCAGGCACGGCAATCGCCCGCGCCAGACTGGTAAGAAATGAAGAGGCAGCCCGCCTTGAGGACGTCACCACTATTTTCTCCATGAACCGCAAGAGCGCGGCGGGTCAGCATTTCGGTTCCCGCATCGTGCTGCACCCCGACGGCACGCTCTTCTTCACCATCGGCGACCGCGGCGAAGGCGACCGGGCGCAGGACCCCGCCGACCATGCCGGCTCGGTGCTCAGGATCAATCGCGACGGCACGGTACCCGAAGACAATCCCTTCGCCGGCAGCACGGACACCGCACCGGAAATCTGGTCCATGGGCCATCGAAATCCGCAGGGTGCCGTCTTCGACCCCGTGACCCGCGCGGTCTGGACGGTCGAGCACGGCGCACGCGGCGGCGACGAGGTCAATCGCCCGGAAGCCGGCAGCAATTACGGCTGGCCGGTCATCTCCTACGGCGTCAACTACAGCGGCACGAAAATCGGCGTGGGCACCGAGGCACCCGGTTACGAGCAGCCCGAATATTACTGGGATCCGTCCATCGCGCCATCGGGCACAGCGGTCTATCAGGGCGAAATGTTTCCCGAATGGCAGGGAGACTTCCTTGTCGCAGCGCTGAAGTACCATCTCGTCGCGCGCCTGGATCGGGACGAAAAGGGCGGCATCACCGGCGAGGAGCGCCTCTTCAAAGGGGCTTTCGGGCGCATACGCGATGTCAATGTCGCACCCGACGGCTCGCTCTGGCTTCTGACCGACGAACGCCGGGGCGAGATCATTCGCATATTCCGCGCCGGGGAATAGCCTGCACGGATCTGGCCCATAGGAGGCAGGGGCCACGGCCCTTGCGCGCTGCGGACGCGCTCCGTAAGACAGACGTGTTTCTTCCTGTCCGGATATGCGCATGACACGGGTTCAGGCCAATCTTCTGTTGCTTCTCGCTGGCGCCATGTGGGGCATGGGCTTCGTCGCCCAGTCGACTGCAATGGATGCCATCGGCCCGTTCCTGTTCATCGGCCTGCGCTTTGCCATCGCCTGTCTTTCCATGCTGCCCTTCGCCATGTGGGAGGCCCGGCGCAGCACGGGAACGCTAACCTTCATCGACAAACGGAACTTCCTGGTCATCGGCCTGCTTCTGTTCGCAGGCATGGCGGCGCAGCAGGTTGGTCTTTTGACCACGAGCGTAACCAATTCAGGTTTCCTGACCGGTCTTTACGTGGTCATGGTGCCGTTTCTAGCGGTGCTTCTCTTCCGTCAATGGCCGCACACTGTGGTCTGGCCGGCGGCCCTTTCCGCGCTTGCCGGTATCTGGCTGCTTTCGGGCGCAGGCAGCGTCGCGCTGACAACCGGCGACTGGCTGACCATCGTCTGCGCCCTCTTCTGGGCGCTGCAGGTCATCATGATCGGCAGAAGCGCCAGCCGCACCGGTCGCCCCATCACACTGTCGGTCAGCCAGTTCGGCATCACCGCAGTCATCGCGCTCGCCATTGCCGGCCTTGTCGAGCCGATCAACCTGTCCGCTGTGGGCACCGCCTTGCCGGAAATCCTCTATGCGGGCATCTTTTCCGGCGGCATCGCCTTCACGCTTCAGGTCATCGGCCAGCGTTACACGACGGCCCCGCAGGCCGCGATCTTCCTGTCCACAGAAGCCGTCTTCGCCGCGCTCTTCGGCGCGATCTTCCTCAGCGAACGCCTGCCCGCGCTTGGCCTCGCCGGTTGCGGCCTGATCTTCGCTGCGATCCTCGCAGTCGAGATCGTGCCGGCCCTGCGCAACAGGCAGCGCAGCGTCGCCTGAGCGGCATCATCAACAAATCGTCGCGCTCTCAACGCGTTCTGCGCTATCATGCCTCTGATTGCCCGGAGGATAGGCCCGTGCAGAGACCTGTTGAACGCGAATGGGAGCTGTCGATAGACCCGGAAACCGTACGCTTGCTGGCAGGCAAGGCGCGGGCCATCAGCGCCGCGCTCAACACCGACTACGATGGCGGGCATGAGCATGAAGTCGAAATCGACGGCGATGCACGCGACCGGCACCAACATGACGGGCTCATAGAGGAAGAGGAGGAAGACCTCACAGAAGAGGAATTCCGCGAGCTCGTGGCAGACCTCAACGTGGACGAACTTGCCGACCTGGTCGCGCTGGCATGGATTGGTCGCGGTGACTACGATGTGAGCGAATGGGCAAATGCCGTCGCCGATGCAAGACAGCATGGTGCAAAGCACGTCGCCACCTATCTTCTGGGAATGCCGATGCTGTGCGACTGGCTGATCGACGGCCTGGACGCGCTCGGCGCATCCTGACACGCTCCGAAACACACCGTTATTTCCGGATCAGCCGCCGCTGGGGCAAACATCAGGCATGATCGTTCTCTTAGCCGTTCGAAGTGCGCTGACGGCCATGCTCCTGTGCGCACTGGTTCCCGTCCTGTCCTCAAGCAATGCAGACGCCGCAGAGGCGGCCCCGTCCGTGCCTCTGCCGGCGACGGGCCCGATTCCGCAGGCCCGCGGAGAGGTACGGCGATCGGAAATGTCAGTGATCGTTCCGATCCCCTCGCCCCGGCCCGAGGAAAAAACCCAACCGCAAAAGCCACCCGCCCCCTACAAACCCGGCCGCATGCCCGGACAGGAAACCACCTGTCGCCGCGCCCTCACGAAACTGGGCGTCTCGTTCTCCGACCGGCCATCGATCTCCGAGGCAGCCGGCTGCGCCATTCCCCATCCGCTGGTCATCACGCGACTTTCCAGAAAGATCGCGCTGCAACCGGAGGCCACGCTCAACTGTGCGACGGCCCTCGCACTCGCACGCTTCTTCACGGAGAAGGTCCCGCCGCTCGCCCGGCGCCATCTGAAGCAACCGGTCACGACAGTTCGCCATGCCTCGGCCTATGTCTGTCGGTCGCGTCGCGGACTGCAGAAGCTTTCCGAACACGCCTTCGGCAACGCCTTCGACATCGCCGCCTTCACCCTGGCCGACGGCACGCAACTCGACGTCGCCCGACAGCCCGACCCGAAAAGCGGAAGAGCGCGGTTTCTCAAGGCCTTCCGCACAGCCGCCTGCGGTCCCTTCAAGACCGTTCTCGGCCCGGGTTCCAATGCCGACCACGCCAATCATTTTCACCTCGATCTGCAAAAGCGCCGGAACAACTCTCTGTATTGCAAGTAGCTGGCGGTTCACACGCCACAATCGGGTCACAGGTCTGAACACCCCCGCTGACCTTTCCTTTACCTTGTCTGGCTAAGCTTGCTCCCGTGCAAGAGCGTATGAGGCTGGCGGGGCGTGTTCATGGTGGGTATTCGTATTGGCAGGTCTGTTGGAGGGCCGCTGCGCGCGCGCATGCTGCTCGCGGCGGCCGGTGCGACGCTCGCTACGCTCTCCGCCTGCTCGGTCAGCGATGTCATGTCGCCGCGTCCCTCGGTGGATATCGGCG
>NZ_BAMP01000046.1 GCF_000615975.1 Nitratireductor aquibiodomus NL21 = JCM 21793 | reverse complement strand
CCACCACAGGTGCAGGCGGCGCAGGCGGCGCCGGCGGCATGTGGGGTTCCAACAATGGCGATGACGGCTATGTGAACGGCATCTCCGAGGCAAGCGCCGATGCACTTGTCGATACGAGCGCCTTCAACCAGCAGATCGTCATGGGCGCCAATGTGCTCGGCAACACCGTGGACACCACGGTTGTCGGCGGCAATCTCAACAGCACGGTCGTCGGCGAAGACGACGCCTGACGGCAGCACAGAGCATTCCGGCGCCCGATCCCCCTGGGCGCCGGAACCGGAGGTTTGCGCAATTCACCCTTCGTCTGACACCCGCAAACCTCCACACCTTTCGAACGGTGCACAGGCGGCGATGATCGACAGGAAGTCGAAGCAAGGTGATGCTTTATGCATATGGATCAAACCACGGAAGCGATCGCCCACTTCATAGGACTGTTCTCCCAGGCGGTTGAGGAAGCCCGGTTGCGGCTCGACTATTCGGATTTCAAGGCGCTCCCGGACGCACCCCTGGAGCAAAACGACCTCCTCAACATCAAAATCAACATCGTCAGCCCCTATTCTCTGGACGGTTTCAACCCCCGGGTCGATTACACCCCTCCTCCCATCGACAGGTTCGATGCGCAGGTTTCCGTTGCAATCCGGTACGATCCCATCCCTCTTTACAATGAAGGCCAAGGTGCACCCGCCGCCACCATCTGGGGAGCTGAAACACCGCCCCTGATGGCGGGCGGAGAGGCTTTTGCAGAATACCAGCCCCTTGGCTCGCTCGCGCTCTATCTCAAGCAGCAGGCGCGCCTGGAGGACAACGACTATCTCAGCATTGGCGACCACGGGCTGCATTTCAGCTCCGTCGGCGACACCGATGCGGCGCTTATAGCGCTGATCAAGGCAGCCTCCCCGTCCCAACCTTTCGGTGATCTTCATGAGCCGGGCTCGGCAGCTGAAATCGGTGACTTCATTCTCCACGCTCCGCACATCGCCGATGCATTCATTGACGCGCTTGATGGAAACGAGGGCGTCTTCGTCATGCGGGGCGAAAGCATCGAGGGAAAGTTTCTGAATGGAGAAGAAGTCGATGAACTGCCCGCCCTGGACACCTATCTCCCCGAGAAATTCAGCGAGGACGAAGAAGCAGGCGACGCGGAGACCGACTTTTCCACACATGCAACAATGGATGTCGAGGCAGGAGCCAACCTTCTCGTCAACGAAGCCATCCTCGTCAACGACTGGTATGGAGCACCGGTGCTCGCGATAGCCGGTGACTATGTTCATTTCAACGCGATCAGCCAGTTGAATTTGTGGAGCGACAACGACACGACAAGCGAAGCGCTCAACGGCTGGAAATCACTGACGGAGGCGCCGACCCAGGCGTTCAACACCGCCACCATCCAGACCATCGACAACCCGCCTCCACCGGGTCTGGAAAACGCCAACGGCGAGCCGGTCTTCCCTGAGCACTGGCAGGTATCGCGGATTGATGGCGATCTGATGCTGGCCAACTGGATCAAGCAGGTCAGCTTCGTGGAGGACAACGACATCACCGTGATGTCGGCCAGCGGTGGCGGAACGGAAATCGTTCTCGGCAACAACACGGTTATCAATGCCACGTCACTTGCCGCGCTGGGAAACTGTTACGACCTGATCATCGTGGGTGGCAACGTCTATCACGCCAACATCATCTGCCAGACGAACATCCTTTTGGACGACGATCTCGTGGGCACGGTCGGCGACTTCCAGACCGGCGGCTCAGCGTCGCTCTCGACGGGCGGAAACCTCCTCTGGAACGAGGCCTCCATCACCCAGTACGGCACCATGTCGTTCGACACGATGCCGCCTTCCTACCTGGAGGCGCTCGAAAAACTGGGCGATGGCCCGGGGACGGCGCCGCAATCGCTTTTGTCGGGGTCGGATTTCGCCGGTCTGACGACAATCAAGGTGCTCTACATTTCCGGCGACGTGGTCGATCTTCAGTATGTCAGCCAGATCAACGTTCTCGGCGATGCCGACCAGGTCGCGCTGGCAAAAAGCCAGAGTTCCGCACACGCCGACGCCTCCTGGGATGTTTCGACAGGTTCCAACGCGCTCATCAACCAGGCGTCTATTGTCGATGGTGGCGTCAATTCCACGACATATACGGGTGGCGCGGTCTATTCGGATGAGCTGCTGATCCAGGCCGAACTGATTTCCGATGACACGAACCTTTACACGCAGGGTGCGGACGCACTGGTGAGCGAGGCGGTGGCGTTTCTCAGCGATGATCTCATGGCATCGCCGGAGGGTGACGCAGACCAGAATGCGCCGGATCCCTCCACGCCTGACGGCGGCACGGCCGACGTAATGCAGACGATGCTCGGATAGGACGATCGGGGGGAACGACATGCTGGACAAACCGACCAAGCGCCCGGCGCATGTGAACGACGCATCGTCCTGCGCGCTGGGTATGGAAGACGAAGCCCGCAAAATGCGTATTCTGCGTACTGCCGATGAAGAGATTTCCCGCATCTTCCGGGAAGTCGACGCGCGGGCTGCACGGCAACGGGCCGAAGCCACTGATGCGGAAACCCGTGACGCCCCCACCCCCGCAGGTCACAATGAAACAAAACCAGCCGAAGAAGAGCCGGCTGCCTCCACGGGAGGGGCGGAAGACGTTGCAGAAAAGACTGAGACCCGGCAGCCGGAGACGCCGTCAAAGCAAGACAGTCAGAAGCCGGAAGCAGACAGAAGCAAACCGGAGATCACCAGGGTCAACGGAGCAAAAGACCAGTTTCACCGCCGGCTCGGCCCGGCCGACTTTTCCAAAAGCCTCACCGCCGGCCTCGCCGCGGTGCGCAAAAACATGCTGATGGTGCTGCTTTTCACCAATGCCAGCAACATCCTCGTACTCGCCATTCCGGTCTATCTCTTTCAGATTTCTGATCGCGTTCTTACGAGCCGTTCCACGGACACGCTGATCATGCTGACGGTCGTGATCGTGGGCGCTGTGCTGCTGCAGGCGATTTTCGACGCGATACGACGGTTCATCCTGATGCGCACCGCAGTCGAGGTCGCCGCCCAGCTCGGCGCGCCAATTCTGAGCGCGGCAGCGCGCGCCTCCCTTCACGGCACCGGGCGCGAGTACCAGACCCTCGGCGACCTTCAGCAATTGCGTTCATTTCTGGTTTCGGGCACGCTGCTCGCATTTCTCGACATACCCTTCGCCCCGATCTTTATCCTGGCGGTGTTTCTCGTCCATCCGCATCTGGGAAGCATTGTGGTGCTGTCGGCACTGCTGCTCACGCTGGTCGCATTCATCAACCAGCGCGCCACTGCCGCTCCGTTCGGCGAGGCGAATGTTTACCAGAGTAAGGCCAATCTGCATCTGGACTCCATGGCGCGGAACTCGCAGATCATCAACGCGCTGGCGATGATCCCTGAGGCAGTCAAGATCTGGGGCCAGGACACCGCCGGCTCGCTGAAGGCACAGGTCAAGGCACAGGACCGGAACATCGTCTCGGCGGCAACCTCCCGCGCTATCCGTCTTCTGACGCAGGTCGCGTTGCTTGGCTGGGGTGCGTATCTCGCCATTCAGGGCTACATCACCGGTGGCATGGTGATCGCTGCCTCCATCATTGCAGGCCGGGCGCTTGCACCAATCGAGGGCTCAATCGAAGGCTGGAACCAGTTCATTCTTTCGCGGGGCGCCTATCGGCGCATCTCGACGCTGCTTCGATCCTCTCCGCTGAATCTCGAACGTCTCGTCCTGCCCAAGCCCGAAGGACGGCTGGACGTGGAACGCGTGCTGTATGTTCCGCAGGGAACAAAACGCGTCGTGCTTAATGGCATCAACTTCGCACTACGCCCCGGCGATTCACTTGCCGTTATAGGCAATTCGGGTGCCGGCAAGACAACGCTTGGCAAGATGCTGGTCGGCTCGATCCTGCCCACATCCGGCAGTGTCCGGCTGGACCTTATGGATCTGCGCAACTGGGACCAGCGCCAGTTCGGTGACAGTATCGGCTATCTCCCCCAGGACGTTCAGCTCTTCCCCGGTTCGATCAAGGCCAACATTGCGCGCATGCGCGACCATGTGGACGATCAGGACATCTATCAGGCTGCCATCCTTGCCGACGTGCACGAGATGATCGCAACATTCCCGCAAGGGTACGAAACAATCGTCGCAGCCGATGGGTCGCCTCTCTCGGGTGGCCAGAAACAGCGCATTGCCCTTGCCCGCGCCTTCTTCGGCAATCCGCGCATGATTGTGCTCGACGAGCCGAACTCGAACCTCGACAGCGCTGGCGATGCCGCTCTTGCCCGGCTCTGAAACACGCCAAGCAGAACAGGATCACCGTGATCGTGATCACCCAGCGCCCCTCCCTGCTGCAGCATGTCGACAAGATTCTGCTGATGACAAACGGCACCATTTCGATGTTCGGCCGCCGCGAAGACGTACTGCGTGCGCTCGCAGCCCACCAGGCCGGACAGTTGCAGAATGGTCCTTTCGCCACCCAGCTTCCCTGAAGGCAGGCATCCGATGAGCTCAACAGATATCGCAAAACTCCAGGACATGACGTGGTACGCGGAAGTGCCACGGTCGATCCGCAAACAGTCCATCGCCGGGATCATACTGCTCATTCTCTGTTTCGGGGGGTTCGGCATCTGGGCGAGTTTCGCACCGCTCGCTGCAGCCGTTATCTCCCAGGGCAGTTTTGTCGCCACTGGTCAAAACAAGATCGTCCAGCACCTGGAGGGTGGCGTCATCAAGGAAATTCTGGTTTCGGAAGGCGACCACATCACGGCCGGTCAGCCGCTGCTCCAGCTCGATGAGACGTCCGCCCTTGCCAATGAGCGTCAGCTCTTCCTGCGGCGTGCGCGCCTCCTTGCCATCGTCGCCCGACTGAGTGCCGAGTATCAGGAGAAGGACAGCATCGACTTTCCCGCCGAACTGTCAGAGCGGATGGTCGATCCTGAAGTCGCTGAAATTCTCGATAGTCAGAAGCTCAATTTCACATCCTCGAAACGCAAGTTGAACAGCGAGATCGAACTCCTGAACAACAACATCGCCGCGCTTGAAATCCGCGGACGCGGCTACGAAGCGCAGCACGAGGCGCTGACGCGCCAGCTCGCTTTTCTGTCGGACGAGTTCTCCGGCAAGCAGAAGCTCTATGAACAGGGGCTGATGCGCAAACCCGAAATTTCCGCAATCAAGCGCGCCATGGCCGAAGCGGAAGGGCAGATCGGGCGCCTTGCCGCCGAGGTGGACGAAACGCAGGCCCAGATCGCTCGTTATCGTCAGCAGGCCGATCAGACACTCGCCGCCTATCGTCAGGCGGCGCTCGACGAACTGCAGGCCATCGAAGCAGAACTGGACGCCGTGCGCGAACAGTCACGGGCGGCCGAAAACGTTCTGCGCCGCGCCACAATCAACGCGCCTGTCACCGGCACGGTGATACGGCTTTACTACCACACGCCCGGCGGCGTGATCGAAAGTGGCAAGAGCATTGCCGAGATCCTGCCATCCGACGTTCCCCTGATCATCGAAACGCAGATACCGCGCACCAAGATCGACAGTGTCCGCGTGGGCCAGGAAGCGACCGTTCGGCTGACGGCCCTCAACCAGCGCACCACGCCCGTTCTCATGGGCGAGGTTTTCTATGTTTCAGCAGACGCCCTGCGCGATCAGTCGGCAGCCGACAAGCGCGAGATTTACCTTGCGCGCGTGCGCCTGCCACCGAGCGAACTCGCACGCGTCCGCGGCTTCCTGCCCACGCCGGGCATGCCTGCGGAAGTGTTGATCCAGACTGCTGAACGCACATTTTTCGAATACCTCTCGAAACCGATCATGGACAGCATGAACCGTGCCTTCCGCGAGGACTGAGCCCGATAGCGCTGGCGTGGACGCCTGAAATGCGGGGTGCTAGCATGTTTTCCATTGAGCCATTCGAGGTGAGTGCTGGCAGTCTTGCGATGAAGGAAGGCAGTTCGCGTTTTCGGGACGTGCTGACGCTGCTGGGGCAGCTCAATTATACGTGGACGAACACGGAGAGCCTCCTTATCCACCTCATCGCCGGGCTGGCGCGGGTGGACATGGAGACAGCGACGGTCATCTTCCTCACTCTCAACACTTCCCGCGCCCGTGTCGATCTGGTCGAGCGCCTCGCAAAGCTCGATCGAACCGATGCGGATATTCGCAAGGACGTGTTGAACGTCACGCGCAGTATGATGAGCGAATCCAGGCTCCGGAACAAATACAATCACTGCATCTATTCCTTTGACGACAGCGGGGAAAACGTCTCAACGCTGCTCATGAGGATTTCCGATTCCGGCGATCGGCTCAAATACGGCAAGGTCGATGCGATCGACGATGCGGAGATCGCAAATATCACCAGTTCAATCAATCGGCTGATCGCCACGAACCGAGAAATCTGGGCGCTGGCGAAAAAGCATGGCTTTCCAGTGTGAAACACCCTGTGCGAAGCATTCCCCAGGTTCTAACCACATTGGTTTCACGATCAGCCTTATTGATGAATTGGTCGAGACAGGCGGCCAACGCTAGGCTTTCGCAAAGTATCCGCGCCCTTCAGGGCACGGGGTGAAAGCGGGCCGGAATTCTGAAAATGGCGCTGGATCAGATCAAACAGGGGCTCAAGCAGGCGCGTGGAGCCGCTTTCCTGCCGTTTCAGGCGGCGGCCGGGCGCATGCGGATGGTGGCGCATCGCCCGGTGCGGTTTTCCGGCGTCTACACGACATATGAGGATGCCTTGACCGCCGCAAATCAGCGCGGCCTTGCCGGATATGATCATGACGCGGTGGCCGGCGTAGCGTTCGAGCAAATGTGCCGGCTGGTGCCCTGGGACTACCCGGTGCTGTTCTGGCTCAGTCAGATCAGACAGGATATCCACTCACTGCTCGATGCAGGTGGCCATATGGGCACCAAGTTCCGCGCCTTCCGCACGATCCTGCCCGAGATCGAAGCCCTGAAATGGACCGTCTACGACGTGCCGGCCATTGTCAAAGCGGGAGAGAAACGTGCCCGCGACGAGGGCATTGAAAACCTCTCCTTCACAAGCCGGCTGGATGGCCACGGCCCCTGCGACGTGTTTCTCGGATCAGGGCTGCTGCAATATCTCAACGTTCCATTGCCCGATCTTCTCGACCGTCTCGCCGCGCCGCCAAAACACCTGCTTTTGAACAAGGTGGCGTTGCGCACGGGAAAAACCATCGTCACACTGGAACGGATCGGGCCGGCTCTGGTCCCTTACCAGATACGCAACGAGGCCTCCTTTCTGGCTGAGCTCGAAGGCATCGGCTACCGCATCGCCGATCGCTGGAACATTCCTTCTCTTTCGCATGTGATCGACACACATCCCGAATACGGTGCGAGTGAAAGTGCCGGTTTCTACTGCACAAGGCGCTAACCGCACGCACCGAGAGGTTTCCCGCAGTCACAGTCATGCCGATTGCGCATGTCTGCCCTTCTTCTGAAGTCTCTTTCCTTGGAGCGCATTCTCCTCTACCACGGAGCCGGTTCATTTCGAGGTCGAGAAAGTGCAGCCATCGACAATCCGGACGGCCACCTATCCAGCGGCCATTTTCGCTGTCTACGTCGCCGCTTCGATGCTTCTTCCAGCCGCTGTTGATCTCTATTACGGAAATGACGACTGGGAGATTTTCGTTGTCTGCTCGCTGGCCACGGGCGCCATTGCCCTGACCATTGCCGCCGCCACGCGCGCACCGCTCACCCGTGGCTCGACGCAATCAACCTTCCTGGTCGTGGTTCTCTTATGGCTGATGCTGGGACTGGTGGGCGCACTGCCGTTTTACACGGCTTCGCTAAAACTTGATCTTGCCGAAGCTGTCTTCGAATCGGTGTCCGCCATCACGACCACCGGCTCCACCGTCATTTCGGGGCTGGACAGCCTGCCGCCCGGGCTGCTGCTGTGGCGCTCCATCCTGCAATGGATCGGCGGGGTTGGCGTTGTCGCGCTTGGCCTCTTCCTGTTGCCGCTTCTCAAAGTCGGCGGTTTTTCCTACTTTCGGGTGGAATCCTCGGACATTGAGAACCGCCCTTTCGAGCGCTTTATCAGTTTTCTCATTGCGCTTGTCGGCATCTACTGCCTTTTGACCGCACTCTGTGCGCTGGCCTATGCGGCCGCCGGCATGAGCAATTTCGATGCCGTCAATCACGCCATGACCACCATCGCGACAGGTGGCTTCTCCACCCACGACGCCTCCTTCGGCCATTTCGAAGGCAACGCGGTTTTGTGGGTCGGCACGGTGTTCATGCTCCTCGCCGCCCTGCCCTTCTCGATCCTGGTTCTTTTCTTCGCGCGCGGACGCCTCGACGCCCTGCGGGACCCTCAGATCAGACTGTTTCTCGGCTATGTGACGTTGATTGTCATGATTCTGGCGGTCCAGCGCCGCATCACCACCGGCGATCCGTTCGACGACATTCTCGCATCTACCGCCTTCAATTTTGCTTCGATCATCACAACGACTGGCTTTGCCAGTGAGGATTACACCCTCTGGGGGCCGTTCGCTGTGACCCTGGCCTTCTTCGCCACCTTCCTGGGCGGCTGCTCCGGTTCGACGTCCGGCGGCATCAAGGCCTATCGCTTCCTCATTCTTGGGGCGATGCTGCGCAACGGGCTGCGTCTGCTCATTCATCCGCACTCCGTCCAGGCACTGCGCTATGGCAAGCGCATCGTCGATGAGGAGATGCAGCGATCAGTCGTACTCTTCATCGTCGGCTTTCTCGCGTCCTGGGTGGTCGCAACACTTCTCCTGTCGGCAACTGGCCTCGACTTCCTGACATCGATCACCGGTTCACTCACCGCATTGACCAATGTCGGTCCCGGCCTCGGCACCACGATCGGCCCTGCCGGCAATTTCGTTCCCCTCAGCGATTTTGCAAAATGGGTCTTGTCGGCGACCATGCTGCTCGGCCGGCTCGAAATCCTCGCCGTTGTGGTGCTTCTGGTGCCCACCTTCTGGCGCGACTGATCAAATCCGCAAGCCAATCCGCCGATGGCTGCGGTCTGCGATGGGCACTTCAGCCCATCGGTTCTGTGCAGCGTCAGATGCTCGAGGAGCGCAGATCGGTCGTCTTTTCCAGCGCAGTTTTCAGACGTGCGTCACGTCCATAAACGTCGCCATGATAGGAGACAACGCCATCTGTCTGCGGCCAGGCCGTGAAATAGCCGACATAGACAGGAATATCGCGTTCGATCCTGCGCCGTGTGGGACGGCTGCGATCGCCGATCTCAATGGCACGCGAGACCTCGTCGACCGAAATGTCGAGGACCGCCGCCGCCATGGCCCGCGGATCTGCCAGTCGGACGCAACCATGGCTGTACGCACGGGTATCGCGCTGGAACAGGCTCTTGGACGGCGTGTCGTGCATGTAGATCGCATGCCGGTTGGGAAACAGGATTTTCAGTTCCCCAAGCGCGTTGTTGCGCCCCGGCTTCTGGCGCACGCTATAGGGCACGTTGCTTCCATACTGCCCCCAGTTCACGGCAGAGGACGAGATCTGACGCCCCTGGCTGTTCACCACTTCATAGCCGTTGCGATCGAGATAGCTCGGATCGCGCCAGAGTTTCGGCAGCATCTCATTGACGAGGATGGACCGCGGAACGCCCCAATACGGATTGAACTCTACGGTTTCGAGCTTGTCGTAGAAAAAACTGGTCTGGTTGGCATTGCGCCCCACGACCGTACGCATGGAGATGCGCGGCTTCCCGTTCTCGAAGAAATCGACATTGAACGACGCAGCATTGATCACCACGCGCGTGTCACCCAGTTCCGAGGGATGCCAGCGCAACCGCTCGAGCGCATAAAGCACCTTTTCGATCCGCGCTGCCTTTGAGACGCCGGCGATCGCCGCCACCGTGCGTGGCCCAATAATGCCATCCGGCTTGAGCCCGTGACTCTCCTGTGCCGCCTTGATCACCGGCACCAGCGCATCGGAATATCTTTCGCTCCCCTCATGCGCTTTCAAAACCGCACCATGGGTCTCCATGAAGGCCCCGCTGGCGTCGCGTTCGATGATCTTGAGCAGTTTGGCGAGTTCGGAGCTCTCTCCACCGGGACGCATAAACATCTTCGGGTCGACGACGATCTCACGCTCGGCAGCCCCGCGCAAAACCTCCAGTTCCGCGCGAAGTTTGCGATAAACATCGTTGCGCGGATGCAGCCCTTCCAGATAGCGGTCCGCCTCCGGCATATTCGCCATGAAGCCGATGCTCTGCACCAGATCCATCGGTTTTTCGGGGAAATCGTGATAGCCGGAGAGCTTGTTGGGATTGACGCGCCCGGCATGTGCATCACGCGCATAACGCAGGGCCCGCGCGGTCAGCGTCATTTCAAAACGGATCAATTCCTTCTGACGCGCCGCTATATCGTCATAGGAAAAGTCGCTGCCGGGCACTCCAACCGTGTAGTCGACGTCGGAAAGCCCATGGCTGGAGGCTTCCGAAAGCACCCGTAACACACGTTTTGCACGCTCGTTGACCTGATAGCCGGAAACCCAGACGAAATCAGGGTGCTTCGAATAAAACGCGACAATTGCCGCTGCAATGTCCTTCTCGGCGTATAGCTCCACGCCCTCCAGCATGGGCAGGGCCTCGCGGAACGCAACGCCCTCAAGTGCCGGCTGAAACGCGTTTTCGGTTGCTGGAACCGAAATGTCGGAAAACGCGACGTGAGCGAGCGGCACAGGTCTGTAATTGTAGTAGGACGGGCCCGAAATCCTGGGGGCCTTTGCCGGCTGCCGCTTGACCGGCGCGGGTTTCACCGTCCGCGGCGGCTCACTTCGCGCCCGGCTGGTGGCGCGGTTGCCGCCTCCGAACAGCATGTCAAAAAGATTGTCCGACTGCGCATGGGCCTGCCCCACGCTTCCGGCGAACAGCATTGCTGCCACACAGCTCAGCCCGCTTTTGCGCATGGACTTTAACATCATCGCTCACCCCGCCGAGACCCGGCCTCGTTGCCACAACCACGATATTCTCAATCACAACCAGAATAACAGGTCTCAGCCGCAGGGTCGCGGGGTGATCGATAAAATTGTTATGAAATTGAGGTTCAATCGTCGACTGGTAAACAATCTTCTAAAGGCATGGCGGCAGCAGGCTCAAGTCGCCGCTCTCTGCGTGTCGCGACGAAAGCCGCAACGCGCGCTGCAATGCCGGGATCGGCAAGTATCCGGCGATGCCCCAGACCGGGCGCCCAAACCAGCGAAACATGCGTGCCCGCGTCGCCCATGGCCCTTGCATCAGATGCGGGCACTTCCTTGTCCTCTGGAGCGTGAACGATCAGTGCCGGCAGCCGCACCTCCCGCAGCTGTTCCGCCGCGACGAACGCCTTCAGGGGCGTTCCGGCAATGGCCTCGACCCGGCCTTCGAACGCCTTTTGCGTCTTCGGTCCAAGGCCCACAAAGGCACCGAACTGGGAAAAGAGATCGGGCAGCGCGTTCGGCGAAGCAATGGTCACCAGTCGTCGAACGGAAACCGGCGGGACGCCGTCGACAGAGCCGGCAATCGCATTAAGCGCGACCGCCCCGCCGAAGGAGTGTCCCACCATGGCATCAAACGGTCCCAGCCATTGCGCCACGGCGCTCACCGCCCCAACCGCCTTGGGGATATTAAGAATGCGTCCGCCCGAGACGCCATGTCCCGGAAGATCCATGGAAACGACGCGAAAGCCGCGCTGGAGCAGTGCCTCAACGACCACGCGCATGTGCTCGGTACGCGAGCGCCAGCCGTGAAGAACAAGAACCGCCGGACCGTCACGACGTGCGCCCCAGTTCGTAAACTCATAGGCAACAACCGCGCCATGCGTCGTCGTCAGCGGATGTTTGCGTGCACGACGCATGAAGTCTTTCGACTGGGCGAGAACGCGCCTTTCCTTCTCTGTCAGCCGCGTCGGACTGGGTGTTCGGCAAAACAGCCCAAACGCCATGCGACCGCCGAGACTTGGCGCGACATGTTCGAGTGTGCCAAAAAGGCTCTTCAGGATGCGCAGGCCGAAACGAGTCATGGTGGAAACCCATATAATGTTCAAGCGTGAACAAAGTTAGTTCAATCATGAACAAAATACAAGAACTCCCGTGGGACAATCCGCGTTTTCGCACATGGATCGCCGTGGCGCGCGCGGAGAAAGCCATTGTCCGGGCACTCAGCAAGGCGCTCGAACCACTCGGCCTCAAGATTGCGCAGCTTGACATGCTGATGAATCTCTATCGCCACCCCGGGCAATCCCAGCACGATCTTGCGCGTCGCCTGCTCGTCGGGCGCTCCAACATCACCATGCTGCTGCCGCAACTGGAAACGCAGGGGCTGGTGCGCCGTGAAAGCGACGCCAACGACCGGCGAATCTTACGGCTTTACCTGACGCAGGACGGTGAAGAGCGATTGATGGAAGCGCTCGCCGTCTACACCAGGCTGATCGACCGCGTGATGGCCCAGTCGACGCCGGAGCAATGCGAGGCCATGGGCGAGCAGATGCGCCGCATCAGTGAAGCACTCGCTGAAGACTGAATAGCGGCCTGTTAAGGAGACACAGGCCGCTTCACTGTTCCCCATCCGCTGCCGGAACATTCAGATAGTTGCGTGGCGAAGCCCCCAACATCCTCTTGAACATCGTCGTGAAGGCGGCCACGCTCTCATAGCCCAGGTCCAGCGCCACGTTGGTTACAGCTTCGCCGCTCGCCAGCCTCGGCAAAGCAGCAAAAAGGCTGGCCTGCTGGCGCCAGAGCGACAGGCTGAGCCCGACCTCCTGCTTGAAACGGCGGGTGAAGGTGCGGCGGCTCATGCCCGCCGAATGCGCCCACTGATCGATCGTTACGCGGCTTTCCGGCGCGTCAAGAAAGGCGCGGCACATGCGTGCGAGCCGCGGATCAGAGGGAAATGGCAGCCCCAGCGGCAGCTCCGGCAAGCGCGGAATCTCATGCATGATGAGTTCATAAAGCAAGCCGTTGCGGCCCGTCGGCCGGGCAACATGCGGCAAAGGCGCCACCTCCTCCAGAAGGCTGCGCATCAATGGTGTGATGCCGACCACACGCGGTCTTGCCGGCAACCCTGAAATTGCCTCGGGAAGCACGTAAACCGACTGCATGCGCACATCGGTCATCATTTCGACCGCGTGTTGGATACCCGGTGGAATCCAGATCGCCTGCCCTGCCGGCACCATCCAGTGTCCGAAGCCGGTCTTGACCAGAACCACGCCGCTGCTTGCGTGAAGGAGCTGCCCACGGCTGTGGCGATGGATGGGCACCTGAACATGTGCCAATTGCGCAATCTCGCCAACAACCAGATCGCCCTCGACCTCCTCAAGCCAGTTGCGTCGCTTTTCGTCGTCGACGGGACGATCGGTATTGAAAACCACCGTACTGGGGCTGCGCGGAGAATTCATTTGGCCCACTTGCAAAAAAAGTAGACCAAATCACCAAGGCAGGTCATTTGCAAGAGGCGTATAAGCGGCTGCTGTCTTGAGGGCGGCCTCTTCTCATGGAGCATTGACGTGACCGATACCACCGCCAACCGGCCCTCCACGCCGGCAGAACAGACCGCCTTCGCGGTCCTGCTTGCCGTCAGCTTCTGCCACATGCTGAACGACATCATGCAGTCCATGCTTGCGGCCATCTATCCAATGCTGAAGAGCGATTACGGGCTGGATTTCTGGCAGATCGGCCTTCTAACCATGGCGTTCCAGGTGACGGCGTCGCTGCTGCAGCCGGCGATCGGGCTGACCACCGACAAGAAACCCATGCCCTACTCGCTGCCCGTCGGCATGGGATCGACCTTTATCGGACTTCTGCTTCTGGCGACGGCCGCCAACTACTCGCTGCTCCTAGTTGGCGCGATGTTCGTCGGCCTGGGCTCGGCGATCTTTCATCCCGAATCCTCGCGCGTCGCCCGTCTTGCCTCGGGTGGTCGATACGGCCTGGCACAGGCCGTCTTCCAGGTGGGCGGCAATGCCGGCACCGCCATCGGCCCGCTGCTCGCTGCCTTCATCGTCGTGCCCCGGGGCCAGGGCAGCGTCGCCTGGTTCTCGCTCGCGGCACTGCTCGGCATGATCGTCCTGTGGCGCGTGAGCGCGTGGTATACGGAGTACCGCCAGCGCACCGCCACACGTGCAGCACCTTCTCCGGCTCTCACCCTCCCACGCGGCAAGATTGCCATGTCTCTGGCGATCCTAGTCTCACTGGTGTTCGCCAAAAATGTCTATATGGCCGGCATTTCCAGCTACTATACGTTCTTTCTGATCGAAAAATTCGGCGTCAGTGTCCAGCAGTCGCAGATCCTGCTTTTCGTTTTCCTTGGCTCGGTTGCCGCCGGAACCGTGCTGGGCGGGCTGATCGGTGACCGTATAGGTTCCAAGACGGTCATCTGGTTCTCCATCCTCGGGGTGCTGCCCTTCACGCTGGCCCTGCCCTATGCGAATTTCTTCTGGACCCCGATCCTCACCGTTACCATTGGCCTTATCCTCGCATCCGCTTTCCCGCAGATCGTCGTGTTCGCACAGGAGCTGTTGCCAGGTCGCGTGGGCATGGTCGCCGGCATGTTCTTCGGCTTTGCCTTTGGGCTTGGTGGCCTTGGCGCAGCCGTGCTCGGGATTATCGCAGACAGGACCGGGATCGAGTTCGTCTACCAGATCTGTTCCTACCTGCCGCTGCTCGGCCTGTTGACGGTGTTTCTCCCAAACCTCAAGAAGGCAGGCTGAACCCACAGGGAGACACGTCGTGAAAGTAAAACGCATTGTCGCCAACATCGCCTCGGATCGGGTCGGGGAAGCGAAACGTTTCTACGGCGATGTCCTCGGGCTCGACACGCTGATGGACCAGGGCTGGATCGTGACCTATGGCGCTCAGGAAAAGACGCGCCTGCAGGTGAGCGTCATGTCACAGGGTGGATCGGACACCCCCGTGCCCGACCTTTCCATCGAAGTGGATGACCTCGATGAAGCGCTTGAGCGGGTCGAGAAAGCGGGCTTCCCAATCGAATACGGCCCTGCAGAGGAACCGTGGGGCGTGCGGCGCTTCTACACCCGCGACCCCTTCGGAAAGCTGGTCAACATTCTGACCCATCGCTGAGGCGGGTCACCACATCGTCTTCCCGGCGCGATCGGGCCATTCACTGTCATAGGCCTCACCGTCGATCTCCCTGCGGCTCGTCGCCTGAAGAATCTGTCCGGGCGTCGGCAGATTCTCGGGGTTCGCATGCTTTGCACCGTTCCAGAGATCGGAGCGGACAATCGCCCGCGCACACTGGAAATAGGCCTCGTCCACTGAAAGCACGATGACTGAGCGCGGTGCGGCTTCGTCTATGGCAAAGGAGGCACATAGTTCCGGATCAATTGAAAGCCTGGCCCGCCCGTTGACGCGCAGGGTCGTGCCCGATCCCGGAATGAGGAAGAGAAAGGCCGCCCGTTCGTCACGAACGATATTGCGCAGCGAATCCGCACGGTTGTTGCCACGACGGTCCGGCATCATCAGCGTTTTCTCATCGTGAATACGCACGAAGCCGGGCCTGTCACCGCGCGGCGAGCAATCGATTCCTTCCGGCCCTATGGTGGCGAGCGCCACAAAGGGCGACGCATCGATCAGTTTTGCATATTCCGGTATCACCCGGTCCGTCACCTTGACCAGCGATGCCTTTCCGGGCGTACCGTAGAGCGCCTCAAGCGCGTCAATCGACGTGATGGTGTACGCGTCCGCCTCAGATGTCACGGCTCAACCCCTTCTCCTCCAGTTCATCAAGATACCCCTGCCATCTGGCATCCTTCTGCGTGGCCAGTTCATGCAGATAAACCCAGGTGAAAATACCGCTCTGATGTGCGTCACTGAACACGAGGCGCACGGCATAATTGCCCACCGGCTCCGCCCGAGCGATGGTCACATGCCGCTTGCCGGGAACCGTTATACGCTGCTCGGGTGAGTGCCCCTGCACTTCGGCCGAGGGGGAGAGCACTCGCAGCATTTCCGCCGAAAGTTGCACCGGTCCGAGATCCGGGAACAGAACCGTCATCACCGAACGGTCCTTTGAAACACGCAGTTCCTTGGGAGGCTTCATCCGTCACCACCTTTCGCCCGTAGACCTATTCAGCTTTGGTCCAAGTGAAAAGCCCTTCCCTGCAATTGCCCGGGCAATTGCACAAATGCTAGCCTGCAGCGCTTGAACAGTGAGCACTATGTGACGACATAACAGGGCAAGGTCCTGATGAAGAATGCCAGCGAAAGCGAGCCTATGACGCAGAGCACCATGATCGATCCTTTCGGGCGCACCATCGACTATCTGCGCGTTTCGGTAACCGACCGCTGCGACTTCCGGTGTGTCTACTGCATGGCGGAGGACATGACCTTTCTTCAAGCGTGACCTGCTCAGCCTTGAGGAACTGGACCGGCTCTGCACCGTCTTCATTGAAAAAGGCGTGCGGCGCCTGCGCCTGACCGGCGGCGAACCACTGGTACGCAAGAACATCATGCATCTGGTGCGCCAGATCTCACGACATCTGAAATCCGGTGCGCTCGACGAACTCACGCTCACCAGCAACGGATCGCAGCTCGAACGCTTTGCCGGCGAACTGGCCGATTGCGGCGTGAAGCGCATTAACGTCTCGATCGACACGCTCGATCCGGACAAGTTCCACGCGATCACGCGATGGGGCCGGCTTGAAAAGGTGATGCGCGGCATTGAGGCGGCGGAGGAAGCCGGTCTGAAGATCAAGCTCAACACCGTGGCACTCAAAGGTTTCAATGAAGACGAGATTCCCGACATGCTGCGTTGGGCGCATGGGCGTGGCATGGACATGACCGTGATCGAGACGATGCCCATGGGCGAGATCGATGCCGACCGGACGGATCAGTATCTTCCGCTGTCGCTCCTTCGCGCGCAATTGGAGCGGCAGTTCACGCTGAAAGACATCCCTTTCAAGACAGGTGGTCCGGCCCGATATGTGGAAGTCGCTGAAACGGGCGGCAAACTCGGCTTCATCACCCCGATGACGCATAATTTCTGTGAAAGCTGCAACCGCGTCCGCATCACCTGCACCGGCATGCTCTACATGTGCCTCGGTCAGGATGATTCTGCCGATCTGCGCGCTGCCCTCAGAGCTTCGGAAGGCAATGAGCTTCTGGCCGAGGCAATCAACAATGCCATCGCCCGCAAGCCCAAGGGACATGACTTCGTCATCGACCGGCGCACCAGCCGTCCCTCGGTTTCCCGGCACATGAGCGTCACGGGCGGCTAGGGCATTTTGCAGTCAGGTGGAATCACCTGACGTCCGCACAAATGCGGTAGATCAGATAGACAGAGCAGAGCGGCGTTTCCGTGTAACGGTGAACCGCTCCAGGACTGGATCGCCAGTTTTCGGCAACGAACCAATTGCCAAGTCCATAAGGTATACTTAGCATCAGAACCTGTTGTGGAGGTGGGATTCGTTTTTCACCAAAAACCGTAGGAACTCGTTCAACGTAGACATGCGCCCCCAAGGGTCTGGGACGTGTCCGGCGTTGTGCATCGCGGGGTGGTCGTGTCGTTTTCGCCGAATGCGCGCGGTGCGCTTTTTATGTCCATTGCAATGGCCGGCTTCACCGTTAATGACGGTCTGACCAAGCTCGTTGCCGAAGCCATGAACATGGCGCAGGTCATGCTGGTGCGCGGGGTTATGGCGACACTTGTCATGCTGCTGCTCGCCTGGCAGTGGAAAGCAATGAAAAAGCCGCGCGCAGTCCTGCACCCGATGGTGGCGCTGCGTGTTGCAGGCGAGACCGGTGCCACAATATGCTTTCTTTCGGCCCTCGCACATATGCCGATCGCCAACCTCGCCGCTGTCATGCAGGCGCTTCCGCTGGCCGTTACACTCGGAGCAGCCTTCTTCCTGAATGAGCCTGTGGGCTGGCGCCGCTGGAGCGCAATTATCGTTGGTTTCATCGGCATATTGATCATCATCCGGCCTGGCTTCGACGCTTTCAACGCCTATTCGCTTTACGGCGTCGCTGCGGTTGCATTCGCCACCATGCGGGACCTGACGACCCGGAAGATTCCGTCCGAGATACCCTCGCCGATGATTTCCACGGTAACGGCTGCATCGGTGACCATCGCCGGTGCAGTCCTGCTCGTCCCCTATGGAGGATGGTCCCCCATGAGTGGAGCAGACTTCGCCATTCTTGTGGGCGCCACCTTATGCATTGTCTGCGGCTATCACTTCATCGTCCTGTCGCTGCGGGCCGGCGAGCTCTCCTTCATCGCCCCCTTCCGCTATACCGCCCTCCTGTGGGCCATCGGCCTTGGCATCGTGCTTTTTGCCGATTGGCCCGATCGCGTCATGATGGCCGGTGCTTTTCTGGTGGTGTGCTCGGGTCTCTATACGCTCTACCGCGAACAGGTCGTCAACCGGACGAAGCCCGCCGCCAGGAGCACAGGCCCCGGCATGGCCACGGAAGGCACATGAAGATTTCAACCATTCATTCAAAACCATCCGACTGGCTCGGATCCCATTCCAGCGCGCGCCAATTCCGGCCTGCACGCGCCGACGATTGATTACGCAAGGTTCGCAAGACGTTATGGATAAACTCTTACCCCGCTCCGCCACGCCCCCTCATATCGTCACACTGGTTATCGCCACTGCGACGGCAGCGGTCTCGATGAACGTGTTCCTTCCGTCCCTCCCGGGTATGGCGGAATATTTCAGGGCAGATTACGGCGTCGTCCAGCTGGCGGTTTCGCTCTATCTCGCCGCCACCGCCGTTCTGCAACTGGGCATCGGCCCGGCCTCCGACCGCTTCGGTCGCCGCCCAGTCATGCTCACCTGCTTTGTCATCTTCATTCTGGCCACCATCGCCGCACTGGTCGCGCCCAATATCACGGTCTTCCTTATCTGCCGGGTGATGCAGGCATTCGCTGCAGCAGGCATGGTCCTGTCCCGCGCCATCGTGCGCGACACGGTGGGCGCTGATGAGGCTGCCAGCCGCATCGGCTACATCACCATGGGCATGACGCTCGCTCCGATGCTCGGTCCTCTGATCGGCGGTTTCCTCGATGAACTCTACGGCTGGAAGGCAGCGTTTTACCTGATCCTGGGTTTCGGGCTGCTCTCTCTTCTCATCGTCTATCTTGATCTCGGAGAAACGAACCACACACCGTCCAGTAGCATGACCGCTCAGGTCAGAAACTATCCCGAGCTCTTCCGGGCCCGGCGTTTCTGGGGCTACACGGCGACAGCGCCATGGCCTCGGGAGCGTTTTTCGCCTTTCTTGGCGGCGGCCCATACGTGGCGACCGAAATCCTCGACCTCACCCCCTCGCAATACGGGATGTATTTCATCCTGATCTCGGTGGGTACATGATCGGCAACTTCCTTTCCGGTCGCTTTTCGAAGCGGATCGGCATCAATCCGATGATGCTGGCGGGCAATACTCTGGCATCTCTTGGGCTTGTCCTCGCGCTGGTCCTCTTTGCGGTCGGCTTCTTCCATCCCATGTCGCTTTTCGGCCCGTCATTCTTCGTCGGGATCGGCAATGGCATGACCATGCCGAACGCCAATGCCGGTATCGTCAGCGTCCGGCCGCACCTGGCCGGCTCCGCCTCGGGCCTCGGCGGAGCGCTGCAGATTGGCGGCGGCGCCGCACTCTCGGTGATCGCCGGCGCTGTCCTTTCGCCCGAATCAGGCCCGTTTCCGCTGATCTGGGTGATGCTCGTATCCTCGTACTCGCCATCGCCGCATCGCTCTACGTGATCTATGTTGCCAGGCAGGCGGGAAACATCTGAGGCCGAGCGATGAGAAAGGGCATTGTAGGGATAATCCTGGCGGGCGGAACGGCACGCCGCATGGGCGGTGGCGATAAGGGACTGCTGCGCCTCAATGGGAAAACGGTCATCCGATCGGTCATCGACAGGCTCTCGCCACAGGTCGACCGTATTGCCCTCAATGCCAATGGCGACCCTGACAGGTTTGCGACGCTCGGGCTTGAGGTGATCGCCGATCCGGTTCCTGAGCCTGTTGGTCCTCTGGGAGGCGTGCTCGCGGCACTGCAGTGGGTGAGAAGCGCCGTCCCCGAGGCCTCGCATGTTGCAACGGCGGCAGCGGACACCCCCTTCTTTCCTCGCGATCTTGTTGCGCGCCTTGCAGATGCCGCAGGGGCATCTTCGGTTCCGGCCATCGCCAGAACCAGTGGCAGGCTGCATTCTGTCTTCGCCCTCTGGCCTGTTGAACTTGCCGATGATCTCGCCCGGTATCTTGTCGAAGGCGGTAGTCGCCGCGTCACCGCCTATGCGTGCGATCTCCACAACGCTGCCATCGTCGACTTTCCGTGTGCGCCCGGGGACGATCCGTTCTTCAACATCAACACGCCTGACGACCTTGAAAGGGCGCGCGAAAGGCACCGGAGGGAAACACCGTGAAACAACCGGTTTTCGGCATTGTCGGCTGGAAGAACTCGGGCAAGACCACCCTGACGGCAGCCCTTGTGACGGAGTTGACGAAACGCGGCTTCAGGATAGCCACCCTGAAACACGCCCACCATACGTTTGATATTGACCATGAGGGCACGGACTCCTTCCGTCACCGTGCCGCCGGTGCGCAGGAGGTTGCAATCGTTTCAGGCAGACGCTGGGCGGTTATTCATGAGCTGGCGGAGGAGCGGGAGCCTACACTGCAGGAAATGCTCGCACGCCTCTCCCCATGCGATCTGGTGCTGATCGAAGGTTTCAAGCGCGAAAATCACCCGAAACTGGAATGTCGCCGGCAAGACGCCAGGGACCACGGCTTTCTGGCGACGACCGACCCGGGCATCGTGGCGGTGGCGACGGACCACGACACCGAAAGCCAGACCCTGCCGCAATTCGCTCTCGGCGATATCGATGGCATTGCCGACTTCATCATCAGCCATACCGGCATCGGAGGAGAAACGCGCTAAGGCCAGTGCCTGATAGCAGGGGTCCAGGCGCGCGCATTCATTGCATGGGACCAGTCACCTTTAAGGTTGCAATTTGAATCGGATCGGTGGGAGTATCCGGCTTCAAGTTCCGCTCTGGCACGCAGCCGGCAGCGGTAGATAATAAGATGAGAGGAACCAGAATGCGTATTTCAAGGCGTATCGCGCTCGCACTGCCTGCAGCAGCTTTGGCACTGGCAGTGGGCTCCGCCCATGCCCAGGACATGATGAAGCTCAAGATCGGTACCAAGGTGCCTATCCCCCCTTCAACAACCTGACCGCGGACGGTTCTCTTGAAGGTTTTGACGTTGATATCGCCAAGGCACTCTGCGAGGAGATGAAAGCTGAGTGCGAATTCGTGACACAGGACTGGGACGGCATCATTCCGGCCCTTCAGGCTGGCAAGTTCGACGCCATTGTCGCCTCCATGTCGATCACCGAAGACCGCAAGAAGCAGGTCGACTTCACCAACAAATACTACAACACCCCGCCGGCACTCGTCGTGCCGAAAGAGTCTGACATCGCAGGCATCTCGCCGGAGGATCTCGCCGGCAAGGTTATCGGCGCACAGGGTGCAACCACCCACGCGAATTTCGCCGAGACCACCTTTTCCGACAGCGACGTCAAGGTCTATCCGACCGCGGAGGAATACAAGCTCGATATGGTCAACGGACGGCTTGATGCCGTCATCGACGACATCATCGTCCTGCAGGAATTCCTCGACAGTGATGACGGCGCTTGTTGCAAGGTTCTCGGCACGCTTACACCGCGTGAGGATATCTACGGGCCCGGCATCGGCATTGCTGTGCGGCAGGGCGAAGACGAACTTCGTGAGAAGCTGAATGCCGCGATCACGGCAATCCGTGAGAATGGAAAGTACAAGGAAATCAACGACAAGTATTTCTCGTTCGACGTCTACGGCGATTGAGCGCCTTTACGATGTCCTGATTCACACTGCCGCAGGCGGCCGGACCCGGGTGTTCGGCCGCTTGTATTGTATACGGTTCTGGAAATAGCGCCGGAATGAAAAGGAAAATCGCCAATCCGCAAAGGGATGCCGGGTCAGGCGGTTCGGACAGGGATTTTGGGAGATGGAAAGGGTTTGGACCCTTTTGAGTTTTGGCCCGGAAGGCTGGGGCGATGACATCGCCAAGGGCGTTCTTCTGACGGTGTCGCTGGCACTGGCCACATTACCATTGGGACTGGCGATCGGCTTTTTCGTCGCTTTGGGCAAGCGTTCCAGCGACAAGGCACTACGCCTGGCAGCCAACATATACACAACGATTTTCCGTGGACTGCCGGAGCTGTTGACGCTGTTCCTCGTGTTCTACGGTGCACAGATCGGCCTGCAGCAGCTTGTGCGCCTCTTCAATCCGGACGCCAGCATCGAAATCAACGCGTTTGTGGCGGGCATGGTGGCGCTCGGCGCGGTCTTCTCTTCCTACGCAAGCGAAGTGTTTCTCGCTGCGTTTCGGGCAATCCCGCAGGGACAGTATGAGGGCGGTCACGCCATTGGCCTCTCGAACGCGCAGACCATGCGCCTGATCATCCTGCCCCAGCTCATCAGGCTGGCCCTGCCGGGCCTTTCCAATCTCTGGCTGATCCTCCTGAAAGACACCGCGCTCGTCTCCGTGATCGGCCTTGCCGACATACTGCGCCAGACCGGCATTGCCGCGCGCGTCACCAAGGAGGCGTTTCTGTTCTTTGGCATTGCATGCCTGCTCTATCTCGCTTTGGCCATGCTCTCCTCGATCGCCCTTGGCATCATCGAGAACTGGACCAAACGCCATGGAGCGCAGCGATGAGTGCAGATATACAAGCAACCGTTGAGCGCCCGCCCGTCGCCAGACAGGGTTGGACGAGAGCCCGGACAATCGGTGTGATCCTGCTCGCGATCTGGGCAGTCCTCGGGCTTGCCGTCCTCGGCTTCATGATCAACGCCTGGGACCCCGACATCTTCACCCGTTACGCGCCGCGCTATCTGTCCGGCCTTTGGGTCACCATCCAGCTTGTCGCTGTTTCGGTTTTTCTCGGTGCGATCCTTTCCGTGCCTGTCGCGCTTGGGCGTGCATCAAGAAACAGGTTCATTGCCGCCCTTGCCTACGCATATGTCTATTTTTTCCGCGGAACGCCCCTGCTCGCCCAGACATTCCTGGTCTATTACGGCTTGGGCTCTTTCAGACCCGAGCTTCAGGCGGTGGGGCTGTGGACGTTTTTCCGGGAGGCCTGGTACTGTGCCGTCTTCGCCTTCACCCTCAACACCGCCGCCTACCAGGCCGAAATCCTGCGCGGGGCGATCGAGAGCGTCGGCAAGGGCCAATGGGAGGCCGCGTCGGCACTGGGCCTCTCCAGATTCCAGACCGCCCGCAAAATCATCATTCCGCAGGCGCTGATTGTCGCGCTGAGACCCTATGGCAACGAGATCATTCTAATGATCAAGGGTTCTGCCATCGTCGCAATCATCACGGTCTACGACCTGATGGGCGAAACACGGCGCGCCTACGCTCGCACATTCGACTTCCAGACTTACATCTGGGCCGCCATCATCTATCTTGGCATCGTCGAAATCCTGCGCAACACGATAGACTGGATAGAGCGTCGTATCACCAAGCATCTGAAGCGCTGACACTTAGAAAACGCATATCAGGGAGAAAATTTCCGAATGGCAGACGTCGCATTCATCGGGCTCGGGGTCATGGGATATCCGATGGCCGCGCATCTTCAGAACAAGGGCGGGCACAAGGTCACGGTCTATAATCGCACCGCCGCGAAGGCGCAGAGCTGGGTCAAGGAGCATGGCGGCGCGCACGCCCAAACGCCTCGGGAAGCCGCTGCCGGCAAGAACTTTGTCTTCGCCTGCGTCGGCAATGACGATGACCTGCGCTCGGTGACGCTCGGCGAGGACGGCGCCTTCCAGAGCATGAAAGAGGGCGCAGTCTTCATCGACAACACCACCGCTTCCGCTGAAGTGGCACGTGAACTCGCCGAAGAAGCGCGGAAGCGCGACTTCGGCTTCATCGACGCGCCCGTATCCGGCGGTCAGGCCGGCGCCGAAAACGGTATCCTGACGGTCATGTGCGGTGGCGAGGAAGCGGTGTTCGAAAGGGCAAAGCCTGTGATCGAATCCTTCGCCCGGATGGTCGGACTGATGGGCCCGGCCGGTGCCGGGCAACTCACCAAGATGATCAACCAGATCTGCATCGCCGGGCTGGTGCAGGGGCTCGCTGAAGGCATTCACTTCGGCCAGAAGGCCGGGCTCGACATCGAGAAGGTCGTCGACGTGATTTCCAAGGGTGCGGCCGGCTCCTGGCAGATGGAAAACCGTCACAAGACCATGAACCAGGGCACGTATGATTTCGGCTTCGCGGTCGACTGGATGCGCAAGGACCTCGGAATCTGCCTTGCCGAGGCCGACCGCAACGGTGCAAGCTTACCTGTCACCGCTCTGGTGGATCAGTTCTACAAGGATGTCCAGAAGATGGGGGGGCGCCGCTGGGATACGTCCTCCCTGCTCGCCCGCCTGGCAAAATAGGAGCAGACAATGACTGGCCGGTGCGCGGCATTTCTCGCAGCAACCCTCGGCGCGCTCTCTGCACCGGCCCTCATCGCCTCACCCGCCGCCGGTTCCGAAACCGCGCCGCAAGCGGGGTCGGCTCGCCCTGTCGAATGGGCTGCCCTTGCTTCCCCGGACCCAGAAAATCCGCAAAGCCTGGCAGCCAGCAAACTGAGCGGCCAGACGATCAGCCTTTCCGGCTACCTCCTCCCTGCCGACCGCGAGGGCGAACTGGTCTACTCGTTCATGCTGGTGGCGCGCCGAGGCGCCTGCAGCCACATGCAGCAGCCGCCACCCAGCCAGGTCATCCGAGTCGTGCCATCAACCCCTTACCGCCTGAGCTCCAACTACGAGCCGGTGACGATAACCGGCGCACTGCAGCCCGGTCTGGAGAAAACCCAGCTTTTCATTTTGGATGGCGCAGCAGTGATAACGTCCGGCTATACGGTAAGGGGTGCCGGGGTGAGCCCTAACAGAACCTTTCCTGGACTGCAGACACCCTCCCCGGACAATCCATGGCATCGCGTTGTCAACGGCGCGAGATCGTCCAGTCAGCCGCCATTTGTACCGCCGGAATCCTTGTCCAGAACGAGATAGTCGAGCGGCAGCTCGGTCGTGTATTTGATCTGCTCCATTGCGAAGGTGGATGAGACATCGCGGATTTCGATCTTGGCAATCAGCCTCTTGTAGAAGGCGTCATAGGCGGCGATATCCGGCACCACGACGCGCAGCAGATAGTCCACATCGCCGCTCATCCGATAAAACTCGACCACCTCGGGAAACTGCTGGATCACCTCGGAGAAGCGCTTCAGCCATTCATGGCTATGCATGTTCGTGCGGATCGACACGAACACATTGACCCGGGCATTGACCTTTTCCGGATCGAGCACCGCCACACGCCGGCGAATGACGCCTTCTTCCTCCAGCTTCTGGATACGCCTCCAGCAGGGTGTCGTGGACAGACCGACCTTTTTTGCAACATCGGCTACGGCAAGGGTCGAATTTTCCTGCAACAGGCGCAGGATCTTGCGATCAAGGCGATCCATGATGGACTCCGGAGAAAATGATTTCCTAAAATGACAAGAGAAACCCAAACCAACAAGAAATTTTTTGCTCCGCAAATGAGAACCGCGATCAGATATTCCTCATTTATCTGAAAGAAGCCGATGAATTTCCTCACGAAGAACAGGCAACAGATCGCGTTCAAACCAGAGATTCCTTTTCAGCCACCCCGTGTTGCGCCATGAAGGATGCGGCAGTGGCAGAACGCGTGGCTCCAGGTCGAGCGCCAGCAACCGGCGCCAGTCGCGCACCGTCTCGGTGAGGGTTCTGGAACGCTCGCCGCCCAGGTGCCAGGCCTGCGCATACTGGCCAATAACGAGAACAAGTTCGATCTGCGGCATTGCTTCCATCAATTGCGCACGCCAGGCCGGCGCGCACTCCCTGCGCGGCGGCAGATCCCCACCTTTGGCATCGAGCCCGGGAAAGCAGAACCCCATCGGGGCAATGGCGAAACAGGATGGGTCGTAAAATGTCGGGCGATCGACGTCGAGCCAGTCTCGCAGCCGGTCTCCCGACCGGTCATCGAACGGTAGACCGGAAGCGTGAACCCGTGTTCCTGGCGCCTGCCCCGCAATAAGAATCCGTGCGCTGCGCGAGCCAACGACAACCGGCCGCGGCGCGTGTGGCAACGGTCTAACAGCCGGCTCCTCAACACAAATCCGGCACGCACGAATGCGTGTCAGCAGCGTTTCAAGCCGATCATTCTGCACGTCCGTACGCTCAGGCCCTGGCGCTCGGTCGCCCGGCAACCGTGTGATACCAGCGCATAAGGTGATCGAGCCCGTCCGGGACTGTCAGGCGTGCGAGCTTCATGAAATCGATGCTCACAAACCCTGTGATATCGGCAATCGAATAGTCCTCGCCGGCTATGAATGGACGGTCGGCCAGTGCCTCATCGAGATAGGAGAGGAACTCAAGGGCCTTGGGCTTATTGGCTTCACCCCATGCCGCGACTTGCGGCACCTCCCATTCCTTCATGGCCGGATGAAGATGCCGGAAGGCCTGTGCAATGGGATAGAACAGGTGCATCTCCACCCGGCGCTGCCACATTTCCACAGTCGCAACTCCAAGCGCTCCCGTGCCGAAAAGCGCGGGTTCCGGGTGAAGCGCCTCGAAATAGCGGCAGATCGCAACGGTTTCCGTCAGCACCGTGCCGTCGTCCAGTTCCAGAACGGGCAAGCGCTGCAGGGGGTTAAGGCGGGTCAGCGTTTCAGATTTGTGCTCCAGCGCGCCCATGTCCACCGGTTCGATGGGCACTTCAATGCCTTTCTCCGCCAGGAAAATCCGCACGCGCCGCGGATTGGGCGCCCTGCCGCCGTCGTAAAGCTTCATGATCCAATCACCCTTCGCCTGAAAACCACTCCACAAACCTGTCCCAAAGGCGCTTAAGCAGATCGCCATCCGCCGGACGCGGCTCGCCCTGATGTTCAACACGCCAGTCATGCGGGGCCTCGAAACCGCCGGCCCATATGCCGCGCCGTGCCCGGCGCGCTTCTGCCTCGGCCCCGTCGTAAGCGCCATAGGCCAGCGCCCAGCCAGCCGCAACAAGCGCTTCGCCGATATCTTTCCCGTTCACCTTACAGCGGGCCAGAAGACGATCATAGCGGTCGCGCTCATAGCCTTCACACACCACCTCTGCGCCTGCCACTAACCGGCGCAGCGCCCGAAGCGCCTCTCGCCCGCAGGCGTAGTCCTGCCCGTCGCGGGTGCAGCTTTGCTGGAACTCAGGCGCATCGATGCCTTCAAGACGAATACGTTCACCGGCAACCGTCAGTGTATCGCCATCCTGCACTATGACCTGACCGCTTAGCGTCTGGCTGCCAATACGCTGAAGCCGGTCGACCAGAAGCGCTATTCCGCCCAGCAGCAGCAGGGTCAGCAACAGATCCGTCAGACGCATGGACCGGCGGCCGCGTTTCCGCGCGTTTCGGCGGCCTCTCATCTTTTGAAGGGTCTCTTAATCATTCACGAATAGGTTGAGCGGTGAATAGCGGGAATTCAAACGGGTTATGGTGCCGGAAGCGTCAAAATCGGCCGACAAGTTCATTGTGGACCGCACCAAGCCGCATCGCAACAGCAATGTGGGTCTTGCCGTGCGCCGCACGCGCGACCGGCTGTCTCAAAGCCTCGGCCCGCCAGATTTCAACCGCGACATGCTCAAATTGCACGCGCGCGCCATTCTCTCGAACGCCATCAAGCCAGTCCTGCTGATCCTGACGATCAGCCTCGGGGGGGTGTATTTCGGGCTTGATCTGCAGATCACGTGCCTGTGGGCACTCGCCTGCCTTGCCGGTTACCTGCCGCTCTTCTTGCTTGCGCGCCGTCTCGAGGGAATGCCGGAAAACGAAATTGAGGTCACGCGGACACGGCAGTGGCTTTTTGCCGCCCATTTCGCCAGCGGCCTCGGATGGGCCTGTTTCGCGTTTCTGCCTCTTCCCCTCGGCGTGTTGTCAGAACCGCAGATCATGCAGGGTGTCCTTCTGCTTCTCGTCATCGCAGGAACGGCAATCGTGACGGCGACACTAGGTGGCGCTCTGGTTGCGGCTTTCGCACTGCCGGTCTGCCTGTTCGCCTTCAGGGTGAGCAGTGAACCCACAATGGGCACATTGATGATGGGACTGGTCCTGGCTGCATCGCTGCCCTTCCTCGCCTATGTCGCGCACCATCGAAACCGCGCTGCGTTGACCCTTCTCTCATTCCAAAGCGAGAAGAATGCGCTCGTGGGCGAACTGGAAACGGCCAAATCCATGTCGGATGAGGCGCGGCGGCGTGCCGAAGAAGCCAACCTGGCGAAATCTCGGTTTCTTGCGTCGATGAGCCATGAGCTCAGAACCCCCCTAAACGCAATTCTCGGCTTCTCCGAGGTCATGGCCAATCAGGTTCTGGGTCCGCTGGAAAATGCGACCTATCGCGACTACGCCAAGGACATTCACAGTTCCGGCAAGCACCTGCTTAGCCTGATCAACGAGATACTCGACCTCTCGCGCATTGAGGCGGGGCGCTATCGGCTCAATGAGGAGCCGCTGCCACTCGGCGCAATCGTCGAGGACTGCTGCCGCCTCATGGAAATGAAGGCACGCGGCAAGGACATCTCGTTCAGGCTCGATGTGGAGCCAACCCTGCTGCGGCTTTTCGCCGACGAGCGTGCCGTCCGCCAGATCACGCTCAACCTTCTTTCCAACGCCATCAAATTCAGCCCGACAGGGAGCTCCGTGCACATCCGGGTCGGCTGGACGGCCGGAGGCGGACAATACATCGCCATCAAGGACAACGGCCCGGGCATACCGGACGACGAACTTGCCGTGGTTCTCTCGGCATTCGGACAGGGATCCATTGCCATCAAGAGCGCGGAACAGGGCACTGGCCTCGGCCTGCCAATCGTTCAGGGGCTGGCAGCCTTGCACAATGGCGTTTTCGAACTGAACTCCAGGCTGCGTTCCGGGACCGATGCGATTGTTGCCTTCCCGCGTTCACGCGTGATGGAAGAGCTTCCCGCCGTTCCCACCGAGCGCAGGCGCGCATCGGGTGGCGGCACTTGACACCCCCTTCCCGACCCCACGGCTCACCCCATACGCCTGGCGACCTCCGCGACCCCGCCGGCCAACGCGGCGGCTGATTTGAGAAGAGCAGCCGCGACAGCGCCAGCACACCCTGCCTCACCGGAAAACTCCAGCTCAAGGAGTGGCTTAAGCGCAAGCTGTTCGGCTGCCCATATCTCAAGCGGGCTATTCGAACTCGCGAGGACGCAATGAGAAATTGCGTGTGGTGCCAGCCGGTAGAGCACCGCCGCTGCGGCCAAAGCCGGCAACCCGTCGAGAACAACGGGGATGTTCTGCACGCGGGCTGCGAGAATGGCACCCGTGAGCGCTGCAATGTCCCGCCCGCCCAATCGCCGCAGCACCTCGAGCGGATCACTCAGGTGGTCGGCATGGAAGGAAATCGCTTCAGACACGATGTTCCTGTCCGCAGCACCCACCTGTTCCGGCTTCCCATTCAGAAGCGCGAGAAGAATTGCACTTGCGGCAATCGCAGCCTGTGCACCCAAAGCCCCGACACACAGAAGGTCGGCGCCCTCAGCCGTGGCTTCCATGCCGAACGCGATCGTGGCCGCACAGGAGCGTTCGTCCAGAGAGGCACCCCCGCGGATGTCATTCGATGGCAGGTCTAGCGCCAGATCGAACACATTCAGGGAAAGATCGCCTGCGACGCATAGATGCGACACCGCAGCAGCGCCCGCAGCAACCGCATCGACGCGCACGCGCTGCTGAGGAAGCGCATCCCCCGCGAAGCCGTGGGTTGCGGCATAGAGCGCGACGCCGGATTTGCCAATCAGCGGCGGCACCGCCCCGCGGGTACGTGCAAGCCATATGCCGAGCTCCTGCAGACGCCCCAGCGCGGTCCCCGGGTAGCCGGCCCGCGCGAATGCCTGTGTCATCGCTTCAGCCAGGGTGTCGTCAGGCGTTTCGAGTTGGGAAAGCAGGGAGCGGACGTCGTCGAAAGGCATTCCGGAGAAGGACATGAACAATGGTTCCCGATTGGTGTCGGAAACGAGATAGCCACCAAGCGCATCAAGCGCAATGGTATAGCGGCCGCACTGGTGGCTTGCGTCGGCAGGCACAATACCCCATGTCTTGGGGCCAGGGCTAAGAATGCTGGAAGGATCATGGCCGACATCAAATCCCCCTGCATCCTGGTATGCGCGATCGATATGAAGTCGGGCTACTGTTTCGGTTGCGGGCGCACGCGCGACGAAATTGCCGGCTGGCTCACCATGTCGCCACGGGAGCGCGATACCGTCATGGCTGAACTTCCCGCGCGTCTTGAAACCGTGGAGCGCAGACCGCGCCGAGAAACGCGGCGCGCACGCCTTACCCGCCAGCGCGCGGAGGGACAATAGCCATGCGGCTGTTATGGATTTCCATGGCCATACTGGGGAGCGGCCTGATTCTGCTGATCGCCAATCATGATTCCGGCACGGTACTGGGACTTGAGAGCTCCGCCTTCGCCTCGACCCTCTATATGGGGCTCTGGGCTGCCGTTCTGATCGTCGGGATACTGGGCTCGGGCCTGCGGATCGGCGAGATGGCAAGAACGCTCGCCTTTTGGGTTTTTCTGCTTTTGGCTCTGGTGGCCATTTATCAGTACCGCTACGAACTGCAGGATGTAGCAAGCCGCGTTACAGCCGGCCTCATACCGGGCAGCCCGGTGTCGGCAGTGGGTAGCGACGGACGGGCGCAGGTGATGGTGGAGCGTTCCGCCAGCGGCCATTTCGAGGTCGTCGCGGATGTAAACGGTACCGGCCTGCGCATGCTGATTGATACAGGCGCCAGCAGCATCGTTCTGTCGGATGCGGATGCGCGCGCGGCGGGCTTTGATCCTGAAGGATTGCAATTCCGGACACCGGTTGCGACCGCAAATGGCACCGCGTTGGTGGCCCGCGCCCGCACGGCGGAAATTCAGGTGGGATCCATTGTGCGGAGCAATTTGCCGATTTACGTCGCGCAGCCGGGACGCCTTGACCAGAGCCTGCTTGGAATGAGCTTCATCAACACGCTGGCCGGCTTCGAACTTCGCGGCGACCGCATCATTCTTCGGGATTAAGGGTAAGACCGGCACCGGTGGATGAACACCCGGAGCGACGTCCGGGTGTTCATTGGCGCTACTTGTAGACCGCGTCACGAGTTTGCACCGGA